>JBDKGV010000053.1:0-17554 GCA_039798005.1 Fibrobacterota bacterium
GCGGAAAAGTCGTCTTGCGTTGGTGGGGATCGACGACGGTTTCGGCAGGAACCGAAGCGACAAAGTCTGTCACGATCACTCCGGACACGGTCAAGGCATCAGAAACGCTTGCTGCCGTTTTGAAGACGCTTGACGGTTCGTTCAAGGTTGGCGATACCCTCAAACTGGGCAGCGATACTCTGTTTTACAGCACGAATGAAGCGGATGATCCCCGCACCATGGCCATTCCCTCGATCGCGACCAAGAGCTTCGTATTCAAGGATACCGGAGCAGCCCAAGTCGCGTATCGAAGCGTGGTAGGGGAGCACATCCTTTGGAGCGAATTGATCACCGTAACGGTGAAGGCCAAGGACGACACCACGACGCCGCCGGATACGACGAAATCGGACACCAGTACGGCGATCCGGACATTGACGGCAATGCCCGGTAATTGGACGAACGCCTTCGATTCCACCAAATCCAACTGGTCCCTTTCGGTTTCGCACAAGACGACATCCATCCGATTCAAGGCAGATCTGGCATCAAGCACGGCGAAGCTGACGATCAACGGAATTTCCACGCAAGTGGACCCGGACACCACCTTGACGCTTTCCTCCAAAACCAATACGTTCGCCTTGGCCGTGACCAATGGAGCCGCGCCCCGCTTGTGCACTTTGACCGTTGTGCGCCGCGATTCCGTGACTGCGCCAGCTTTCGATTCGTTGGAAGGTTGGTATTTGGATAGCTTGAAGGTGGGATTCACGAACCCTAAGGACTCCATTCTGTATCGAACCGGCACTTCGCCGGCATGGATTCATTACACGAGCCAAAATCCGATTGCAGTGACTGATTCGGCCACGATCAAGGCCATTGCGATCTCCCAAGGGGATACGAGCAAGGAGGTTACAGCGACCTTCCGGATCGCTCGCGAGGATACGAACACCTACGGCATTCCTTGGAACAAGAAGATCAACTACGGGAAACTGATCGATGTGCGCGATGGGAACGTCTACCGTACTGTCGTGATCAACGGCAAGACCTGGATGGCCCAGAATCTGAACTACCGTGCGACCACCGGCTCCAAGGATACCGTCGGGAAGTGTTATCTGGACTGGACGGATTCCTGTGCGAAATATGGCCGACTTTATGAATATGATACGGCATTGAAGGTCTGCCCGGCAGAATGGCATCTTCCGGACACTGTGGAATGGGCTTCGGTTCGCAATGGGCAGGACATCTCAACAGCAGGCCGATGGCTGAAGTCAAGTATTGGGTGGAATCCTGCAAATTTCAGCGAATTGGGCACGTTCTCTGCAAATGGAATTGATTCTATTGGGTTTCGCGGCCTTCCATCGGGAATGCGTACAGAGGCTGCAGATCACAAGTCCCTCGTTTCAAAAGGTTCCGGAACGGATGCCATTTGGTGGAATTCTACGGTGGCTGTGGACGATGGATATGCGAATGCGAGCGAATTGAAGGCGGGGAAGACGTACATCGATCTTGGTAATAATCAATACGTTGCTCAATCCATCTTCTCTGTCGGGACTGCGCCAAAGTCAACCTTCGCCTCGGTTCGTTGCGTCAAGAATACCACTCCCTAAGACGCACCAGGGACCGTCACCCGGATGGGCGCAGACCGCGTGAGCGGGCTGCGTGCCGCCAAGCCTCGATCCAGACCCTTGGCGGCATAGGGCCCGGGCCGCCGCGACAGACCTCAAATCCTGCGCGGCGGTGGTGCCCATCACCTGTCGTGCGGAGTTACCTTTCCCCGTCACATGAGCCAGAAAATCCAGCCCCCGAAGGGCACGCGAGACTTCTTTCCTGCCGAGATGGCCGTCCAGAACCGGATCTTCGGCGCATGGCGCAAGGTGTGCACCCGCTTTGGTTTCCAGGAGTACGAAGGGCCGGCCTTCGAGCATCTGGAACTGTACACCGGGAAGTCGGGCTCCGAGATCGTCGGGCAGCTCTACAATTTCCAGGACAAGGGCCATCGCGACATCGCGCTTCGCCCCGAGATGACCCCCACGCTTGCCCGCATGGCAAACCAGCTGGGCCGTAACCTCAAGAAGCCCGCCCGTTGGTTCTCGCTCCCGCGCCTGTGGCGCTACGAGAAGCAGCAGCGCGGCCGTCTGCGCGAGTTCTTCCAGCTCAACATGGACATCCTGGGCAGCGACAACGTCGGGGCCGATGCCGAGCTTCTGGCCGCCGCCTGCGCCATCTGCCAGGAGTTGGGCTTGACGGCCAACGACGTGAAGGCGCGCATCTCCAGCCGCCGTCTGATCTCCGGGCTCCTCGATGAGCTGGGCTGCACCGACAAGCCCTCCGTGTACCTGGCGCTGGATCGCCGCGACAAGCTCCCGCGCGAGGAGTTCGTGGCCGGCGTGCTGGCTGCTGGCCTTGACGAATCCGGGCTTGCGAAGCTCGACGACCTCTTCACCGCGACCTCCCTTGAGGACGTGGACAAGATCTGTCATTCGGACGAATCGAAGGCCGCCGTGCAGGAGTTGCGCGACCTGCTTGCGCTTGTGAGCGCGCACGGCTTTGGCGACTGGTGCCTCTTCGACCCCAAGGTGGTGCGCGGCCTTGCCTACTACACCGGCATCGTCTACGAGCTCTTCGATGCGGGCCGTTCCTTGCGTGCCATCGCCGGCGGTGGCCGCTACGACTCGCTCCTTGAAAAGCTGGGTGGCGAGGCCTTGCCTGCGGTTGGCTTTGGCATGGGCGATGTGGTGATCGCCGAGCTCCTCAAGGACAAGGGGATCCTCGAGGTGGCTCCGGACGGCATGGACTACTGGATCGTGTCGGTGGATGGCGATGATCTCAAGGTCGCCGGGCTTGCCGCCTCGTTGCGCGCCAAGGGCCGCACCGTGGGCTTCGGCTTCGGTGGCGGGAAGCTGGGCAAGCAGATGCAGTCGGCCGCCGAGCAGCACGCCCGCACGGTGATCTTCTCGGGCTCCGACCGCGCCCCCGAAGGGTCGTTCGAGACCAAGGAGCTGGCCTCGGGCACCCAGTCGATCGTCGCGCTCGGGGACCTGTGACAGAATTTGTCAAATCAGGGCGCCTCCCCCGCATCGCGGGGGCCGGGCTGCCTGCCAAGCCTCGGCTTCGCCGGGGTCTTGGGCCTTTCGGCCGGCATCCTTGGCGCGCGCGCGCGGTCGCCAACTCCCGCCCTGCCAGGGCGGGTCGGGGTGGGTTGGAGCATGCGAACGCTCCCTGGCGCGTGAGAGCCCTATGATCCAGCTTCTCGATGAGCTGACCATCAACCGCATCGCCGCCGGCGAAGTGGTGGACCGTCCCGCCTCGGCGGTGAAGGAACTGGTCGAAAACGCCCTGGACGCCGGGGCGCGCCGGATCCGCGTGCGTCTGGAGGGCGGTGGACTGGACCTCATCTCGGTGGAAGACGACGGCGGCGGCATGAGCCGGGAAGACCTGCGTCTTTGCTGGTTGCGCCACGCCACCTCCAAGCTCATTCGCTTGGAAGACCTCATGCATGTGGGCACCTACGGTTTTCGCGGCGAGGCCCTGTCTTCGCTTGCCTCGGTCGCCGAGCTTCGCATCGATACCCACCAGCCCGGCGAACTGGAGGGCCATGCCATCGTGGTGCGCGACGGCGAGTTGCGCTCGGAAAGCCCCAGCGGTTGGCCGCGCGGCACCAAGATCGAAGTGCGCGGATTGTTTGCCGGTGTGCCGGTGCGTCGCAAGTTCCTGGGATCGGCCACCTCCGAGGCCAGCCGCGTGCTCACGACGCTGGTGCGTCAGGCCCTGTGCCGCCCGGATGTCGAATTTCGCCTGCACCACGGCACCCGCGAGTTGCTGGTGGCGCCCGCAGAGGACCGCAAGGCGCGTGTGCGTCGCCTGCTGGGCAACTTGGCCGAGGGCCTTTGCCCGGTGCTGTGGGAAGAAAACGGCGCGACCATCGCGGGGTTTGTCGGGGGGCCCGGCACCGATCGCGGCCGCGCCGACCAGATCCACCTTTCGATCAATCGCCGCCCCGTGAGCGGGGGCATGGTCCAGCGCGCCGTGGCCAAGGGGCTCAACCTGCCGGCCGGGCGTTTCCCTGTCGCCGTGCTGGAAGTCACGCTGCCCCTTGAGACGGTGGATGTGAACGTGCATCCGCAGAAGAAGGAAGTGCGTTTCCAGTCCGAAAGTCCGATCTTCCACGCGGTGGCCAATGCGGTGGCCAATGCGCTGGACGTGGGCGGGCTCCTGCCCCTTTACGTGCCCCAAGCGCTTGAGGCCAATGAACCGGCTTCAGCCCAATCGGCCGCGGTCACTTTCGCCGAAGTGACAAATTCTGTCCGCATGCCCTTTTCGGCCTCCATCGCCTTTCCCGGTTCGCTTTCGGCCATGCTCCCGGTCCAGGAGGAGCCCGAAGCCTTGCAGGAAGACCTGTTCGCCTCCAGCGAGCGTCTGGTGGTCTTTCCCGGCATGGCAAAGCCCCAAGCCCCGCCAGTGCGACCTGCGGCGCTCGGGGCGGTCAATTTCCTGGGCACCGAAGGCTATCTGCTGTGCCAGATCATGGGAGGCTTGATGGTCATCGACCAGCGGGCCGCCCACGAGCGCATCCTCTTTGACCAGGCGCTCAAGAGCCTGTCGCGCGACGGCACCGTGCCCAGCCAGCAGCTGCTGTTTCCGCGCACCTTGGATCTTCCGTTGCGCGAGCACCAGACCGCCGTGACCATCCTGGATCGCTTGCGCGACCTGTCCTTCGACTTGGAGCCCTTTGGCGGCACCACGCTTTTGCTGCGCGGGATTCCGTCCTCCATCGCCCAGGAACGCGCCGAAGGCATCCTGCTTGAGATCCTGGCCCAGCTCACCGATGAAGAGCCCACCCGCGAAACCTTGGACCAGGAATTCGCCAAGGCCTATGCGCGGGCCGCTGCGGTGCGCCGCGATCAGGAACTGCCCGGCCCTGAACGCGAGCGACTGGTCGATGAACTGTTCGCCTCGTCCGACCCTTGGACATCCCCCAACGGCAAGCCCGTGGTGGCGCGTCTGTCGGGCGAGGATCTGTCGCGACTTTTCCGTTAAGTCTATTCGTCCCGGGCGCGGGATTCCAGCTCCTCGGGTGTCGGGCCGTTGCGGTTTTCCAAGGTGATGCGCTTGAGCACCACTTGGCCCGGCGTGACGGAGATCTTGCGCACCGCATCCTTGTAGCCTTGCTGTCGAAGGATCAAGGTGTGGGTGCCCGGGGCGACCGTATCCAGAATATGCGGTGTAGGGCCCAGCGCCACGCCGTCCAGCCACGCATCGGCCTCGGGGCTTGCGATGATCGAGACTCGGGCCTGTTGGCGTCGGAGCGGTACGGTGGATGTGCGTCCCTTCTTGATCTGCACCACGGTGTCCATGGATTGCCATGCCTTGTCGCGCACCTGAAGACGCCAGCTTCCCGGTCGCAGGCCGATGGGCTTGTCCCCTGAGCGCACCAAGGTGTCGCGGCCCTGGATGAGGGTCATTTCCGCCGGGGTCTCAGGGTCGAAGGCGAGGTTCCCCACCGGCGTGAGGGTGAGTTTGCTCACGATCTCCTGGTCCTGGCCCAAGGCGAAGGTCACGGTCGTGTCAAAGAACCCGAGCTTGTGGAAGGTGGCCTTGATCTCACCCACCTGCAGGGTGCTGGACTTGAACGGGGTCTGACCGATCAGTTGGCGGTTCACGAAGATCTGGGCACCCATGGGGTCGGAAAGGAACTTGACGGTGCCGGTGGCGGGCTTCAACGGGATGTCCACGCGCAGGACTTCGTTGCGACCCAGCACGATGTCGATGCTGCCGACCATCATGGCGGTTCGGGCCACCAAGGTGTGCTGGCCCGCATCGATCTTCTCCAGGGCAAAGAGCATGCGCCCGCTCACCGGCTTGCCATCCAAGGTGAGGGTGGCGCTGGAATCCTCCACGGTGACGTACACGTCGCCCGTGCCCATGTCGCTGTTCTCATCGTTCTGGTACAGGATCCCTTCAATGACCTTGTCGGCAAGGTGCGGCACCGATCGCGTCAGGACCGACTCCAGACGGCCCCGTTCGTTGTCTTCGTTGACGGAAAAAAGCACCTCGCCGGTGCTCACGTCCAACAGGCGCACGCTCAAGGTGTACAGTTCCCCGATCTTCCCGACCGACCCGACCACCATGCGATCCACCGACAGGATCTTGCCGATCTCGGCGGCGCATTCGCTGGCCTCGCAGGCTCCGCTCTGCTGGAAGGCCTGCTCCTTCAGGATCTTGTCCATGTTGGCGCGCTCCATCACGCGCACCTTGCGGGTCTGCAGGAGCTCCGAACGCAGGCGATCGGTGATGATGGCGGCATCGGCTTCGCTCACACCGCGCGGGGAAAGCTCGGCGACCGCAAGCAGCGGGGTCTTGGCCCACACAAGGAACGGAAGCAGCATGAGGAAAAGAAACCGGCGCATCCCTTGATGGTATCATTTTCAGCCGTCGATGGGCAAGCCAAGTTCCCGTCGGGTCTTCAGGCAAGTCCCTGCCACGAATGGAAGGAGCCCGTGCGAAGGAATTGAAGGGTATGGGAGATCGATTCCCGGCGCGAGGCGAGGAAGGGGTGGGGCACATGGACCACCAGATGCTCCTTCTGGCCGGCCACACGGGTGCGGTTCACGGAAACCTTGCCATCGTCCGGTCCTTCGATCATCAGGCTGTTGATGGGGTTGATCGACCGGTCGCCGGCGATCACCCCGAGCTCGAAGGAAACGGGGCCAAGCTTTTCCGGGAGGGATCGCGGGTCGGTTCCCAATTGCTGCCCCGCCGGACCGTTGACGATCCGGAAGATGGCCGTGTTGCGCAAGGTATCGACGACTTCGCTGCCGCGATTGGGCGGTCCGAGCATCACGACCCTTCCAAGTTTGGGGAGGGCGTGCTTTCCAAGAAACCAGCGCACCAGGATTCCTCCCATCGAATGGGTCACGAAATGGATTCGGGTGCACCGTTCGAGCCTCGGGTCCGCCAGTGCCGTGGCGAGGGTGCGTTCGGCCAAGGTCTCGATGCGTTCCTTGCGCGAGGGGTAGTCGAGATTGATCACCAAATAGCCTTGGCCTGCGAGATGCCGTGCCATCGCGTCCATGCTGCGGCTGGTGCGGCAGAGCCCATGCAACAGGATCACCGCTTCGGTGGAACCTGTCGATGGGGCCTCATCCGTCTGCCCAGGACGAATCCCGGCCGTGGGAATCCGGACAAGGCCGCGTTGCAATCTGGAAAGGATCGATTGGAAGAGTCGCATCGGTCATCGGTCATGCGATTCCCGTGCCGTACCGGTTCCACGCCTGTTTGGAGCCGGATTCGGAGATGGCTGCAGGACACGACCTGCACCCGCATCGACCTTACGCCGGCCACTCCCGCTCGTCGAGCCTTCCGACATAGTCGCCATGGAGTCCCATTCCCGCCAACTGGACAGGCATGGCCTCCCCCCGGCAGGTCAGGCCGACCTCACGGCTGTCGATCCACCAGGAGACGTTTGCCAGCACGTCGTGAATGGCGCATTGGCGTTCCTCGTTGAGGATGTTGGCAAGCAGGATCCGCTGGCGTGGCGAAAGCGTCTGAACGAACTCGTTGAGTTCGTCGTGGGCGGGATTCTTGGAGTAGATCCCGCTTTCCAGGACCAGATCCGCGTGCCGGGAATGGGATATGTCCACGAACTCGTCGATGATGGCCTTGTAGGTCTCGAGCGGAGTTTGCGGGAGTTCATCCGTCTGCATTGGGATCCTTGCTGCAAGGGCCCTTTGAGTGTGCGACCCGAACAAGCCTACCATGCCTTGCCAGACAAGGCAAGCCGTCCGTTGACGAGACTTCAACGCATTGGGAAACACCCGCAAGGCGGCCTTGACGCACTGGCCCTACTTTCAGGTCAGTGGTCGTGGTTCGATGCGACAAAATGGAATCCGTGCCGGATTTCCGGTCATTTGTGCCTTCAATGCGAGAGGATGACATGAACATCAAAACGGGAATCCTTCCCCTCTTCCTTGCTCTGATGAGCCCGGCCTTCGCTGCGACTCCCGATTTCTCGCCCATGGGCTTTGCCACCACCGATGGCGGCACGACCGGTGGAAAGGGAGGCAAGGTGGTCACGCCCACGACGCTTGCGGAACTCAAGACCTACGCCGAGGACAAGACCACTCCCTATGTCATCCGCATCACCAAGGAATTCAACACCGGGGTCGCGGTCAAGATCGACGGGACCGGCGCCATCTCCAGCACCGGAACGACCAATACGACTTACGGTGACATCATCAAACTGGGGTCGAACAAGACCCTGGTGGGCATCGGCTCCAATGCGTTCTTCAACCGCATCGGCATCATCATCCAGACCCAGTCCAACATCATCATCCGCAACATCAAGTTCTCCATGAAGGACGTGCCCATCGCCCGCACCGACGAGAACAAGATCATCGCTTGGGTGAACGGGGCTGCCAAGACCCTTTCGGACCCCGATTGCATCGGCATCCAAGCCGACGACACCGCCACCGTCGAGGCCAAGCGCATGAGCCGCCACATCTGGATCGATCACTGCGAGTTCTTCAACGAGGACCCCAGCGTGATGACCGATGTGGACCGCTACGACGGTCTGGTGGACGGCAAGAACAACACGTCCAACGTCACGATCTCCTGGTGCTATTTCCATGACCACCACAAGGCATCCCTGATGGGCAAGGGGAACAGCGACGACTACGATCGCCGCATCACATACAGCCACAACTGGTTCAAGAACATCCTCTCGCGCCTGCCGCTCATCCGCTTCGGCAAGGCCCACATGCTCAACAACTACATGGTCACGAGCGAAAACGGCACCAACGCCCGCATCAATTCGGATGTCTACATCGAAGGCAACCACTACGAAGCCTCGAAGAAGCCCGTCTTTGGCAAAATTTCGGAGAACGGCGCCGCCACCTTCGTGAACAACAACTGGGTGACCTGCGACCGGGTGCCGCAGGTCGTCCTGAGCGCCGGGCAGGCGGCTGGAGCCGATCCTCTCTCGGCAAGCGAAGAAGTGTTGGCCGGCACCTTCAAGCCCGCCTCGTTCTACAGCTACAAGGCCGATGCCGTGGCCGATGTGCCTTCCTTGGTCAGTGCCTATTCAGGCGTGGGCAAGATCAGCACCACGGAGTACGATGTCGGGTCGACCGCCATTGCATCGCTCGGGACCGCTTCGCATGGCTTCACCTCGTTGCGCAATGGCAAGATCGTCGTGAAGGCGCAGGCGGGCACCGTGATCCGGGTTTCGAACCTGCTCGGGGCGACCGTATACTCGCAAGTCGCTCAAGGATCCGAAACCGCCCTGCCACTGGAGCTTGCCAAGGGTGTCTACCATGTCCAAGCCGGAGCTTCGGGCCACACCGTGGCGGTTCCCTAAAGCCATTTCGGACAAATTCCGGCAGGCGTGGAATGGGCTCGGATCCATTGCATCCATGAGCCATCGGAGATGTGGGGAATTAGCTTCTCACATCTCTTTTCGTTTGGAGCCGTGATTCATGAAGCTTCCGCTTTCCCGTGGCCAATGGGCTGCGATCGCCTTGTCGATATTCCTCGTGGAACTCCTCATCGCCACCGTTTGGGCCAAGGTGCCTTTCGTGCGCGAGGACCTCGGGGATTTCCTGGTCGTCATCCTGCTCTATTGCATCGCCAAGGCGGTGCGCGACTTTGCGCCCCTTCCCCTGGCGGCCAGCGTCCTTGCGTTCTCGTTTTGCGTCGAGTTCGCGCAATACTTCCATATTGCGGACCGGATGGGGTTTGCGCGCGGTAGCATTCCCAGCATCGTGATTGGAACCACCTACCAGACCACCGACCTTCTCATGTACTTGGCCGGCTGTCTGACGGCATGGCTTGTGGATTCACAGATCGTGCGGCGTGGCCGGCGCCGGGGATCAGACCTCGCCGCGTAGCGCCAGCATCAGGCCACCGGCGACATCGATGTTCTGTCCGGTGATGTAGGCGGCCTGCTCGGAAGCAAGGAAAGCCACAAGCTCTGCGATTTCCTGGGATGTCCCGGGGCGACCCAGCGGGATCCGCCGGGCGTAGTCCTCGGGGAGGTCCACCGAGTTGTCCAGTTGACCGGGGCTGACCATGTTGACGCGAATCCCCTTCGGAGCGAGCTCCAAGGCCAGGGAGCGGGTCAGCATGAGGATTCCGGCCTTGGTGACCGAATAGGCCGCTGTGCGGGTCGTTCCGGCCATCGAGCTGATCCCCACATAGCCGAGGTTCACGATGCTTCCCCCGTGGTTCATCAGAGGGATGGCCAGCTGGGAGCAGTGGAAGGTGCCGTCGAGATTGGTGCGCATCATCATGTCCCAGTCCTCGCAAGGAAGGCTGGAAAGGGGCCCGGTGCGGTAGGCGCCGATGTTGTTGACCAAAAGATCCAAGCCCATGACCGGATCGATCCCCGCCATCAGGCCCATGCAGCCGGCCCGTGTCGAGATGTCGCCGGTCAGGATCTTGCCTTGCCCACCCAAGTCCTCGATCTCGGACAAGGTGCGGCGGGCCTCGGGGGTTTCGGTGCGGGCATGCAGATGGACGAACCATCCACAACGGGAAAGGTGCAAGGCGATGGCCTTGCCGACGCGAACCGAGGAGCCGGTGATCAGGGCGGATCGTGTGGTCATTGCCTGTGAATTTACCACAAGCGGACCGCTGCGACGAACCGGAGGATCAATTCACAGAGGATGAACCAGCCCAATGCGCATCCAACCCCCGTTTTCATTGACCCGGAAGAGGCTCGACCAGACCGGTGATTCCATCGGGAAGCGCCGAGGGTACGAGACGCCGGGCTGAGGCGCGCCGGGGATGGTCGTACTCACGCGTTGAGCGAAGCGGAAGCAGATCTCCAGCAGGAATTCCGCGGCGAACTGGTCGTCCATGTGCTCTTCCGGCAAGGAATGGTATCCGGCCGCGATGTCCAGCATGCATTTGTGGGAGCCTTCGACCACCAAGGTCCATTCCCACGGGGCGTCGAAATCGCAGGCGCTGGAAAAGATCTTTCCACCCATGTCGAGTTCTGCAACGCTCCACGCGTCCGCGAAGGCAAGCTCCTCCAGCAACTGGGGGAAGATCCGTTCGCAGGTGCGGTCCAATACAGCTTCCAAGGTGGGCACGGTCGGCATATTGGAATCCTATCACAATTCTCGTGGGTGAGCAAGGGCTCCTGAAGAGTTAAACTTCCAAGCAAGGGATTCACAGAAGGATGTTTGAATGAAGATCACCGTCATCGGAACCGGATATGTTGGCCTTGTGGCCGGAGCTTGCTTTGCCGACAGTGGCAACCATGTGGTTTGTCTCGACGTGAATCCTCAGAAGATCGACATCCTGAACCAGGGTGGGATTCCCATCTACGAGCCCGGCCTTGAGGAGATCGTGCGCCGCAACAAGCACGAAGGCCGCATCGTGTTCACCACCGACGCCCAGATGGCCATCGACCACGGCAAGGTGATCTTCATCGCCGTGGGCACGCCCCAGGATGACGACGGCTCCGCCGACCTGACCTATGTGCTGGAAGCCGCCCGCAGCATCGGGCGTCTGATGAACGGCCCGAAGATCGTGGTGGACAAGAGCACCGTTCCGGTGGGCACCGCCGAGAAGGTCGCCGCGGCCATCCGCGAAGTGACGACCCACAAGGTGAGCGTGGTCTCCAACCCCGAGTTCCTCAAGGAAGGCAATGCCATCGAGGACTTCATGAGCCCCGACCGCGTGGTGATCGGTGCCGACGACGAGGAGGCCCGCAAGGTGATGGCCGAGCTCTACGATCCGTTCATGCGCACCGGCCGCCGCATCCTCTTCATGGATCCCCGTTCCGCCGAGATGGCCAAGTACGCCGCCAACGCGTTCCTGGCCACCAAGGTCACCTTCATGAACGAAATGGCCAATCTTTGCGATGCGTTGGGTGCCGATGTGGACCTCGTGCGCCGTGCCGTGGGCTCCGACGCGCGCATCGGTTCGGCCTTCCTGTTCCCTGGCATCGGGTACGGCGGCTCCTGCTTCCCCAAGGACGTCTCGGCCATCCGCCGCATGGGTGCCGATGCCGGATACCCGCTGCGGGTGCTGGACTCGGTGGACATGGTCAACACCGACCAGAAGAGCCTCTTGGTGAACAAGGTGGTGGAGTTCTACGGACAGGATCTGTCCGGCAAGCATTTCGCGATCTGGGGCCTTTCCTTCAAGCCCAAGACCGACGACATGCGCGAGGCTCCGGCCCTGACCATCATCCGGGCCCTGATCGCGCGCGGTGCCAAGGTGGCCGCCCACGATCCGGAAGCCATGAAGGAAGCCAAGCGGCTTCTGGGCGATTCCGTGGAGCTGTGCGACACTCCGGAAGCCGCACTCAAGGGCGCGGATGCTCTCCTGGTGTGCACCGAGTGGAGCGTCTACCGTCAGCCCGATTACGAGGCGATGAAGACCCTGCTTCGTCATCCGGTGGTTTTGGACGGCCGCAACATCTACGACCCGGCGCGCATGCGGGAACTGGGTTTCACCTATTACGGGGTGGGACGGAAGATCGCCTCCAAGGCATGAGGATTCCGGGGCGGGTCCTTGGCATCGGGTTGCTTGCGCTCCTGGGCGCGTGCACTCCCGACCCGTCCCGTTCCGCCACGGTTCTCAAGATCGCCAATCCCGCCGAGCCCGCAAGCCTCGATCCGGCCTTGGTCGCGGGCGTGCCTGAAGTGCGGGTGGTCTCGGCCCTTTTCGAAGGGCTCACCAGCCTCTCGGGCGACAGCGTGGTTCCATGCCATGCGCGTGGCTGGGACATCAGCCCGGACGGTCTGATCTGGACCTTCCATCTGGCCTTGCATCGCTGGAGCGACGGAACTCAAGTCACGGCAAGCGAATACGTGTGGGCGTGGAATCGGGCCACGGTCCCGGCCTTGGGCGCGGCCTATGCCGATCTCTTCGATTGCATGCTCGGGGCCAAGGAGCGTCGCAAGGACGGGATCACGCCGCTTGGAGCCCGTGCGCCCGACGATTCCACCCTGGTCGTGACGCTTGCCCACCCGGTTCCCTTCCTGCCACTCCTCTTGGCGCAACCGGTGACGTTTCCCGTCCCTCGGCGCGCGGTGGAACGGTTCGGGAGCCGATGGACCCGACCGGAGCATATCCTGACCAACGGCCCGTATCGCTTGGCTTGGTGGAAACCTTGGCGTTCCATTCTTGCGGTGGCGCGCCAGGATCGCGGTGAGAAAGCCGGCATCGATTCGCTTCTGTTCCTGCCGGTGGAAGATGCCCTGACGGCTTGGCAGATGAGTCGGGCGGGACAGGTCGATTGGCTGTTCCAGCTGCCTCTCTCGCGACTGAAACCGGCGCAGGCCCGGCCGGGGTTCCACAGCACGCCTCAGTTCGGCACCTATTTCTTCCGCATCAATGTCACGCGCAAGCCCTTTGATGACGTGCGGGTCAGGCAGGCCCTTCAGGCGGCCATGCCTCGGGAGGACCTCGTGCGGTACGTCACCTCGGCAGGTGAGCTTCCGGCCCGTCGCCTGGTGCCCGCGATCGGGACCTATCCGAGGTCCGATTCCGTGCGGACGGATTTTGTCACGGCGCGCCGCCTGCTCCGTGAGGCCGGATTTCCGGGCGGCCAAGGGTTTCCCCGCTTCGAGATCCTGTTCAACTCCTTGGATCTCCATCGCCGCATCGCCGAGGTGGTGGCGCGGACCTGGCATGATTCGCTGGGACTCGATGTCGGATTGCTGAACTACGAATGGAAGAGCTATCTCGAGGCGATGAAGGGACTGGATTATGCCGTGGCCCGAGGCGCTTGGGTGGGGGATTACCTCGATCCCCAGACCTTCCTCGACGTGTTTCGATCGACATCGGGAAACAACCGCACGGGATGGAAGAATGCCGGTTTCGACAGCCTTCTCGATCTCTCGGTGAAATCGCAGGGGCAGGAGCGGTTGGAGATCCTGAAACAGGCCGAGGGGCGGTTGCTTGAGGATGCGGCGCTGATTCCCGTGTACTTCTACCGCAACCTTGAATGGCGCAATCCTCGCATCGAGGGCATCGTGGAAAACCCCATGGGACTCTACGACTGGACCCGGGCAAGGTGGCGTCAACCATGAGGCATCTGATCTCGCGCTTGCTCCAAGGCATGGCGACCTTCCTGTGCGTCCTGATCGCCTCGTTCCATCTCATGAAGGTGGCGCCAGGCTCGCCATGGTCGGCCGAACGCGCCCTGTCTCCCGAGGCGATGCAGGCGCTTGAATCCAAGCACGCCATGCACTTGGGTCCGTTCCTGGAGCGGGTGCTTTTGCATGCCGACTTCGGTCCCTCTTGGAAGCACCCCGATCAGAGCGTGCGCGACATCCTTTTCCAGGCCTTGCCTGTGAGTTTGGAACTGGGTGCTTGGGCGCTTGCGCTTGCTTTGCTTGTGGGAATTCCCGCCGGCCTGTTCGCCGCCGCTCACGCCGGTCGTTGGGGGGATCGCCTTTCCATGGGCATCGTGCTGGTGGGTGTGGTGGTGCCAAGCTTTGTCATCGCCCCTTTGTTGCAGGAATGGATCGGGTTGCGCATCGGTGTGGTGGCGGGCTGGGAAGGACCTTGGAGCCGGGTGTTGCCGGTCTTCTGTGCAAGCCTTGCCACCACCACCTGGGTCGCGCGCATGCTTCGGGCCGGGCTCCTGGATGTGCTGTCTGAAGAACACATCCGCACCGCGCGCGCCAAAGGTTTGTCGGAATCCGTCATCCTGCTTCGGCATGCCTTGCCTGCCGCCCTCGTGCCCGTGGTGCAGATGCTTGCTCCCGCCGCGGCGGGGCTTCTCACGGGAACGCTGGTGATCGAGCAGGTGTTCCAGGTGCCGGGGCTTGGCCGTCATTTCGTCCAAAGCGCACTGCAGCGGGACTTCCCGCTGGCCTTAGGGACGCTTTGCCTCTATTGCCTGTTGCTTCTGCTGCTCAATGCCCTTGCCGACATGGCCACATGGCTTCTGGACGTGCGCACGCGGAGCCGGCCTTGAAGCCCCGCACTTGGCTTCCCGCAGGCCTGTTGTGCGCAATGGTCGTCCTTTGCCTTGTGGGGCCGGTTTTCCTGCCGGCCTTCGGAGAGCAGGACTTGGCCAATCAGTTCCTGCCACCGCTTTCCCGGACGGGATCGGGACTGCATTGGCTTGGCACCGACGCCCTCGGGCGGGACCTGCTGTCCCGCATGGCCCAGGGCGGCCGGCTTTCCCTTGCCGTGGCCTTGGTCGCAAGCCTTGTGGCGGTGGTCGTCGGGACGCTGTACGGAGCGGTGTCGGGATGGTTTGGCGGTCGTCTCGACGCCTTCCTGATGCGGGTGGTGGAGATCCTGCAATCCCTTCCGTACATGTTCCTGGTGATCGTCCTGATGGCCCTGCTGGGCCGCAATCTGATCGCCCTTTTCGCCGCGTTGGGACTGGTCCAATGGCTTTCCATCGCCCGGGTCGTGCGTGCCCAGGTCTTGAGTCTGCGATCCAGGGACTTCGTGACCGCTTCGCGATCGCTGGGGCAGGAGCCATGGCGCATCGTCCTTGTGCACGTGCTTCCGTCCTGCCTTGGCGTGATCAGCGTGCAGGCGACCTTGGCGATCCCGCAGATCATCCTTCAGGAAGCCTTCCTCTCGTTCTTGGGGCTCAATGCCTCGGAGGTCTCCTGGGGATTGCTCGTGGCCGAAGGGGCCCAGAGCATGGATCTCGCGCCATGGCTTGTGGCGGCACCGGGGGTTTTGCTTGCCCTGACCTTGGGCTCCCTGCAATTCCTTGGCGAGGCTTGGCGCATCCGGATGGATCCTCGATCCGGTCGCGATCAGTAGACCGGGACGAACCGCCTGCCTTCGACCTTGTAGGCGGTTTTCACGCGCAGCGACGGACAGCACAGGCTGTCGCCATGGCCGCGTTTGAGGAGTGTCATCTCAAGCTTCCCGGCATGGATTCGATGGAGTGACAGCGACACGATGTCATCGTCCGATCCGCCGGCCTGGAGAGTCCCGACAAAGCGACCTCCCGTGGCGGGGAAGACCCAAATTCCCACTTCGGTGTACCCGTGCAAAAGCTTGGGCTGTCGGCTTTGGGGGCCTGCGTAGTCGCAATGCACGAGAATGGCGGCGTCGGATGTGCTGTCGCCGTCGAGATCCCCGCGCAGCGCCGGGCTCGATCGGCAAACCAGCCACAGATCCGGGTCGTGATGAGCCTGGGACAGGTTGCGAGCCAAGGTCTCGCCCAAGGTGCGAAGGGATTCCGGTCCCAACTTCTCCTTCGCGGGTGCCGGCGCTTCCTTGCGACAGCCCGTGAGAGCGACCAGGCAAAGCCCCAGCAACAGCCGCGGCCATGGAGCAGGATGGAATCGAAAGGTGGGGGCGACACGACTTCCCATCGACTCCATATAGAATCTGCAACGGAAGCGTGTGGCCGTGCTCGTTTCCCCGGTGCGGCCTTTGGCGGGTACCCGGATCCAAGGCGCGAGTTCCCATGAGCTACATTCGGACGCCATGGATCGTGCGAACAACAATTGGATGGCACCCTCGTGGTCGAGGCTTCTGCTTGCGCTTGTACTGACAATGGCCTGCACCGGCTTTGCGGCAAAACCTGCGGTCAAGGTGAAGTCGAGCAAAATCCCTCTGGTGGCAGTGGTTCCGCTGACGGGGGCAGGCATTGACGAGGCGACCTCCTTGGTCGTGACGGATGCTCTATCGCACGAACTCATCCAGTCGGGAGAAGTGCGGGTGATGGAACGTTCGCAAATGGAGCAGATCCTCAAGGAGCGGGGGTTTCAGCAGAGCGGAGCATGCACCGGCTCGGATTGCGTGATCGAGATGGGCAAGCTCCTCTCCATCGACAAGATGGTCGTGGGTTCGGT
Organism: Fibrobacterota bacterium; assembly: GCA_039798005.1. Taxonomy (GTDB): domain Bacteria; phylum Fibrobacterota; class Fibrobacteria; order UBA5070; family UBA5070; genus JBDKGV01. The sequence continues at coordinate 16,767 of JBDKGV010000053.1, forward strand.
CGGCAAGCTGGGCAGTTCGCACACGATCTCGGTCCGGGTGGTCGATGTGGCCACCGGCGAGGTGCTGGGCAGTGCGCGCAGGGCCCAAAAAGGGGAGATCGACGACTTGATGATCGGGGTCATGCCTGAACTCGTGGCCGAACTGGTTGCCGCAACCCAAGGCAAGAAGCCCGTTCCCCGCAAGGAAGATCCGCCGGTTGCTGCGGTGGCATCCGCGCCGCAGCCTGTCGTGGTTGCCAAGCCTGCACCGTCAGCGACCGAAGGCATGGTGAAGATCCCTGCGGGAACGTTCATGATGGGGACCCGTTCCTGCGGGATCTTTTCGGGGGAAGGGGCGCCGGACCAATGCCCTCGGCATGAAGTCGTTCTCGATTCCTTCTGGATGGACCGGACCGAGGTGACCCAAGGCGCCTACCGCCGCGTGATGGGCGAGAATCCAAGCAAATTCAATGCGTGCGGTGACGATTGTCCGGTGGACAACGTGAGTTGGAATGAGGCCTTGGAGTATTGCCAGAAGGTCGGAAAGCGCCTTCCGACCGAGGCCCAATGGGAGTACGCGGCACGGGCCGGGACCAGCGGCAAGTGGTCATGGGGAGCCGACAACGGGCGCATCGGCGAGCACGCGTGGTACAACGGCAACAGCGCATCCAGCACCCATCCGGTCGCACGGAAGCTGCCCAACGCATGGGGCCTTCACGACATGGCCGGGAATGTGCGGGAGTGGGTGAACGACTTCAAGGGAGACTACCCGAGCGGACCGCAGTCCAATCCCACCGGCCCCAAATACG
>JBDKGV010000054.1:0-17492 GCA_039798005.1 Fibrobacterota bacterium
CAAGTCACCCGTGCCGGTCGGGGAATCCTCTTGGTGGATGCCCTTGGGCCGGATGGACACGCCGTCTCGCGACTCGCAATCCCTTGACTCCGAACCGGACCAAAGTCCCGCAGAGCGTCTTGATCCGCGAAGGCGAAGAACTCTCGGAAAATCCGACTCATGGAATTGTTCAGCTCCCGGATCACCATTGCGAAGGAACCTCATCATGCACTTGAATCTGAAATTCCGCCGATCGACCGGAGCATTCCTCATGGCTTTCCTGCCATTCCTGTCCAAAGGAATGAATGCCAATGCCGCGGATGTCTCGGTGAACTTGACCGCGACCAAACAGGAGATCGATGGCTTCGGGGCTTCCAGTGCATGGTGCGGAAAGATCTCCGACAACGTCATGAACGTGCTTTACGGAGACTTGGGGTTCAGCATCCTGCGGGTGCGGATCGAGGAGGGAATCGAGGAGAATTGGAAGACCGGGAATTTCAGCAAATGGGGCGATGAGCTGGCCAACGCCAAGAAGGCCATGGCCAAGGGCGCCATCGTCTTTGCCACGCCATGGAATGCACCCGCAAGCCTCCGCCTGAATACAGGGACGGCCAGCGCGAAGTACTCGACCGACCCGGCCAAATGGGCGACCTATCGGGATTACCTGAACGCCTACGTCAAGTATTTCAAGGACAACAATGCGCCCTTGCATGCCATCGCCGTCCAGAACGAACCGGACTACGCCAAGGATTGGACATATTGGAGCGCAACCCAGATCCATGACTTCATCACAAGTTACGGAGCCACCATCAACACCAGGTTGATCTCCGCGGAGTCGTTCAACTATTCAAAGAGCCTGTATGACCAGATTCTGAACGACCCCAAAGCTCTGGCGAACGTCTCCATCCTGGGCATGCACCTCTACGGGACCTCGGTGAACAACTTCGCATACCCCTTGTTCGAATCGAAGGGACGGCCCGCCGGCAAGAAGCTCTGGATGACCGAGCATTATATCGGGGAGAAGGAAACCGATCAAGGTCCGGCCAACACGGTCGCCATCGGCAAGGAGATCCACGATTGCATGGTCACGGGCAACATGAGCGGCTACACCTACTGGTGGATCACTTGGCCCAACGGCCTGGCCACCGGGTCCGGCACGATCTATCAGCGCGCCTACGCGATCGGGCAGTTCTCGAAACATATCCGCCCAGGGTATTTCCGCGTCGATGCGACCCCCACCCCGGCAACCAATGTCCATACAAGCGCCTATTCAGGAGACGGCAAGGTCGTGATCGTGGCGGTGAACACCGGCACCAGCGCCGTGAACCAGAAGTTTGCGATCCAAAACGGAACGGTCGCGCAGTTTGCCACCTGGCAGACGGCATCCGGCAAGAACATGGTTGCAGGCTCCGCGGCCCAAGTTTCTGGTGGTTCCTTCACGGCAAGCCTTCCTGCCCAGAGCATCACCACCTTTGTGGGCGCCCGCACCGACAAGGTTCCCACCAAGATCGAATTGCAGACCCGGATCGACAACAACTTCAAAGCCGAGGTCTCGAACGGGCACTTGGTGATCTCGCCGGCAAGTTTCAACGACACCTACAGCTTCGTCGTGTTCTCGCCCAACGGAACGAAGTCGGCGATCCGGTCCGAAAACCGAGGCATTTCCAGGATGCCGGTGCGCGCAAACGGCATGCTCGTGGTGAGAATCACCACCAACGGAAAGACGGAGCAAAAGCTGGTTCCCTCCTTCTGACCGGAAACCGGCGGGACCCCGACAGGGGCTCGGGCACTCACACCACAACCAGGTTCATCAAGCAGGTCATTCATGTCACAGGCAAAGTCGATCCGTTCCGGTCGAACGCTTCGGATCATCGGAGCGGGAATCCCGGTGATCCGGACAATTCTTGTCATATCCATTCTCGCCATCCCTTCCGTTGCGGCCACCGTCTATCAGGAGAACTGGACTTCCGTGGGGAAGCACACGGCGGCTCCCGAATGGTTCCAAGACGCCAAGTTCGGCATCTACTACCACTGGGGCGCCTTCTGCACGCCCCAGTACGGAATGGAATGGTATCCGCGCAACATGTACAACAAGGCCGGGAACAGCAACGAGTACAAGCACCATCTGGCCACCTACGGGGATCCGTTCGGCGACTGGCAGTACCACAACTTCATCCTCGGGAAGAACGACAAGAAGGGCGTGTTCACGCAGTTCGCTCCGAAGCTGAAATCGGCCGGAGGCAAGTTCGATCCCGATGAATGGGCTCGCCTCTTCGACTCCGCCGGTGCCAAGTTCGCTGGCCCCGTCGCCGAGCACCACGACGGTTTTTCGATGTGGGACAGCAAAGCCAACGAATGGAACAGCCTTGCCAAAGGTCCGAAGCTGGACCTTGCCAAGCTCTTCGCCACCTCCATCCGGGCGCGAGGCATGAAATTCATGATGTCGATGCATCATGCCTGGAACTTCAACGGCTATTGGAAATATCCACCCGTGACCCAGACGGATGCGAGCCTGAAGAAGCTGTATGGGCAACTTCCCGCGGCCCAGGAGCAGCAACTTTGGTTCGACAAGCTCAAGGAGATCATCGACGGCTACCAACCCGACCTGATCTGGCAGGACCTCTACCTGGGTCCGATCCCCGAGTCCTTCCGGCTGAAGTTCCTGGCCTACTACTACAACAAGTCGGTCGACTGGGGCAAGGACGTGGTGGTCACTTCCAAGGACGGCTTCAAGACCGGCGAGATGAGCGACTACGAGCGCGGTGGACCGGCCGACATCACCTACCCGTACTGGCTGACCGACGACGCCATCAACAGCAACAGCTGGTCCTACGTCAGCGGCATGAGCTACTACACCAAGGAGCAGATGCTTCACTCCCTGATCGACCGGGTGAGCAAGAACGGAAACCTGCTGCTGAACATCTCGCCGATGGCCGACGGCACGATCCCTCAAGCCCAACGCGACCTCCTGCTTGCCATGGGTGATTGGCTGCGCAAGTTCGGAAGTTCGATCTACCGCACCCGTGCCTGGTCCGTTTATGGCCAAGGTCCGACCAAGATGGGCGGCGGTTCGTTCACCAAGCCGCTCGCCGGAACCGGACAGGATGTGCGCTACACCCGCGCCAAGGACACGAGCGCCGTCCATGCCATCTTCCTGGCGTGGCCCGGCAACGGTGCCAAGGTGGTATTGACAGGGCTTGGCTCATCCAAGCTGAAGCTGACCTCGGAAGCCAAGGTTCAATTGATGGGCCCCGCTGCAGGCACCGATGTGAACCTGACCTTCTCACAGGATGCCAATGGCCTGACCGTCACGTTCCCCTCCACCGCCCCGTACTCAGCCTTGGCATACCCGGTACGGGTCCGATTGAAATCAACCACGGTGGGGATCGGGAATCCTCGTTCAGCCACACCCGGTCCAATCGGTACTCCGGTCAAGGTCAACGGCATGTCCAAGGTTCGCGTTCCTGCCGGATCCCGTCAGGTCACGGTATTCACTCCTGACGGCACGCTGCTCGAATCGCGCGAACTGGCTGCTGAAGAACGGGAATTCGTCCCGGCGAACCGCGGAATGTCCTTGATCCATTTCTCCCCGTAGGCCAACCCCGGTCCCGCCCAAAACAAAAGAGACGCTCCGATGGAGCGTCTCTTCAAAGTGCAAAGAGGCGGGAGGCGCCCCTCTTACATGCGCTCCACGGGCGTCAGGCCCACCAGCTTCATGGCACGCCCCAAGACGCGCCGCGTGGCTTCCACTAGGAGCAAGCGCTCCGGCGATGCCTCGTGCTCCAGCACCCGGTGCTTGGAGTAGAAGTGATGGAAGGCTTCCGCGACCTCCAGGCAGTATTGGGCCATCACCGACGGCTCGTTCTGCTCCACCGCAAGGTCGACCCGCTCGGGGAGCTTGCCAAGGGTCACCAGGAGCTTCTCGGTCTCCGGTTCGCACAACAGTTCCCAGCGGGCCTTCTCGGGCGCGATGACTTCACCCGCCTTTCGCAGGATGCCGCACAGCCGCACGTAGGCGTACTGCACGTACGGCCCGGTGTCGCCTTCGAAGGACAGGACCAGATCGAGGTCGAACTTGGAGTCGGACGTGCGGCGGCTCTTGAGCTCGTTGAACACCAAGGCACCCAGGCCCAGCGCCCGGGAAAGCCCCTCGGCATCGGGCACGTCGGGGTTGCGCTCGGCCACGATTTGACGGATTCTGTCAATGGCCGCGTTCATCACGTCGCGCAGCGGCGTGCCGCCGCCCATGCGGGTGCTGGTCTTGGCCCAGCCTCCGTCGTCGGTACGGCCCAGCACCAAGCCGAACGGGATGTGCACGCACTTCCCGGCGGAGGCGTCCTGCATGCGTTCCAGCACGCGGAACACCTGACGGAAATGCAGCGACTGGCCGGCGTCCACCACGTACAGGCAGCGGTCGAAGCCGAACTTCTCGTGGCGCCAGGTGGCGGCCGCGAGGTCGCGGGTCGCGTACAGGGTCGAGCCGTCCTTCTTGCGAATGAGGCACGGGGGAACGTCGTCGCCGACCTTCACCACTTGCGCGCCTTCGCTTTCCTCGAGGATCCCGGCCTTGTCCAGACGCTCCACCAGCGCGGGCAGCTTGTCTTCATAGAAGGACTCGCCCAGGTAGTGGTCGAAATGCGCATCGAGATCGACATAGAGGCGCGTGAGCTCCTCGCGGGTCGCCTCGACGAAACGTTCCCAGCAGGTGCGCGCGAACGCGTCATTTGCCTCGATCTTGCGGAACCACTCGCGAGCGAGGTCCTCAAGCTCGGGCTCCTTCTCGGCGGCGGGCTTGAAGCCCACATAGAGACGGTTGAGCGTCTGGAGGTTCACCGACGGCAGGGCGGCACGGGCCGCAGCCTCGTCCATCCCATGTTCGCGCAGGAACATGAGCGTGAGCTTGCCGAACTGGGTGCCCCAGTCGCCCAAGTGATTGACCGCCACCACATTCCAACCGGCGGCCTGGTACAGGCGGCAGAGGCTGGCGCCGATCACCGTGGAACGGATGTGGTGGTACACCAGCTCCTTGCCGATGTTGGGCGAGGAGTAGTCCACCAGCGCGGTCTTGCCCTGGCCCGACTCGCTGACAGTGCCGTCCAAGAAGGCGCGCAGCACCGTGGACTTGGCCAGCGCCGCCGGCAGGACCTTCAGGTTCAGGTAGGGGCCGGCCACCAGGAGCTCGCAGCCCTCCGGGGCCACGACGCCTTCCTTCAACTCCTGCGCGATGGCAGGAGGTGCCTTGCGCAGTTCCTTGGAGAGCGAGAAGCAAGGAAAGGACAGATGCCCGTGCTTGACATCGGCGGGCACGCCGATCCCGGCGAGGATCTCCTCGACCGGGCGCTTCAGGAAGTCCGCGAGAGCTTGCGCAAACGCGGGGCGCAGGGCATTGTTCACCACTGTTCCTCGTCGGCCTCGAAGGTTTCGGTCGCCTCGTAGGTGGGCGTGGGGTAGTCCTCGGCCTTGCACTCGCGGCGGGGTGCGTCGCGCCACAGGCGCTCGAGCTGGTAGAACTCGCGTGCTTCGTCCAGGAACACGTGCACGATCACCGAACCGTAGTCCAGCACGCCCCAACGGGCCTTCGGGCCCGCCTCGGCGCCCAGGGCCGGGGTGTTCTCGCAGCGCAGCACGCGGCGCACGCCGCCCAAGGCCGAGGCCAACTGCACTTCGCTCGAGCAGGTGGCCACCACGATCCAATCGGTCAGGTTGGTCAGGCCACGCAGGTCCAGCACGGCCACGTCCTGGGCCTTGCGGGTGAAGAGTTCCTTGACGGCAACCTCGACGAGGTCGTCTTCGGGCAGGGATTTCTTGGTTTCGGTCATGGTTTCAGGATCTCCTGGTAATCCTGGCCAACAAAGACTGTCGCATCGACCAGGAGGTTTTCATTGTAGTACGGCAAGAGGCGTTCGACGCCCAGGGTGGCGGCGACCCGCTCCCCCACTGCCGTCCCCGGTCGCCGGATGGCCACCAGGGTGTGATGATGATTCTTGTCCGGCGCGTTCCCGACCTTGACCACATCGTAGCCCTTGTCCTGGAGCTTGCGAGCCACTTGGTTGGCCGCGCCTTTGACGCCGCTGCCGTTGAGCACTTCCACGACTCCCAAGGGAGCCTCGGGAAGCACGCGTCCATCCTCGGTCATTCGCGTCCTGGGTGCGACTTCGCTCTTGTCCTTGCAACCCGCCATGACCATCAGCATCATGACCAGGAGCCCAAATCTCAAGGCCAGAGTCGATCCCCCCAATAAGGCCCATAGGCGGAAAGTCCCATGGCATTGGCCGGCATGCGGCAATAATTCAACGAAAGGACCGTGCTCTCGGTGGGGCGATACTCAAGCCCTACGCGCGGCAACAGCAATTGAGACCCCTTCATGTCGGCACCATTCATCCCGGAGCTGTAGAGAGGTGTCGCCATGCCTGCATCGAGATGGAATGTGAGTGGGCTTGCCAAGCGGTAGCTCAACTGGGTCAGATAGGTTCCTTGCGAAGCCGATGCCCCCGAGGTCGCCGCATACGAAAGCGAATAGCTCTGCCGCACTTCGAGAGCCTTGGATCGGGTCACCGGCATCGGGCTGCCCAATCCCAGCGAAGGGGTGGAACCGGCAAGGGGCGCCATCTGTGCAGAGGCGACCCCGACCAACAACACGAGAATTTCCCAAGTCTTCCGCATTCCTCCAAGATACCTTCCGCACACCCCGGTGCGGAAGAAGACCTTCTCAGGAAAGCGGATGATTCCGGGCATCCACATGGACCACCCGGATGGAATGGGCGCGCGCCTCTTCGTCGGTCATCAGTCCATAGCTGATGATCACCACGGTATCGCCCACTTGGCACAGGCGAGCTGCCGGGCCGTTGACGCAGATCACACCCGAACCGGGCTCCCCGGCGATGGTGTAGGTCTCGAAACGGGAACCGCTCTGGACATCCAGGACCTGCACACGCTCGGAAGGCAGGATCCCCGCCAGCTCCAAGAGGTTGGCATCGACGGTGATGCTTCCTTCGTAGTGCAGTTCCGCTTGGGTGACCGTCGCCCGATGGATCTTGGCAAAGGCCATTTCACGCAGCATGATGCCTCACAGGGAACGACGCCAGCTCAGGCCCGCAGAGCCGCCGGGACGCCATTCCAAGGTAAACCCGGTCACGGCCTGTTCCCGATAGTGACGCGCCCAGATGTCCCCGGCGGAAACCATCGAGGTGACGCCCCAAAGCACGGGCCAAGTGAATTTCATCCCGCCACCCGTGTGCTCGTCGCGATCCAGGAAAGTGAGCGCAGCGAAAAGCACGGCGGAACCTGCCATCACGCCACCGCTGACCGTGCGATCTTCCTTGATCTGGTGATAGCCAGGCAGGAGAAACGCCGTGAAGAGGTTGGGACGCGCGGCCAAGGTGGCGTCTTCGCGATCGTACATCGTCTCCAAGAGCGCGATGTCGCTGCCCTTTTCCAGGACTTCGAACCAATCGTCCTCGGAGAGCCCCATTTCCAGCCAAGGCTTCTTGAGATACTCGCGTATGCTCACGCCGGCGTTGACCAATCGCTCGACGACATCCTTGTCGATGTCGTACTTGTCGATCAGCGGCACATCCTGCATCGATACCCCCAGGCTCTTCCAGAGGTCGAGATAGCGTACGCCATCAGTTGCGGAATGCACTTGGGAAGCCGGCCCGAAGGCCAGCACCAAGCCAAGTACCCAAGGACGGAATCGAACCGTCACGGAGTCTCCCCCATTGGATTTTGAGTCCAACGCGTCTACCAATTTCACCACTTGGGCATTCATTACAAGGAAAGACAAGATAGAAAAGATCTATGGAAATGCAAGGGCCTGATCCTGTCCTGTTCGTCCTTCGACATCTCAGGACTCATCGGGCCTCCTCGCAGCTCACCCCGAGCGGGTTCACTGCTGCGGGGTCCCGCCCCGGGCCGGGCGACGGCCAGGGGCAGTTCCGCACCTTGATCAGCCTTGGCTCTTCTCCAATGCCTGCTCGAGGTCGCGAATCAAGTCCCCCGCGTCCTCCAAGCCAATCGACAGACGGATGAAGTCCGCGGTCACGCCAGTGGCCGGCAGTTCTTCATCGGAAAGTTGGCTGTGCGTGGTGCTGGCGGGATGGATGATCAGGCTCTTGGCGTCGCCGATGTTCGCCAGGTGCGTGAAGATCTTCACCGCATCGATCACCTTGGCCCCGGCCTCGCGGCCTCCCTTCACGCCGAACCCGATGATGCTGCCGAAGCTCCCGTCCAGGTAGCGCTTGGCATTCCCGTGATTGGGATGCGAGTCAAGTCCCGGAAAGTTCACCCAGGCGACGGCAGGGTGCGCCGCCAAGAAATCCGCGACCTTCACGGCGTTCTCGCCATGCACCTTCATGCGCAGCGGAAGCGTTTCCAGCCCTTGCAGGATCTGCCAGGCGTTGGACGGCGAGATGCACATGCCCATGTCGCGCATGAGCTGCAGACGCGCCTTGAAGACAAAGCCCGCACCGCGCACGAGCGCGCCTTCGTGCAACCCGAACGCGTCCCAGTAGACCAGTCCGTGGTAGGACGGATCGGGCTGGACGAACTCGACATCGTAGCGACCGTTGTTCCAGGGGAACTTGCCGCCGTCCACGATGGCGCCGCCAAGCGAGGTGCCGTGGCCCCCGATGAACTTCGTGAGCGAATAGACCACGATGTCGGCGCCGTGCTCCAGCGGCTTGAAGATCTGCGGCGAGACGGTGTTGTCCACGATGAAGGCCACGCCCGCATCGTGGGCGGCCTTGGCCACCGCCTCGAAGTCGTCCACATTGTTCTTGGGATTGCCGATCGACTCCATGTAGACCGCGCGGGTCTTGTCATCGATGGCGGCGGCCACGGCCTCGGGGTTTGCCGTGTCCACGAAGCGCACCGTGATGCCCAAGCGGGCAAAGGTGTACTTGAACAGGTTGTAGGTGCCGCCGTACAGGAACGACGTGGAGACGATGTTGTCCCCGGCACGGGCGATGTTCAGGATCGCAAGCGTAATGGCCGCTTGGCCCGACGCGGTGCACAGCGCCCCGACGCCGCCTTCAAGCGCCGCGAGACGGTCTTCCAGGACGGCCGTGGTGGGATTGCCCAGGCGCGTGTAGATGTTCCCGAACTCCTTGAGTCCGAAGAGGTTCGCGGCATGCTCGGCGTCGCGGAACGCGTAGGAGGCCGTCTGGTAGAGCGGCACGGCGCAGGCGCCGGTGGTCGGATCCGGGCTGTAGCCCGCATGGAGCGCGAGGGTTGCTGCCTGGTAGGACTGGGTCATGTTCGGTTCCCTTTCTTCAGATTTGACGGAATTTGTCTTAATAGGAGATGCCGGTGCGGGCGGCGGCAAGCTTCAGGAACGCTTCGCCCCGCTCCTTGTAGTTGGCGAACAATCCGAAGCTTGCGCACGCGGGCGAGAGCAGCACGGCGCCGCCGGTTCCGCGCACCGCCTGTTCGCAGGCCTCGAAGGCGGGATCCAGTCCCGGGTATTCGAGCAGCGCGAACGGTGGCACCCCCGCTGCCGTCAGGGCCTCGCGCAGCCGCCCGGCAGTCGCCCCGATCAAGGAGATGTGCACCAAGGAGGGACAGGCCAGGAGCCCGGCGGCAAGCTCGGTGAAGTCGATGTTCTTGTCGCTGCCGCCTAGGACAAGCGCAAGCGGCGCGCTGGCCAGGGCATCCACCGCGGCCAGGGTCGCCTCCGGGCGGGTCGCGTAGGAATCATTGTAGTAGCGGATCCCCTCCGCCTCGCCCGCCCACATCAGACGGTGACGAAGGCCCGCAAAGGCCTTGGCCCCGCGCAGGATCGCATCCTCGGAAAGCTCCAGGCAACGGGCCGCAAGCCAGGCAAGCCCCGTGTTCTCCAGTTGAAAGACCCCCGGCACCTTGAGATCGGACAGCTCAAGGAGTCGGATATCGCCCTCGCAGAGAGCGTTGTCGCGCACCTCGAGTTCGCCGCCTTCGCCCAAGGTCCGCCCCAGGGCGTCTCCGGCCATGCCCCCAAAGACGCTGCCCGGCTCGTTTGCCAGGTACACGGCCCACTGGTCATCGGTCAGCCAGTTGGCAAGGTTCGCCTTGGCGTTCCAGTACTCGATCTGGTCCTTGTGCCAGTCGAGATGCTCAAGCGTCACTCGCCCGAAGAGCCCGACATCCACGGCGCAGTCGGCCACCGCAAGGCCGTCCCCCGGACCAAGGTCGGAGAGCTGGAAACTGGAGAGTTCCAGGATCACCGTCTCGGGAACATCGGCCTCCAGGAACACATCCAGCATCGCCTTGCCGATGTTGCCCAGGAGCGCGTGCGGCATGCCCGCCTCGGAGAGCATCCCGGACAGGATGGTGCAGATCGTGCCCTTGCCCATGGTCGCCGTCACGCCGACCACACGCCCGTTGGGGTGGAGCACGCGGTAAAGCGCCAAGAAGAGCCGCAACTGCGAGAGGACCTTGCCTCCGGTCGCGCGGTGCGCAAGGAACGCCGGAAGGTCCGGGCGGATGCCCGCCGAGCGCATGACGGTCGCCTGCACGGGGATGCCATCCAGATACCCGTCGCCCGCGATGACCGACACGCCTTCGGGCGCCTTCAGGGAGGCGTTGCGGTCGCGCAGCACGATCGTCTCCACGCCCGCGGCCTTGAGGAAGGCCACGGTGGAAAGCCCTTCCACCCCCGCCCCGACCACATGGGCCGAATGCGGGAAAAGCTCGCGGACCTTGGCTTGGAATTTGTCAGAAAATGTCATATCGCGACAGGGCTCCGTTGGGTTCAGTCCCCAATTTGCAAAAAGAAAGGGCGACCCGTCAGCCGGGCCGCCCTCGTGCGCTTCCGTGACGGAAACGAAGGATCAGAACGAGTAGGTCGCCGAGATGCGCGAGAACACGTGGTCGACCGGGCCGCCCAGCAGGTTGCCGCCGGTGAACACGAGGTCCTCGCCCATGGTCGCGTCGATCTTGAGCTTGTCTTCGATGTTCAAGCCGATACCGAAGCCGACATGGTCGTTCTCGGTGCCGTCACCAATGGGGTTGGTGGACCAGTCGGAGCGGACGCCGCCCTTTTCGGTCTTGTTCTCGTTGGACATCATGTACTTCTGGCCACCGACGCGCAGCACGAGCCAGTCGGTCCAGATGTTGCGCTCGATACCGAAGCTGACGCGAGCGCCGTTGCCGGTCAGCTCGTAGTTGCCGACCTTGGAGTCGAGGGCGAGCTTGTTCACTTCGTTGTGGTGGATGTAGTCGGCACCGATCCAGAAGAAACCGCGATCCAGGCTGACGTTCACGCCGCAGCCGGCCTTGACGTCCGTGATCTCACGGCCAAGGGGCTTGATGGACATGAAGCTGGCGGCCGGCACGACCTCGCCCGAGATGGCGGGAATCGAGAAGAAGGCGCGCACGCGGCCATCGAAGCCGATGTCGCTCTTGAGACCGGCCACAGCCAAGCTGTCGACATCCTTGACCTTGTGGGTGTAGTCGAAGTTGGTGATGCCACCGGAGACTTCGAGGTCGGCGCCCTGGGCCAAGGGGATGTTGGCACCCAGGATGAAGCGGGTGAACCAGCTGGACTTGAGCACGCCGTCCTGATCGACGGAATTGCCCGCGCCGTAACCCTTGACACCCAGCATGATGCCGTTGGATGCCGTGAAGCCGAGCATTCCGTCCATCTTGAGCGGAAGCGAATCGGTCGTGATCTTGAAGCGGTTGCCTGCGTCGAGGTACTTCAGCATCTCGTCGTCGCGGTTGAACGCGCCGCCGATGGCGATCTGGGGATAGCGGTTGGGGCTCTTCTCGTCGCCCAGCGACTTGGCGAAGACGGCGCCGAACCAAGGGGAGGATGGGTCCTTGTTGTAGCGGGCCAAGGCGTCCATCTCGCCGGGGGCGGGCTTGCCGCTGGAAACCATGCGACCCAGATCACCCATGAGGTAATTCGGATAGATGTTGATGTTCGCCGGATTGGTCCAGACGCTGATGTCGTCCATGAAGTAGGTGTCGTGCTTGCCCATCGACTCGACGCGCGAGTAGGTGGCATAGCTCAGCGAAGTCCCTGCAACGGCAAATGCAGCCAACGCCTTCAAATGCATCTTCATAGCTTCCTGCTTTCCTCGATGGGTGACGAATGAGTTGGGCATTTTTTCGATTGCCCTTTGTTCAAGTATACCATCCTTACGGCCCGTGTGTCGAAGGAAACGACAAAATCCGGCATTCCTTTTTCAGCCTTGTTCCAGGCCGCCTTCCGCCTCGGAAAGCAGGGAAAACAACCTCGCCTGCGAGCGGATCGCACGCGCCAGATCGCCGAGGTCGACCGATTCGTTTTCCGCATGCGCATTGCACCACGGATCCTCCACCCCAACCAGGAGCGCCGGGATCCCGCCCAGGGCCGCCGTCATGCTTTCCACGAACGGGATCGTCGCGCCGCAGCCGATCGTGACGGCATCGCGCCCATAGCCTTCTTCAAGGGCCTTGCGGGCCAGATCCAGCACGGGAAGGTCCTCCCGGCAGCTCCAGGCCTTGGCCGCCCCGTCCCGCCTGACCTCCAGGGCCATGCCTTCCGGGACCCGCGCCAGGAGATGGGCCTCCAGCAAATTGAGGCAGCGGGTCGCATCCATGCCGGCCACCGTGCGAAGGCTCACACGCGCCCACGCCCGGTCCATCACGACATTTCCCGTCTGCCCCTTCACCCCGCACTGCACCGCATTCACCACAAGGCACGGGCGCAGCCACAGGTCGGCAAGCAACTGGGCCTGGTCAGGGAGCAAGGCATCGCAGGGCATCCCGGCCATTTGACGGAATCTGTCCAAATCCATCGGAATCCGCCCAAGCTCCTGCAGTCGTTGCGGCGTGACCTCCTCGACCCCGTCGAGGAGCCCTTCCACCGCGATGCCGCCCCGGGCATCGAACAGACTCGACAGGATCTGACAAAGCCCGAAGGCGGGGTCCCGCGCCGCCCCGCCCCACAGGCCCGAATGCAAGGGCTTGGACTGGGCGGAGAGCTCGACCTCCAGCGCCGCGATGCCACGCAGGCTGGTCGTGAGCGAAGGGATCCCGGTGTCGTGATTGGCGAGGTCCGCGATCACCAGAAGGTCGCTGCGGAGCTCGTCCTTGTGCTTGGTCAGGATCTCGTGCAGGTGATCGGAGCCGGTCTCCTCCTCGCCTTCGATCAGAAGGGTCACGTTCACCGGAAGCGTCCCTGCGTGCGCATACCAAGCCTGGATCGAGCCCGCATGAAGCGCCACCCCGGCCTTGTCATCGGCCGAACCGCGCCCGTGCATGCGCCCGTCGACCACCACCGGCTCGAAGGCAGGGGTCTTCCAGACCTCGGTGCGCAGCGGCGGCTGGACATCGTGATGCGCATACAGAAGGACCGTCGGCGCACCGGGACCGGCGCGATGATCCCGTGCGATCACGTAAGGCCAGCTGGTGTCTTCGCCTCCCACCTGCACATCGGGAATCCCGATCTCGCGAAACCATGCGGCGCAGGCCCGGGCGCTTTTCAGGACCTCAGCGGCATCGAAGCCGGGAAAGCTGATGGAAGGAATCCTTACGAGGTCCGCCAAGCGGGATTGGACCGAAGGGAACAGCTCGTCGCAACGTTGGAATAGTCCGGAGATCTGGGAGGCGTCCATGGCCGGGAAGATACCTTCCTCGACCGGGGTCCGATGGAAGGCGCCTCAAGCCACCGCGGTGTCGTCCCGTCCGGACTTGGCCTGGGCGCTGTAGCCCTCGTCCTGGCGCTTCTCGTTGATCTCGTGCTTGCCCTTGTAGATGCGCATCACATCGGCCGCATCCATGCCGCTTGCAAGCGACAGTGAAATCCAGAAATGCAGCATGTCCACGATCTCCACCCGGATCGCCTGCAGATCGAGCACGTCCTTGGACCACCACTTCCATGGCAGCTCCTCGTAGAGCTCGCGCGCCTCGTCGTCGTGGGCCTTCAGGAAGTTGCGCAGCCACAGGGCCGTCTCGCTGTTGGGCCCGAGCCCTTCACCGGCCTTGGCAAGGGCCGTCAACCTCTCCATGGACAGAATCTGTCCGTCGTTGCCCGTGATGCCGCGCTTGGCGAAGATCTTGTCGTTGAGAGCCGCCTGAAGGGCGAAGAGCTCCTGCAGCGAGTCCATCGTCACGCCCCGCCCTGCAAGGCCGCGATCTTCTTCTGGGTGCGCTCCTCGGCTTGGCGGCGATCGACCTCACCGCTCCAGTCCACCCGCAGGTACCTGGAGAATTGGGGCACCAGGGGAAGTGCGGCGCGCGCCATCTCATGCGCGATGCGGCGGTAGCTGGCGTGCCCCGAGGGACCGCTGCGCAGCTCCACGAGATAGGCCCATTGGCGCAGGTCGCACGCGTAGGTGAACCGGCACAGGTGACCCAGCGCCGTGAGGTATTCCGCCTCCACGGGCAGCTCGGCCGCGACCCGACGGTTCAATTCCGTCATGCGCTCCATCGCCCGGCAGTAGGTGTCGCGCGCCGTCGCAAGCGAGGGTTCGTCCAGCACGGGCGGAATCGCATATCCCAGCATCGTCGTGGGCTTGACCCGCAACTGCATCCCGACACGATGCCGCTGGAGGTCGCGGTAGGCGCCGAAATCCATCACCAGATCAAAGCCCAATTGGCCCACGGCAAGCTCGCGCGGCCATTCGTCGTGAGGCCCTCGGCCTTCCAGGGCCGCGGCGGCGATCCGGGCGGCAAGCTCCACGCCACCGGCCCGCACGATTTCCTGCAAGCGTTCCATGTCGTGAAGCGAGGCTTCCGTCGCGCCCAAGGTCGCTGCCAACGCAAGCGTCTCGATGTGCGGGGTCGCCCAAAGCAGGCGGGCCCCGAACTCGCCTTCGGGCGCCTTGGTCGCCGCTGGAAGTTCGTGACACAAGGCCACCACGGCGCCTTGGCTACGCTCCAAATACCCATTGGCCCGCACATGCCGAAGCAGTCCGGGGTTGACCTTCACAGCCTCAAGATGCATCGCCTCGCCCAAGGCCTTGATCTCCTCGTTGGGTGAGGCCAGCATGGTCGAAAGGAGGCGCTCGGTCTCGCGGGTCGGCAGCGTGATGCCAAGGCTCGTCTTGACCGAAAGCGGCAGGAGATAGCGGGCGCTGTCGAAGGCCTTGGCTTGGGCGGTGCGCTTCCACGCGGCATCGGAGCGGAATTCATTGCGAGGAAGCACCGAACTGTAGTGCTCCGAAAGGGCCGCGAGCACTTCGCGGTAAGCCTTCATCATCAGACCCGACTGCCATTGGGCCTCCTCACCGAAGGAGCTCGCCAAAAGCCTCGGTGGGAACACCAAAAGGTCCCGGGAAAAATCAAGATAGCGCGTGGACTTTTCCTGATACGCCCCGAGCGGCATCGATTCCAGGATCTTGGTGGCGCGCTGGCTCAGGCCTTCCACGGCGAAGCGGTCGATCGCCCCGTCCTTGAGGGAGTTGTGCCCGTATTCCACGGCCCACTTGGACATGAACCGCGAAGCGCGTTCGAGGGCAAGCCCGAGCATGGGTGCATGGCCCGCCGAAATCGATTCGGCCAGTTCCTCGATGGTCGGCGCCTCTTCCCGGCGCAAGCGCCCTGCGGCGACCTCGTCCTGCATCTCCTCGAAGATCTGCAGGAACCGCTCGCGCATGCTCAATTGGGAGCGGCTGTAGCCCCCTTCAAGAAACGCCCACAATGCCGTAGGGAGATGATCGGTGGCGCAGTAGACGCTGGCATCCGTGCTGGTGAAGAAGTGTCCGAGCACGATGGCTTCGGCTGGCGTGAACGCACGACTCATCATTTGCTCCCGGACTTGCGCCAGACCATCTCTTCCAGACGAAACTTCGCCTGCTGGCCCCAATAGGATGTGGATTGGGCGGCTTCCCTCCAAGCGGCGGCCGCTTGATCTGATTGCCCTTGCTGCATCAGGCAGGTTCCCACCTGGTATCTGGCCCATGCGGCATCCGGTGATTCGGGCCAGCCTGCGATGATCTTGCGGTAGTCCTCAAGGGCCGCCTTGCCACCTGCGCTCTGGAAGGTGAGATCGGCCTTGGCAACCGACAGTCGCTGGCACGCTTCGGACTTGTCGCAGCCCTTGAGAGCTTCCTGAACCATCGGCAACGCCTGCCCCCCGGCCCGGATCGCTTGGTATTCGCGGTAGGCGCGCAAGGCAAGTCCCCGTTTTTGATCCGCATTCGCTTCCATCCCGAATGCGGCGCGCAAGGTCGATGCCGCATCGGTGCGCTTGCCGTTCAAGCTTTGGGCATGGGCCATGGCCGAAAGCCGCTGGGCCTCGGTCGGGTACTCCTTGGTGCGCGGCCCGAGCTTCGAGAGCAGCTCCAAGGCATCTTTCGAGTGACCGATCCGCAGTTGGGAGATCCCTTCGAGAAACTGGGCCTGCGGCACGAACTCCGACTTGCCGTTGTCTTTCATGAAGGCCTCGCTTGATGCGATGGCGTTGTCGTAGAGCCCCATGTCGTACTGGATCGTGGCCGTCCCGAGCAGGGCCGCCGCCGCCGCCGGGGTGTTCGGATGACGCACCTGAAGCTGTCGCAACGCCTCCAGCGCATCGTCGTACTTGCGCAACTTGCGCTTCTCAGCGGCTTCGGCAAACAGCTTCCCGGGCGCGTCCGTGGCCGGGATCGCAGGAAGCGAGGGCGTTGGAGGGTTCCAGCTGTAAAGCCTGCGAACGGTGTCCGGCAAGGCGGGGGGGGCGTGTTCGACCTCGCCGTGCGGAGCCGCTGCTGCCGCAGGCACCGCCTCATGCCCCGTTGGCTTGCCCTTCTCCGGGGCTACGTGCTCCTTGGCTCCGGCAGGTTCCGCCTTGGCTCCGGCTTCCAGTCGCTTGCGTGCATCGGCGGACAGTTCGGCATCCAAACCAAGCTCAAGAGCCTTGCGGTAGCCCGTTGCGGCGGCGGCCTTCTTGCCGGCCTTCTCATCGATCCGTGCCAGCCAGTAAGTCGCCCTGGGCAGGTAGAACGCATCCTTGGCCCGCGACAAGTTGAAGCGCGCCTTCTCCGGATCGTTCTTCTCGTTGCGGATCAAGCCGGCGAAGTAATAGGCACCCGAATGCCCCGGATGCTTCTGGAGAACCTTGCGAAATTCCTCCAAGGCGGCATCCTTCTTGCCACCGCGATAGAGGTCAAGCCCCTTTTGAAAGATCGCCTCCTTGTCCAAGGCCGGCTGCTTGGCGTTGTTGCGCCCCTCCTTGACGGGAGCAGCCGCATGGGCCGGTGCCTTTTCCGGTGCCTTGGCAGGCTTGCCATGGGCATCCATCTTGGCCGCCGACTTTGCCGCCACCGGTGCCGCAGGTGCGCCTCCCGCTTGGGCATTCATGATGGCTGCGATATGGGCTTCCGCCTCGGCTTTCGACTCCGGGGACACTTGGGCGAGATGGCGCCATTCGAGCATGGCGCGCGCCCCGTCCCCGGCGGTTTCCAGCGACTGGGCCAAGCCGCGGATGGCCTTCTCCCGGCCAAGATCAAGCCCCAAGGCCTTTTGGTAGGCTTTGGCCGCCGCCTTGGCTTGACCCGCCTGCAGGCGCGCATCTCCCAGCTCCATCCAAAGCGAGGGTTCGCGAGGCGATTCCTCCAGCGCCGCTTCAT
>JBDKGV010000055.1:0-17252 GCA_039798005.1 Fibrobacterota bacterium
TGTCGCGTTCCTCGGCGCTGGCCTCCAAGGCCACGGGCTTCCCGATCGCCAAGATTGCCGCGAAGCTTGCCGTGGGATACACCCTGCCCGAGATCGCCAACGACATCACCAAGGCCACGCCGTCCTGCTTCGAGCCGAGCATCGACTACGTCGTGACCAAGATCCCCCGCTTCAACTTCGAGAAGTTCCCGGGCGCCTCCAACACGCTGGGCACCCAGATGAAGTCGGTGGGCGAGGCGATGTCGATCGGACGTTCCTTCAAGGAATCCCTGCAGAAGGGCTTCCGTTCCCTGGAAACCGGCCGTGGCGGCTTTGGCGGCGACGGCAAGGACGCCCCGCTGACCGATGCGGAACTTGAATCGCTGCTTGACATGAAAAAGCCCCAGCCCGACCGCCTGTTCGGCGTGCGTGCCGCCTTCGAGCGCGGCTGGAGCCTGGAGCGGGTCCACGATCTGGGCAAGTACGATCCTTGGTTCTTGGCGCACATCCAGGAAATCATCCAGTTCGAGATCCAGGAGCTCAAGGGCAAGAAGCTTGCGGACCTTTCCGTCGAGACCTTGCGCAAGGCCAAGGAATGGGGCTTTGGCGATCTTCAGATCGCCGTGTGCACCGGTTCCACCGAGCCGGAGGTCCGTGCACGTCGCTTGGGACTGGGCGTCAAGGCCGTCTTCAAGACCGTCGACACCTGCGCCGCCGAGTTCGAGGCGCATACGCCGTACCACTATTCGGCGTACGACCAGGAGAACGAATCGATCCGCACCGATCGCAAGAAGGTCGTGATCCTGGGTGGCGGCCCGAACCGCATCGGTCAGGGCATCGAGTTCGACTATTGCTGTTGCCACGCTTCCTACGCGCTCAAGGAAGAGGGCGTCGAGTCGATCATGATCAACTCGAACCCCGAGACGGTCTCCACCGACTACGACACCTCCGACAAGCTCTACTTCGAACCACTCAATCGCGAAGAGCTCCTCAACATCCTCGATCATGAGAAGCCCGATGGCGTGATCCTGCAGTTCGGCGGTCAGACTCCGTTGAAGCTTGCCAAGGACCTTGAGGACGCTGGCGTCAAGATCATGGGCACCTCGCCCAAGTCCATTTGGCTCGCGGAGGACCGCAAGCTCTTCAACGTGCTCATGGAAGAGCTGCATGTGAAGCAGCCGGCCGG
Organism: Fibrobacterota bacterium; assembly: GCA_039798005.1. Classification (GTDB taxonomy): domain Bacteria; phylum Fibrobacterota; class Fibrobacteria; order UBA5070; family UBA5070; genus JBDKGV01. The sequence continues at coordinate 1,166 of JBDKGV010000055.1, forward strand.
CGCCACCGTGAGCAACGCGGCAGAGGCCCAGGTCGTCGTGGACCGCATCGGGTTCCCCGTGCTTGCCCGTCCCAGCTTCGTGCTGGGCGGACGCGCCATGAAGATTCTCTACAGCAACGAGGAGCTGGCCACCTACATGCGCGAGACGGTGCAGCCGACCCCGGAACTGCCGATCCTGATCGACCAGTACCTGGAGAACGCCACCGAGGTGGACGTGGACTGCATCCGCGACATGCACGGAACCGCGATCGTGGCCGGCATCATGCAGCACATCGAGGAAGCCGGCATCCATTCGGGCGACTCCGCCTGCGTGCTCCCGACCATCAGCCTCTCCGACGCGGTTCTCAAGGTGCTGCGCGAGCAGACCGTGAAGATCGCTCATGCCCTGGATGTCATCGGCTTGATGAACATCCAGTTCGCCGTCAAGGACGAGCAGGTCTACGTGCTTGAGGTCAATCCTCGCGCCTCCCGTACCGTGCCCTTTGTGGCCAAGGCGACCGGCATCCCCTTCGCCAAGCTTGCCACCAAGGTCATGCTGGGCAAGACCTTGGCCGAACTGGGCTACACCCAGGAGAAGGTCCCGGTGCACTACTCGGTGAAGGAATCCGTCTTCCCGTTCGCCAAGTTCCACGGCTCCGACACCGTGCTGGGCCCCGAGATGAAGTCCACCGGTGAAGTCATGGGCATCGATTCGACCTTCGGTGCCGCCTTTGCCAAGAGCCAGATCGGAGCATCAAGCAAGCTCCCGCTCAAGGGCACCGTCTTCGTGTCGGTGAACGACCGCGACAAGCCCGCCATCGTGGATGTGGCCCGCCGCATCTCCCAGATGGGCATGAAGCTTGTCGCCACATCCGGCACCGCCTCGTTTCTCAAGAAGCAGGGCATCGAGGTCGAGGTGGTCAAGAAGGTCTCCGAGGGCCCCGGCAACATTGTCGACGAGCTCTTGGCCAAGAAGATCGCGCTCCTGATCAACACGCCGATGGGCAGTGGGGCTCAGGCGGACGACGCCGTGATCCGCCAAGCCGCCTTGCGTGCCGGTGTCCCGTACACCACCACGCTCTCGGCTGCCAGCGCGGCTGCGGAAGCGATCGCGACGCTGCGCAGTTCGGACCTTGGAGTGAAGTGCCTCCAGGACTGGTACAAATAGAAACACGGCTGCGCGGGCGGATTCTCGCCCCTCTCACCGCTCGCCGTAGGAAACTACGGCTTCGGGTTCGATGGGCTTCGACTCCATCCCGCTCGCACGCGTTTCGAGTTTCGGCTGCGCGGGCGCATACTCCCCTTCCTCACCCGCTCGCTGTCCACTAGGACAGCTTCGGGGATCGGGGCGGGTCGTCTGCTCTCCCGCTCGCGCGAAATCCAAGGCGCGGGCGGATTCTCGTCCCTCTCACCGCTCGCCGTAGCAGGGTTCCCACCGCCGGGAGGTGGTGGGAGACTTTGCGAAGCACGGCTTCGAGGGCTTAGGCACCATCCCGCTCGCTTGCAGTTCAATAAGAGCCTGCCCCTCATTCGGGGGTGGGCTTTTTCTTGTTGACCGACCTTCAACGCTGTCATTCTGAAGCATCGACAAAGATGCTGGATTGCTCTCATCTTGGTGGTACGATCATTGTCACACAACGAGGGGAGGCGGCATGTCGGCAGTCACTAGGATTCTCGCAACGGCGATGTTGGCAGGCACGGTCTCGCAAGCGGCGACTTGGCATGTCAGTCCGGCTGGCAATGACGGCAAAGACGGGAAAACGCTTGCCAATGCGTTTGCCACACCCGCCAAAGGCGTGGCAGCGGCCAGCGCAGGGGACACGATCCTCTTGGCGGGCGGGACCTACAAGCTCAGCGAGACTCTCAAGCTCACGGCGGATGGTACGGCCAACGCCAGGATCTGCTTTTTTGCTGAAAATGCCGCGACCAAGCGCGCCTACCTCGATTTCTCAAGTCAACCCGTGGCCAGCTCCAATCAGGGTGTCTACATCTCCGGCGACTACTGGCACATCAAGGGAATCGACGTCTTCAAGGCCGGAGACAACGGCGTGCTCTTCCAAGGCGGATCGAACAACATCATGGAATTCTGCAATGTCCATGAGAACCAGGATGCCGGTGTCCAACTCAAGGGCGGTGCCGCCAACAACCTCATCCTGAACACCGATTCCTGGTGGAATTACGATTCCGCGACATTCGGAGGCAACGCGGACGGCTTTGCTCCCAAGATGGACGTCGGATCGGGGAACACCTTCCGGGGATGCCGGTCCTGGGGGAACTCGGACGACGGTTGGGATGGCTACCTGCGTGAGCCCAGCAAGACGGCGACCTGGACGGCCTCGACGACGATCGAAGACTGCTGGGCCTTCGACAACGGCTATTACCACGGTGATCCGAAGTCCAGCAAGAACGACCGGGCCGAGATGAACGGCAACGGCTTCAAGATGGGAGGAGGCGACAAGGTGGGAAGCGTGAGCAACGGCTATGGAACCCAGCACCACCATGTCGTGCGTCGTTGCCTTGCCTTCAACAACTACGCGAAGGGGTTCGACCAGAACAACAACCGTGGCAACATGACCCTTTTCAACTGCACCGGCATCAACAACGGAACCAACTATCAGATCGACGGCACCGCAGGTTCCTCCGCAACGCCTTCCAGCGGCATCGCCTCCGGGAATGTGCTCACGGTCAAGAACTCCATCTCCACCGGCACGGGGGGAGTGAAGCTCACGGCGGCCGTGGAGGCGAACAACACCTGGTCGAACGGTTTCGCGGTGGCCACGAGCGATTTTCTCAGCGTGGATACCGCCGGGGTGCGCGGGGCGCGCAAGGCCGACGGATCGCTTCCCGACATCGCCTTCATGCATCTCAAGACCGGCTCCAAGCTGATCGATGCCGGTGCGGTCCTGTCGGGAATCACCTACAAGGGCAAGGCTCCGGATCTTGGCGCCTTCGAAACGGAAGCGACCGTGTCGGTCGAGCGTGAGATCGTCTCGCACCGTTCCAAGCTTGATGTGCTGGCGGGCCTTTCCTCCCGTGTCGTGTTGACGGCTGGTCTCGAATCCACGGCGCACCTGATGATTTCCGTCAGCGACATGCAAGGACGCAAGGTGCAGACCAGGGACTTGGGGCTTTGGCTTCCAGGACCGCGCACCGAAACGGTGGATTTCTCCAATCTCCAAGCAGGGATGTACTTGGTTTCGGTTCGTGGCGACAATGGCTTTGCGGAAAATGCCCGGCTTGTGATCCGCTGAAAGCGATGGAATGTTGCCGATCGTCGGCAGCCGATTGATCGCAAACCGATAAAATGAATTTCGGGCACTGGCCACTGGCCGTGCCCTTTTCTTTTGGATACAATCATCCAGTTAGGCGGTTGAGCTGCCGGTAGAGGTCGGGACACACGGGAGGGACAGGGCCATGGAGCCTGACGGACGCACGGAGGACGAAAGGATTCGCGCCTGGGTGGAGAAGGCGTGCCTTCAGGAAATGCCGATCCTGTCGGGGACCTTGGGGGAGATCGATCAGGCCTTGGCCAAGGAGGAGTATTCCGCCTTTGCCTTGGCGCGTGTGATCTTGCAGGATCCACCGCTGACCGCCAAGGTGCTGCGTGTTTCGAACTCGGTGTTCTACAATCCCTCCGGGCGTCAGATCTCCATGGTGTCGCGAGCCATCATCGTCCTTGGCTTCGATACGGTGCGTTCGATCTGCACCTCGATCGCGATCATCGAAGGATTGCTCAACGGCACTTCGCGAGAGCGGCTGTTCGATGAGATCGCGCGCGCTTTGCATGCGGCCGTGGTGGCGAAGTACCTCGCGAAACAAGGATCCGATCCTTCGCCGGAGGAAGTCTTCGTTTCAACGCTGCTCCGACGGGTCGGGTGCATGGTCTTCTGGGGCTTGGGGGATCGTCAGGTCGATGTCCTGGATGAAGCGCTCAAGGCCTCCACGGAGATGGCGGAGCAGACGGAGTGTCGAGTGCTGGGATTCCCGCTGCGCAAATTGTCCAGCGCCCTTTCCGATGCTTGGCGGCTTCCTACCGTGTCGCGAGGCGACGGACTTTCGCAGTCCCGGAAAGGGATGGAAGATGTCGCTTGGAGCATTGCGCTCGAGGCACGCAAGGGTTGGGACAGTCCTGGTCTCAGGAAGGCCGCGCGCGAGGTCGCGTGGATGCTGTCGTGCGATGAGGACCATGCGGTGGTCATCCTGAAGAACCTTGGACTGGAGGCCGCGGAATATGCGCTGGCCTTGGGGTCCCAGGATGTGGCCTCGCGGATTCCCACCGGGCTCTCGGGGAATGGATTGCCTCCGGACGAGGATCCTTCCGCCATGGGAGAGGAGAACAAGGGCGCCGAGATCCAGGTGTTGCAGGAGATCACCTCAAGCCTCCTGGATCGGTTGGATGTGAATTCGATCCTGCAGATGGTCCTGGAGGGCATCCATCGCGGCGTGGGAATGGACCGCACGGCCCTTGCCATCATCGATCCGCGCACCGGGGAGGTGCGTTGCAAACTCGCCTTGGGCAAGGATCGCAAGGTGTTCATGGAGCGCTTCACCTTTCCCGTGCGCCGGGCCAAGGCGCATGCCTTGATCCAATTGCTGGAAAAGTGCGATTCGCAATTGCTTGACCCTTCAGTGGACGATCCGGAGGGCATCTTTGCGCATCCGGTCTTCGAACTTTTCCAGGAACAGCCCTTTTTGGCGCAGGCGGTGGGAGTCAAGGGCCGGGCGCTGGGACTTTTCATCGCAGACCGGCATGCGACCAAGCGCGCAATCGATCGCTCCGCTTGGGAGAATTTCCGCATGCTGGGGCGACACGCCGACATTGCGCTCACCTTGGCGGCCAGTCGCCAAGGCAATTCCTGAGCAACAAGAAAGGGCACCCGCAGCTGGGTGCCCTTGGTTTTTCCAGCTACGACCGCCTTAAACGCCCACGGCGGAGGTCTCCTGGATCAGCTCGGCCACCAGCGCGGACGGGGCGATTTCGCCGCATTCGAGCTTGTGGGCGGTGCTCTCGTCGATGTAGGCGCCCTGGCGGATGTCGGCATCGCCGCGGACCGTGTGGACGATCTCGCCGGACCCGACCTTGGCCACGTACTTCGAGTACCAGTCGATCACCGACGACTCGATGAACTCCATCGCGTAGGCTTCGGTCGGCTCGATCCCCGCCTCGGAGAGGGTCTCCTTGGGGCAGTGGCCGATCTTGGACACGAAGACCGCATGGCAGTCGTTGATGGCCCGGATGATGGTTGCAAGGCTCATCTCCTCGCCGAATCCGTCTTGGCAATAGAGGTCAACGCGGCGGTGCCCGACGAACTTGGCTCCCGACGACGAGGCCTCGTAGATCTGGAACTCGCTGACCTGCCCGAAGTGCTCGTTCACGCGCCCGCCGCCCTTGGTGGCGACGGCCAAGAGCACGGTGATGTCGCTTTCCACGCCGGCAAGCTTCTCAAGCTCCGCGCTCTTGGCCGCGACCTTGGCCTGCCGCTCGGCCTCCACCGTCTCCAGGTAGGCCTGCCGCAGCGATGCGTCGTAGGTCACCTCCATCTCGTCGAGCTTCTCGGTGGAGAACTCCGCGCTGCGGTCCTCGCCCAGGAGTCCCACGGCGTCGGCACGGCACTGGCGGCAGTGGCGCATCATGGTCATCTCGCCTTGGCAGGCGTCCTGCAAGGCCTTGAGCTCCTGGGCCGTGGGCCCGCGCTGCCCGGAAAGCCCGAAGGCGGTACCGTGCTCGGGTGCCGAGATCAGGGGCATGATGTTGTGCAGGAAAGCGCCGCGCGACTTGACCGCCTTGTTGACCTCCACCAGGTGATGGTCATTGATCCCGGGGATCATGACCGAGTTGACCTTGCAGAGGATGCCACGCTCGGTGAGCATCTCCAGACCCAGCATCTGCCGTTCGTGCAGGATCTCGGAGGCCTCGCGACCGACATGGCGCTTGTTGCGGTAGTAGATCCAGGGGTAGATCCGGGCGCCGATGTCGGGGTCCACCATGTTGATGGTGATGGTCACGTGGTCGACGTTGTGCTTCTGGATGGTGTCGATGTAGTCGGGCAGCATCAGGCCGTTGGTCGAAAGGCACAGCTTGATGTCGGGCGCCGTCTGCGAGATCAACTCGAAGGTCTTGAAGGTCTTCTCGGGGTTGGCCAGCGGATCGCCCGGACCGGCGATGCCCAGCACCGTCATTTGGGGAATGGTGGAGGCGACGGCCAGGACCTTCTTGGCGGCCTGCTCCGGGGAGAGACGCTCGCTGACCACGCCGGGGCGGGATTCGTTGGAGCAGTCGTATTTCCGGTTGCAGTAGTTGCACTGGATGTTGCAGGCCGGGGCCACCGCCACGTGCATGCGGGCATAGTGGTGATGGGCCTCTTCGCTGTAGCAGGGATGGTTCTTGACCTTCTCCCAGACTTCAGGAGGCATGCTGGAAGGCCCTGCGGAGGAACCGCAACTCGAGCCTGACGAACCGTTGCTTGAGGTCGTCCCACAGCCTTTGTGCTTCACTTCCATGGGTGCTCCGGTCGAGCTCATTTGGATCGGCGTCGTGCTCATGGTTAGGTCTCCAGTGCCATTGGGGGCTCTATGCCCGTGTTTCCTCTCGCGTCCTGATACAGATGGTCAATGCAGAGACCGTGCCAGTCGATCTGTCGAGTCGCAACTCCGGAATGGCCTGATTTTCCTGAAATCAATGGAGTCGGAAAGGTGACATTCGTCGGTGCCTTGGTACGGATTTCGACAAATTGTCGGAATCCTGACACGATCCTGAAGACGGTTCGTCATCCGGTCGGGCAGTCTCCAAGCGCAGGACGGCACAGTCCGCTTGGCACTGAAATTGTTGTGTAGAGAGGCAAGAGAAGGTCCATCACTTGTTCGCATTGGGGGGAAACATCCATGAGTTCCGTGGCCAACAAGATCAAGGACGTCTTCAACGAACCGGGATGCGACAAGAACCAGGGCAAATCCGCCCAAGAGAAGAAGAAGGGTTGCAGCAAGCCGCTCACGCCCGGTGCGGCGGCGGGCGGTTGCGCCTTCGACGGGGCCAAGGTCTCCCTCCAGCCGTTCACGGACGTGGCCCACCTGGTGCACGGACCCATCGCCTGCGAAGGCAATTCCTGGGACAGTCGCGGCTCCAGCTCCTCGGGACCGCAGCTCTACCGCACCAGCTTCACGACCGACATGAGCGAGAGCGACGTGGTCTTCGGCGGCGAGAAGAAGCTCTACCGGGCCATCCGCGAGGTGATCGAGAAGTACGCCCCTCCGGCCGTATTCGTCTACCAGACCTGCGTCCCGGCCATGATCGGGGACGATATCGAGGCCGTGTGCAAGGCCGCGGCGGCCAAGTTCGGCACGCCGGTGGTCCCGGTCAACGCTCCGGGCTTTGTCGGCCCCAAGAACCTCGGCAACAAGCTGGCCGGCGAGGCGATCCTGGAACACGTCATCGGCACCCGCGAACCCGAGTTCACCACCCCCTACGACATCAACATCATCGGGGAGTACAATCTGGCCGGCGAGCTGTGGCAGGTCAAGCCGCTCTTGGACGAGCTGGGCATCCGGATCCTGGCCTGCATCTCCGGGGACGCCCGCTACAACGAGGTGGCCTCAAGCCATCGCGCCCGGGCGGCCATGATGGTCTGCTCCAAGGCCATGATCAACGTGGCCCGCAAGATGCAGGAGAAGTACGGGATCCCCTTCTTCGAGGGCTCCTTTTACGGCATCGGCGACATGAGCGCCTCGCTCCGGCAGATCGCCGCCCTGCTGGTGCAGCGCGGCGCGCCCGCGGAACTCCTGGATCGGACAGAATCCGTCATCGCCCGCGAGGAGGCCCGGGCTTGGGTCCGCATCGCCCCGTATGCCCGCAAGCTCGCCGGCAAGCGGGTCCTTTTGATCACCGGCGGCGTCAAGAGCTGGTCGGTGGTGGCGGCGCTCCAGGAGGCCGGCATGGAGGTGGTGGGCACCAGCGTGAAGAAGTCCACCCAGGAGGACAAGGAGAAGATCAAGGAAGTGATGGGCAACGACGCTCACATGATCGACGACCTTCCCCCGCGTCAAATGTTCGCGATGCTCAAGGAGGCCAAGGCCGACATCATGCTTTCCGGAGGCCGCTCCCAGTTCGTGGCCCTCAAGGCCAAGATGCCTTGGATGGACATCAACCAGGAACGGCACCACGCCTTCGCCGGATACGAGGGCATGGTCACCATGGTCCACGAGATCGACAAGTGCCTCTCGAACCCGATCTGGGAGCAGGTCCGCCGTCCGGCTCCGTGGGAATCCCGCAAGGACGTGCTGGAAAGGCAGGTGGCTTAGATGGCCAAGGTGACAAGATCCGTCAAATCCTGCGCGGTGAACCCGCTGAAGATGAGCCAGCCCGTCGGAGGGGCGCTGGCGATCCTGGGCCTGCGCGGGGCGATGCCGCTCCTGCACGGCTCCCAGGGCTGCACGAGCTTCGGGCTGGTGCTCTTCGTGCGCCATTTTCGCGAGGCCATCCCGCTCCAGACCACGGCCATGAGCGAGGTCTCCACCGTGCTGGGCGGCTACGAGAACGTGGAGCAGGCCATCCTGAACATCGCCGCCCGCGCCAAGCCCGAGATCATCGGCATCCTCTCGACCGGCGTGACCGAGGTCAAGGGGGACGATCTGGAGGGCTTCCTGAACGTCTTCCGCAAGCGCCACCCGCAGCACGACGGACTGAAGCTGGTGGCCGTCTCCACCCCCGACTTCAAGCAGGCCTTGCAGGACGGCTGGGCCAGCACGGTCGAGGCCCTCGTGGACAAGCTCGTCGAGCCGTGGCGGGGCGGGCTGCGCGACCTGACCTCGATCAACGTGCTGCCCGGGTGCCACCTCACGCCCGGCGATCTCGACGAACTGCGCTGGATCCTCGAGGAGTTCGGCCTGGATCCGGTCATCCTTCCCGACCTTTCGGGCTCCCTCGACGGGCACGTCCCCGAGGACTTCACGCCGACCAGCCTGGGCGGAGTGGGGGTCGACAAGGTCAGGACCATGGGAAGGGCGGTCCACACCATCGCCATCGGCAGCCAGATGCGCCCTGCCGCCGAGATGCTGGAGACCAGGACCGGGGTTCCCTTCACCCTCTTCGAGAGCCTCACGGGTCTGGGGCCGGTGGACGAACTGATGGAGCTTCTCACCACGCTCACCGGGCTCCCGGCCTCGCCGCGTCTGCGCCGGCAAAGGAGTCAGTTGGTCGATGCCATGCTGGATGGCCACTTCTACTTCGGTGGCAAGAAGGTGGCGATCGGGGCCGAGCCGGATCTTTTGTGGACCATGGGTTCCTGGCTCACCGAGATGGGCTGCGTCCTCCATGCCGCGGTGACCTCGACCCAATCCGCGATCCTGGAATCCCTTCCCGTCGCCGAGGTCCTGATCGGGGATCTCGAGGATCTGGAAAGGCGCGCGGAAGGCTGCGACCTCCTCCTCACGCATTCGCACGGTCGCCAGGCGGCCGAACGCCTGGAGATCCCCTTCTTCCACATGGGCATTCCCATGTTCGACCGGCTAGGTGCGGCGCACCTGCTTTCGATCGGGTATCGCGGCACCCGCGACCTGGTCTTTTCGATCGGAAATCTCTTTCTGGCCCACCCCCCCCATGCGGGGCCGGACACCTGGCGGCACGCAGTGATCGAGCCAGCCCTTTCGACCGCAAGCGCTTCGCCCTGATTTTCGAGGAAAGGAACGTCATGAAGATCGCCTTTGCCACCCAGGACCTCGTGTCGGTCGACGCCCACTTCGGTTCCGCCAAGCACATCCGTATCTACGAGATGGATCAGGACGGAGCCTTCCTGCTGGAGACGCACACCTTCGACGGCAACCTGCAGGAGGATGGCAACGAGGACAAGCTTGCTCCGAAGCTGGCTTCGATCTCCGAGTGCGCCATCCTCTACGTCGCGGCCATCGGCGGCTCGGCGGCATCCCGGGTGATCGCCCAGGCGATCCATCCGATCCGGGTCACCGAATCCGAGCCCATCGACGGACTGCTGGACAGCCTGCAAGCCCTGCTGCGCGGAACTCCTCCCCCTTGGTTGCGCAAGGCGCTGGGCAAGGGGAAGGAGCGCATCCTGGACTTCGAGGAAGAGGAGGTGGCGGCGTGATCGGCGAGGGGACCGGGCTCCGCGCCCAGCTCGAGGTCTTCGGGAATCCGCTATGGCATCCGTTGGACCTGCGCCTGGTGGCTTGCGTGACGGCCCTTGCCGCCGAGGAGACCGTCTCTCCCTGGGGGCTGTGCGATGCCCTCGGATTGGAGGTCGCGCCCTTGGAGGCGTTCCTGCAGGATGCCTTCGGGCCGTTTGCCGCCGAGCTTTTGTCCCATGCCGGGATGGAGCCGCAGCCGACCGAGGAGGAGCTGAGGCTACGGCATCTCCTGACGCGCTCAGGGCGGACCCGCAGCCCTTTCGAAGCGACTCTAGCCTGCATCCTGGCGCGCCGTTGCCGACAGACGCATCATCTCTGGCAGGATCTCGGCCTGGAAAGCCGTGCCGAGATCGGGGCGGTGATGGAGCGTCACTTCCCATCCCTGGTGCGGCGCAATGCCAGCGGGATGCGCTGGAAGAAGTTCCTCTACCGGATGATCTGCGCCGACCACGACCACGCCTACTGCAGCGCGCCGACCTGCGAGGAGTGCGAGGAACATGGGGACTGCTTCGGGAGCGAGTCCGGAGCATCTCTCCTCGCAGGAGGTCTGCCGGCCTAGGACACTTCTTGACATTGGTTGCCGAGACCTGCCTGCGTCATGGTGAAGGAGCCTGGATTCCATCCCAGGGCTTCCGTTGGGCGTTTGGCTCTGGAATTGATTCCGGTTTCCCTAGCAGGGGTCGTGTCCCTTGTGGAAGCGATCGCACCGAAGGGAGCCGGAGGCCAGCATGATCCTTGGGGAACACAGTCCGTGGCGGACCGTGGAGGACTTCGCGTCTTCCGAGGTGCGTTCGCAGGTTCTCTTCGAGGCCTCCCATGCCCTGCTTTCTCCGAGCGGGATCGAGGCGGCCCTGCAGGCGGTCGCCGGCATCTTGGAGACCCATCTCCCGTTGGAAGGAGTGCTTGTCGCCTTGGTCGAGGAGGGCGCTCCGCGGATCCTGGCCATGGCCGAGAACGATCGCGAGGCGGTCGAGCGTCATTTCACGGCGGTGGCACGCCCGGTGTTCGATCATGTGAAGGTGACAGGGAAAGCGGTCCCGGACCCCCTCGGTCCGACCTTGGAGATGTGTGAACTCTGCAATCCGGCCCAAGGGGAGCCGCTGTGCAGCCTTTTGGGTGTGCCGGTGCACCGGGGGCAGGAGACGGTGGGCGTGCTGGTGGCTCAGGATCGCGAGGAGCGTCGGGACGAGGACGGGACTCGTACTCTCTTGGAGCTGCTTGCGCTGGTCGCACGGCTCGTCGGCCAGGCCTACCACTTCCAGGAAATGGTGGCGCGGGATCGCAAGCGCCTCATGGAGGAGGGCAATCGCGCGCAGAAGGAACTGGGTGCGGTGGTGCCGGAACCTCGTTCCCAAGGCAAGCTGGGGATTCTGGGCGAATCGCCGCAGATCCAGGAAGTCCTGCGCAAGATCCGCATCGCGGCCCGCAACAACCTGCCCGTACTCCTGCGCGGGGAATCCGGCACCGGCAAGGAGCTGTTCGCCCAAGCGGTTCATGCGCTCTCCGGCCGCAGCCAAGGTCCGATGGTGCGGCTCAACTGCGCGGCCCTGTCCGAGACGATGCTCGAGTCGGAGCTGTTCGGCCACGAGAAGGGCGCCTTCACCGGGGCTTTGAGCCAGAGGAAGGGACGCTTCGAACTGGCTGATGGCGGGACCATTTTTCTGGACGAGATCGGGGAGATCTCCGCCGGCTTCCAGTCGAAGCTGCTGCGCGTGCTTCAGGAGGGCGAGTTCGAGCGCGTGGGCGGATCGGAGACGATCAAGGTGGATGCCCGCGTGGTCGCGGCGACCAACCGCGATCTCGAGGAGGATGTCCGCAAAGGGATCTTCCGCTCCGACCTCTACTTCCGCCTTTGCGTGATCCCGATCCAGTTGCCCCCGCTGCGGGAGCGGGCCCAGGACATTCCGCTGCTGGCCAACAGTTTCCTGCGGCGCTACAACGAGAACAACGGCACGCAGTTGGTCTTCGATCGCGACGCGCTGGAGGTCATCCAGGGCTGCGCCTTTCCCGGCAACATCCGCGAGCTGCAGAGCTGCGTGAGCCGCACGGCGGCCTTCTGCACCGGCAACAGCATCCAAGCCAAGGATTTCGCCTGCAGCAACGGAAGCTGCCTTTCCAAGCTCCTGTGCTCGCCAGGCTCCCTGCGGCAGGAACCGGTGTCCGTGACCTCCGTGCCGTCCACGTCTTCGCTCACGGATCTGGATTCCCGGAGCGACTCCGACTCCCGCCACGAGGAGGGATCGGTCTTCGAGGTCTCGTCGGGGGTGGACGCTTCTTCAAGCTTTCCTGACGAGGACTCCATGCCTCATGGTTCCTCGGAGCGGATGCGTCTGCTCGAGGCGATGGAGCGCTCCGGTTGGGTCCAGGCCAAGGCGGCCCGGCTCCTGGGCTTGACGGCGCGGCAGGTCTGCTACGCCCTTCGCAAGCACGGCATCGAAGTCAAGAAGTTCTGAATCACATGAGTCCTTTGAGACGCCCATTCCATGGGCTCCTCAGGACGAACGGATCGTTTGCACTCCTGTGGATCGTCACACTATGCGGCCAGACGAGCCTGATCCTGGGCCAGCACGCGTTCCACCGTCTTGCGCACACCGGCAACGGTCAGGGGCTTGCCCAGGATCCCGTCGGCTCCGGCAGGCAGGCAGGCGTAGGCGTCCGGGTCGTCGTCGGATTCGGCCACCAGCACGAGCTTGGCGGGATTCAGGCGTTCACGCATCTGAGGGATCAGGTCGATGCCTCGTCCCCACACCAAGCCCAGGTCCAGCAGGACCAGATCCACCGGTCCCAGGAACTTCTTGTGATAGGCCTCTTCGGGAGAGCGGATCTCATGGGCTTCGCTCTCGTCATGCAGCATGAATTGCAGCGCTGCCCGCAGGACTTCGTCTTCCATCACGATCAGGATTCTGCGGTTGGCCAAGGTCTTGGATGTGTCGATGCCGAAATTCATGCAATTCTCCTCAGATCAGTTGCGGGAGTCTTTGGGAATACCCACCGCGGTCCCGGTTCTGCTTGGAGAGAAGCAAAATCCAGTCCAGTTGCTTCGAGCTTGGGAATGCCTGACTCCTCTTCCTTACCCTGTACGTTTTCTGACACGAATGTCGACTTTATGTCATTCTCAATCCGTCCCTGAAGGCGCAACCTTCGCCAGAACTGGCGTGCTGCGCGCTTGATCCGGTTGGCACCGGAATTGTTCTTCCAAGGATTCAGGGCGCTTCCAGCAGACCTTCAGGTCGAGTGCGAAGTCGGAATGGCATGCGTCCGGTGTGGCGACACAGGGAATCCGTAGGACCAAGGAGAGAGGTTGAACCATGAGTCCCGTCTACCTCGACAACAACGCGTCCACCCGCCCGGCCCAGCGGGTCATTGCTGCCATGCTGCCTCTGCTGACCGACTGCTTCGGCAATCCTTCCTCCAAGCATGAGGCGGGAATGATGGCGGCGGCCGCGGTCCAGAAGGCCAGGAAGCAGGTCGCAAACCTCATAGGCGCTTCGTCCGAAAGTGAGATCGTCTTTGTCTCGGGCGGAACCGAAGCCGACAACCTCGCCATCCTCTCCGGCCTGGACAATCGTCCCGACCGCGACGAGATCGTCGTTAGCGTCGTGGAGCACCCGGCGGTGCTTGCCTTGTGCGACCACCTCGAGCGGTCCCGGGGGATCACCGTCCATCGCATCGGGGTCGACTCCCTGGGGCGGATCGACCTCGAGGAGTACTCGCCTGCCCTGGGGCCGCGCACCGCCGTGGCGATCGTGATGTGGGCCAACAACGAGACGGGAAATGTCCATCCGATCGCCCACCTCGCCCGGCTGGCCCACGCCCATGGGGCGCTCTTCTTCACCGATGCGGTTCAAGCGGCGGGGCGCGTGCCCATCGACCTATCGACCTGCGAGGCCGACTTCCTCTCCCTTTCGTCCCACAAGTTCCACGGCCCCAAAGGGGTGGGTGCCTTGTTCGTGCGCAAGGGCCTGAAGGTCCATTCCCTGATCCGGGGCGGGCGGCAGGAACGTGGACGCCGCGCTGGCACCGAGAACGTGCCGGGCATCGTGGGAATGGGCGAGGCCGCTGAACTCGCGGTCGCGCTACTTGCCACCGATGCGTTGCGCCAGGAAGCCCTGCGCGAGCGCTTGGTCTGCGAGATCCTGCGAAGCATTCCCGGTGCCACGGTGCTGGGCGACCCGAGGTTCCATCTGCCCAACACCCTGTGCGTGGCCTTCGAGGACATCGAGAGCGACGACGCGATCACGCTGCTTTCCCGCGAAGGGGTCTGGGTGTCGTCCGGCTCGGCCTGTTCATCCGGAAGCCAGGAGCCTTCACACGTGCTGCGCGCCATGCGCGTGCCCTTCGAATCGATCCGGGGTGCGGTGCGCCTGTCCCTCTCTCGCGAATCGTTGGAGGACGAGGTGGATCGCGCCGCCAAGGCGTTGGCCGCAGTCGTCGAGCGGCTGCGCGGCCTGGACGCGCACTTGCACGTCGCCTAGACGCTTACCGACGGCAGACGAGAAAGGGCACCCGTTGCGGGTGCCCTTGGCTTTTCCTGCGATGCGGTTGGACGGTCTTATCGCAGGAAGTCGCGCACTTGGCCCGCCGCCTTGAGGCGCACCACATGGAGCGAGCTCGAAGGAAGCTGGATCTTCAGTTCGGAAGAGGTGGCGATCTGCTGCGAGACGCGACGGCCTTGGAGGGTGAGGATTTCCACCGAGGTTCCCTGAGGAAGGCCGGAGAAGGACAGGCTTCCACCCTGCTTCCGGATGCTTGCCTGGGTCAGCCCAGCGGCCACCGACTTCACCTTGCCGATGGCCGTGGTGCCGCCTTCTCCGCCCAAGCGGGCGGCGATGCCATTGCCGGCCGTGCTCATGTAGACGATGCCGTAGGTGTTCATGTCGCCCATGACGAACTCGCCGTTGGCAAGGCCTCCGTACTCGTGCGCATCGTCGTTGATCCGGGTCCAAGTCTTGCCCTCGTCGTCGGACTGGAACACGCCCTCGACTCCGTCGATGGTGGCATACACGAAGATCGCCGGGAAGGTCGCGCCGATGGCCGCCTTGCCAAAGCCCACCGCTTCACAGCGGCCCACGCCTGCCACAGCGGTCCAAGTGGCGCCGCCATCCTTGGAACGCATCAGGCTGCCGGTGGTGGCGTCGGTGACGACGGGGACCCACAGGTCTCCGGTGGCGCCCGGTGTCGCACGCATCTTGCGGAAGCTGCTCTTTCCGGGGGTGCCGACCTTGGCAAAGGTGGCGCCCTTGTCGGTGGAGCGGTAGACGTCGCCCTCATTGTTCTTGAAGGCGTAGAAGGTGGATGCCTCCTCGGGATCACCCAGGACCCAAGCGCCGTCGATGCCGGCGACCGTAGTCCATGCGGAGTTGTAGTAGCGGTGCACCGGCCATTCGCCGTAGCTTCCGCTCTTCTCTCCCGGCGTCCACAGGGCCACGGCGCCGTCGGTGGACAGGGCCACGCTGCGGCCCTTGGTGTAGGCGGTGCTCAGGCTGGTGTAGCTCTCCACGGTCCAAGAACGGCCCGAGTCGCTGGAGAACTGGAGCGCCGAGATGGGCACGTTGCTGTAGGCGTCGACTTGGGCGCCGCGGGCATCCGCGACCTTCACGAGCTTGCCCGATTTCGGAGCGTAGGCCAGGGCGCGCGTGGAGCCAAGGCTCATCTTCGTGCCGCTGACGCTGGTCAGATGGCGGTTGGACGGGAACTTGGTCACGTCGTCGTGACGGAAGCCGTCGTAGTCGCCGATGATCGAGATCACAGGTCCTCCGGGGATGCTCACGACCTCCTCGGGCACGACCTCCTCGATGCCGTGGGAGGCGACCTTCCAGAGCTGGCGCTGGGTCAGCTCGTCGGAGCACCAGCCGCAGTCGGCCTTCTTGAAGGTGTAGTCGGTGACGTCATCGGTCATGTAGATGCCGTTGCCCGAGCTCACGAAGACGCGCTTGGGATTGAACGGATCCATGACCACCGAGCCCGACCAGTG
>JBDKGV010000056.1:0-17132 GCA_039798005.1 Fibrobacterota bacterium
CCGATGCCGGACGGGATCGCGATGGACTTTTCGGCGGGCTACCAGGCACTCACCTTGGCCGCCGCATGGATCGGCTGGATCGGCGCGGGGCCGCTTGCGTGGCTCGTGTTGCGGTTGTTCGGGGCGCGTCCTCCACTGGCCGGGCTCGTGCGTCTGGCCTGCGGGGCAAGCCTGGTTCTCGTGTGGACCTTTCCGCTTGCCTTCCTGATGCGCTCTCCGGGGGCATCGGCCGGATTGACGCTCCTGCGCGAATTTTTGTTCGCCTTGGTCTTTGCCATCGGGGCAAGGCCGTTGCTTGAGCAAGGCATGCGCCGAGGGGCTTGGGTGCTGGTGGCTCTGATCCTGCTTCCGGTCTGGAGCATCGGCATGCAGTTCCTGCCGGAGTGGAAGAATCTTTCGCGCCTGAGCATGAAAAATCCATCGACAGGGCTTGTGGCTCCGTTGCGGGGATCGGTGCCGGAAGGCACTTTCCGGGTCGCGCGCTGGACCCTGCACGGGAAGTCGGAAGAGGGCTTGAGCCAGGAACGCCTAGCCTTGGGAGAGCGTCAGGCCGTGGTGCGCGTGGGACCGGGGGTGACGGTGGTCGATGTCCATGCCGATCGGCCCACCGAGGATTCCTCGGGGCTTCCGGTGGTGCCCTCCGAAGCGGCGGCCTCGCTTGCGGCGGCGGTGCCGGATGGAACGCCCAACGAACGGCTTCACAACCTGCATACTTTGGTGCGCAGCCGCATCCGCTATGAGCGCACCTACTTCCCGGGCGATGTGGGGCAGATCCTTGAGCGCGGTTCGGGGGACTGCAAGGCCTACGCCCAGGTCTTTGCCGAAGGTGCTGCCGCCATGGGCTTCCAGACCCGGGTGGTGCGCGGGATGCTTGCCCGTCCCGACGGCTTCTGGGCCCATGCATGGGCCAGTGTGAGGGTGGATGGCCATTGGAACGACTGGGACCCGACCTCACCGATCCCGATGCCCGATGCCCGCTACCTGCGGTTCTCACCGCCCAAGCAGGCCTCCAGCGTCTTTGAGGGCGAAATGGCCATCTTCACGCTGGATTCGCTGAGGATCGAACCGCTGCGCTGATCGAGGAGGGCCGCGGGCTTCAATGGCCATGGTCCCAAGTCAGGACCGTGTCCTTGATGGCGACCGAATCCTTGTCCAGGAAAAGGACGTAGTCGGTGCCGGACACAGGGTCCGGATCAAGGAATCGTCCCTCCCAAGCGAGGCTCCAAGTCGCCGCCAAGTCCGGTTCGCGCGACACCGCATCCGGATTTCCCAATCGCGCTCGTACAGCGGAAAGCTTCAGTCCCAGGACGCTGTGGCGGGAACGAAGGTCGTCGATCATCGCAAGGCGATGAGGCCAGGTTCCGCAATCGCCCTGCGCCCCCCATTCCGATTCCGTGAACTTGACGGAGCGGACGGGAAGGCAGCCGCCCACGAGGATGGTCAGCACGAGAGGAACCAAGGCGCGGGAGCGTGGCCTCATTGGTCAAGCGGGCCGAGCCGGATGGACTTTGCGGGCATTCCCTTGTCATCGACGGAAATGGAAACGCCGGAATGGGCCTTGGCCGGGCTTCCCAGCCGTCTGCCGGACACAGAGCGGAACGTGGAGGCCGGGCCTTGGACCTTGGCTCTGCGGACGTGGATCCCTTGAGGAATGGTCATGGGACGGTAATCTGTGATGGAACTGCTGTAGCATCCGCCTCCCAGTGTCATGGGCTTGGTATTGAGCGGGATGGCCGTGCTGGATGTTCTGAAGCTGCGCAAGCGCAAGGGGCCCAGCGCCGGATTGGCCGACCATGCGGCCGTGTCGGTACAGACCTGCATCCGATACGCCGAAGTATCCTCGATGAGGGTGCCTTGAAGATCGGCGGCACCCTTGAACCTCGCCAGGATTCCCTTGAATGTGCCGGGTGCCGCATTCGTGCTGGTCCACTGGATGCCGGACGTGTCGGTCAGTCGTACGAGGTAGCTGGTCGCGGACTTGGGAAGGAGGGACGAATCGAGGATGGGCATGGGAGCCTGGGGGGCCATCGGCTGGAGGGAGGGATAGAAGAGCAGGGTTGAGCGATCGGAGAGGATCCAGTCGGCGCTGCGAAGTGCGCTGGCGCCGGTGCTCACGTTGGAGGGCAATCCGTGAAGCAGGACCAGTTGGTGCTTGCCCCCGTAGGAAAGCATCGACAGTCCCATTCCGTCCATGGGGTTCTCGAAGAATCCGCTGGTCGTCGACGAGCTGGTGGAAGTGTGGATGGTGGTCGTGTCGCCTTTGACCTGAATGGAATCGATCGTTTCGCGCACGAGCTTCTGACCTCCGCTCATGCCGATGAAATTGCCGTAGCCCTGACTCAGCAGCAAGGTGTCACCGACCGAGAAGCCTGGGTAAGCGGACGCAAGGGAGGCGAAAGCGCCAAGGAAAAGAATGCCGATGGATCTCATGGGAATGCCTTGGTTCGGGTGAGGATCGATCACTGGTGTTGTTGCTGGAAACGGAAGCTTTCTACCAACGATAGGGGCGATTGGATCGGACTTCTGTGCCTTTTCCGTAGAACAAGCGGGAAGTGTTGTTTTCCGGTCAACATTTCCGCCCTGGAGAGAGCGTGCCACGCGTCAGCGCAGGGTGCAATGGTTGATGGATCGGATCATCACGGCTCCGGAGAAGGGCTGCCTTGGAAAACTATGAGGATCGGATCCTGTTTGCCGGGTGTTATGGGGAAGAGCTGTTTCCGGGAATGGAGCAGGCTGGAACCGTTGCGTTCAATCTCCGAGTTCGGTACAGAAGGCCAGGATCTTTTCCGGCGCACACAGGCTGCGCACATGGGTGGCCAAGTCCTCGAAAAAGCGGCGACGGGGATGGCTGTCGCGAAAGCACAGGGCGATCTGGCGGGTGGGAACGGGTTCGCGGATGGGAAGGTAGACGATGCCGCTTTCCTTCGATTCGGGGATGGCAAGGCGTGGCATCAAGGTGATGCCGGTTCCCAGACGCACCATCTGGCGAAGCGTTTCCAGGCCCGTGGCCCGGAACTGTCCCTTCTCGCGGGCTCCATAGCGAAAGCACAGGTCGATGGCCTGGTCGCGCAGGCAATGGCCGTCTTCCAACAGGAGGAGTTCCAGCTCGGAAAGTTCACTTGCACGAATGCCCTTGCGGGCCTTCCAAGGGTGAGTGCCGGGGATGGCAAGCAGGAAGGGTTCGGAAAAGAGCGGCAGGGCGTGCAGGGACGGCGCGTCCTGGGGCATGGCAAGGAAGGCGGCATCCAGAAACCCCTCCTGGATCTGTTTTTGCAAGACCGGGGTCTTTTCCTCGACCAGGAAGAATTCGGCGTGCGGATAGCTGCGCGAAAAGAGCGGGAAAAGCAGAGGAAACAACCATGGAGCCAAGGTGGGAAAGCCTCCCAGCCGCACGGCACCGCGAAACGGGTCCTTGAGTTCCTGCGCCCGTTCCTGCAGGGATCGGGCCGCCTGGAGGACGGCTTGGGCCAAGGGCAAGGCCTCCTTCCCGAACGGCGTCAGTCGCACGTTGCGGGTGTCCCGATCGAAGAGGCTGTGGCCCAGTTCCTCCTCGAGCTTGCGCAACTGGCCGCTGAGCGTGGGCTGGCTCACGAAGCAACGCTCGGAGGCTGCGCCGAAATGTCCCAGCTCCGCCACGGCGGCGAAGTATTCGAGGTCTCTCAGGTTCATGAGTGAATTATAGGCAATGACGATCAATTCGATGGGATCAAACGATTTTTTCCTGCAATCATTCGGTCATAAATTGAAATCATCGAACAGTCGATTCCATCCAAACCACACTCAAGGAGAAACGAAATGCAGACGATCATCAACACCAAGATCCCGGAATTCCAGGTGCAGGCCTACCACCAGGACGCCTTCAAGACCGTCAAGGACACCGACCTTGCCGGCAAGTGGTCGATCCTGTTCTTCTACCCGGCCGACTTCACCTTCGTCTGCCCGACCGAGCTGGGCGACATGGCCGACAAGTACGCCGAGTTCCAGAAGCTGGGCGTCGAGGTCTACTCGGTGAGCACCGACACCCACTTCGTGCACAAGGCGTGGCACGACGCCTCCGAGACCATCAAGAAGATCCAGTACCCGATGCTGGCCGACCCGACGGGACATCTGACTCGCGCCTTCGGCGTGCACATCGAGGATGCGGGCATCGCCTACCGTGGCACCTTCGTGGTGGCTCCGGACGGCTCGATCAAGCTTGCGGAGATCCACGACAACGGCATCGGCCGCAATGCCGACGAGCTGCTGCGCAAGGTGCAGGCGGCCCAGTTCGTGGCGGCGCATCCCGGCGAGGTCTGCCCCGCCAAGTGGACGCCAGGTGCCGCCACCCTCAAGCCCGGTCTTGATCTGGTGGGCAAGATCTGATCCTTTGAACCGACGGGAGTCCCGGGGCAGGAACGCTGTCGCAGGACTCCCCCTTCCATTCTTTCATGCATTTCAAACGACCCGAGGAAATCATCATGCTCGACGCCTCATTGCTTGACGCATTGCGAGGCCACTTCGCTGGTCTCAAGTCCGAAATGACCTTGGCCCTGCGCAGGAGCTCCCATTCCAGCCAGAAGGAGCTGGAGGAACTGCTTCAGGAGCTCGCCTCGACCAATGGTCGCATCAAGGTCCACCAGGGCGATGTGCCTTCGGAGGTCCCGTGCTTCGACCTGCTGCGCGACGGCAGTCCGACCGGTGTGCGCTTTCGCGGCGTTCCCGGTGGACACGAGTTCACGAGCCTTGTGCTTGCGATCCTCAATGCCGACGGTCTCGGGCGCCTGCCGGACGCCTCGCTGCTCGGGCGGGTCGCGGCGCTGCGCGGACCCGTTCATCTGCGCACCTTCGTCTCGCTGGAATGCACGAACTGCCCCGATGTCGTGCAGGCCCTCAATCTCATGGCGCTGCAGCACCCCGATTTCACCCACGAGTTCATCGATGGTGGACTCGTTCCCGACGAGGTGACCCGTCTTGGCATCCAAGGCGTGCCGGCGGTCTTCGAGGGCGATCGCCTGCTGCACGTGGGGAAATCCGACTTCGGGTCGCTCCTTGAACTTTTGGAAGGAACCTACGGCCATTCTGAAAGCACCTTGGAAAAGCCGGGACAGGAGTTCGATGTGGTCGTGCTGGGAGGTGGTCCTGCCGGAGCCTCGGCGGCGATCTACAGCGCGCGCAAGGGCCTGAAGACGGCGCTGGTGGCGCAGAAGCTCGGAGGACAGGTCAACGAGACGCTCGGCATCGAGAACCTCATCTCGGTGTCCCGGACCCAAGGGCCGAAGCTCGCTGCGGATCTCACGGGGCACGTGCGCGACTATCCCGTGGAGATATTCGAGCATCGGCGCATCGAGGCGGTGCGCGACGGCGTGCGCAAGGAGGTCCGGCTGCAAGGCGGGGAGGTGCTGCTGGCCAAGGCCCTGATCGTGGCCACGGGGGCGAAGTGGCGCGAGCTGGGCGTGCCGGGTGAAAAGGAGCACATCGGACGCGGGGTTGCCTTCTGCCCGCACTGCGACGGCCCGTTCTTCGCTGGCAAGCGAGTGGCCGTGGTGGGCGGCGGGAACTCGGGGGTGGAGGCGGCGCTGGATCTTGCGAACCTCTGCAGCGAAGTGACCTTGCTGGAATTCGCGGATCAGCTCAAGGCGGACCGGGTGCTGGTCGAAAAGCTTCACGCCCATCCGAACGTGCGCGTGCTGCTTTCGGCGCGGACCGTGGAAGTGGTCGGGGACGGGACGGCGGTGCAGGCGCTGGCTTATGAGGACCGCTCGACCAAGGAGATCCGGCGCATCGAGCTGGACGGCGTGTTCGTGCAGATCGGCCTCGTGCCCAACAGCGCCTTCGTCAAGGATGTGGTCGAGACCAACCGCATGGGCGAGATCCTGATCGACAGCCATTGCCGCACCAATGTTCCCGGCATCTATGCAGCGGGCGACGTGAGCAGCGTCCCGTACAAGCAGATCGTGATCGCGATGGGCGAAGGGGCCAAGGCCGCCTTGAGCGCCTTCGAGGATTCGTTGCGCCAAGCGGGGTGAGCGACGGACGCGCCGATGACCTTCGCCGGAGCGCCAGGGATGCCGCTTCGCCGGAGCCAACCCACCCCGGCCCGCCCTACCAGGGCGGGAGCGCAGTCACAGGGCGCATGTGCGCCAGGGATGCCGGCCGATAGGCCCAAGACCCCCGCCTTGACGCAGGGGCGAGGCATGCCTCGCCCCTGCGCGGATTGGCGGAGGCTTGGCAGGCAGCCCGGTGCCGCTTGGCGGCAGGCGCCCGAACGAAAAGGGAACCCACGCGAGGTGGTGGACGGTGTAGACTCTATTCATGAACGCATTCCGTATCGCCCTGCTGCTGCTCGCGCTGGTCTCCACGTCGTGGAGTGCCGATGCCGTCGATACCTTGGCGCAGCGCTTGCGCGACAGCCTGGTCTCCCCGGGGGTGAACGCATCCGTTCCCAAGTGGTTGGCGGCGCAGCTTCCCGACGGCACTTGGCCTGACATCGATTATGCGGACCATTCCCAGACGGGATGGAGTCCGGTGAACCACCCCACCCGGCTGCTTGCTTTCACGCAGGCCTGGGCCAAGCCCGGATCCAAGTACCAAGCGGCTGACAGCATCAAGGCGCGAGTGATCAAGGGGCTCGAGATCTATCTCGCAAAGAACCCGTACTCGACCAACTGGTGGTCCAACGAGATCGGGGAAGATCTTCCTTGGGGGCAGATCCTGGTGCTGCTGCGGGGGGCGGTGGCGGACTCGACGCTGGCGCGCTGGGCATTGCGGATCGATGGCAACTGGGCCATTTGGACCGGAGCGAACCTGAGCTGGGAGGGCAGTGCGCACATCTACCGGTGCATCGCCCGGAACGAACCGGCCGGGATCGACAGCGTGCTCCAGCGGATGCGTGAGCAGGTCGTGCTGGTGGACTCGGGGGATGGCTTGCATCGCGACTTCTCCTTCTCGCAGCATTCGTCCAAGCGCGCCTTCCCGTACAACGGCGGCTACGGCGAGAGCTTCCTGGACGAGACGATCCGCTGGTGGGTGCTGGCCCAAGGGACGCGCTTTGCCTTCTCGCAGGCGCAGACGGCGCTGCTTGATTCGATGGTCCTGGAAGGAAGCCCCTGGATGCTCCACGCCGGCAAGTGGGATCCGACGATGCTGGGCCGAGGACTGGTGCGGCCGGGGACGCTCTCGGGCAAAGGGGGATTGAACCGGGCAGCGCTCAACCTGCGGCCCGGGGGCGGGGCAGGGGCCTTGGATTCCTTGCGCGCGTGGCTTGCGGGGACAGGCCCCTGGTACCGGAATCCCGACAAGGTATTCTGGACCTGCGGGTATTTGGCGCACCACGGTCCGGGCTGGATGAGTTCGGTGCGGGCGCCTCGGCGGAACGAGACGGCGACGGAGTTCGGCAACGGCGAGAATCTCAAGGGGTATTTCCTGGCTTACGGATCCAACTGGGTGCGAGTGCGCGGCGACGAGCGCGACCTCATCTGGCCGGTGTTCGATTGGGCCTCGGTGCCGGGCGTGACCAACGATCGCATCGACAGCTTCCCCGGTGAGAACCTCAAGAACGTCTACATCTACGGAACGACAGATTTTGTCGGAGGGGTCTCGGATGGCTGGTCTTCATCCTTCGGCTATGACTATCAGGTCACGGCCGTGAAGGGCAAGAAAGCCTGGTTCCAGACGCCCGATGCCTTGGTGGCCCTTGGAGCAGGGCTTGCCTTTGACGTTCCTCGTCCCGTCTCCACCTCGATCGACCAGCGCTGGGCACGGGGGGCGGTGACGCTGGGAACCGGCTCCGGACGCACGCTGTTGAGCTCCGATTCACTGGCGACCTCGGGCTTGGCTTGGCTCCACCACGATTCGGTGGGGATCTGGCTTGCGGTGCCGGAGAGCCTGACGGTCGGGGCGACCCTGAGGAAGGGGACCTGGAAGGCCGTCGACACGCAATACACCGACACGCTGGTGAAGGGGCAGGTCTTCTTCGCACGGGTGGAGCACGGTTCGAAGGCAAGTGCGGCAAGCTACGCCTACGCCGTGGTGCCGGGAGTGTCGGCGGATTCAATGGCGCGCTGGGCGGCGCGCAAGCCGGTGAGCGTCGCCATGAATACGCCCCGCGTGCAGGCGATCCAGGAGGGATCTTGGCGGGGGATGGTCTTCCATGTCGCCGACACTGCCACCTTCGGGGACGGCATGAAGGTCGCGGTGGATCGCCCCTGCGTATTGATCCGCTCGGAGACGGCAGGCGGGGTGCTTTGGACGGCCGCGGCACCGGACCGGACGGTCGGGACTCTGAACCTTGCATGGACAGAAAATGGCAAATGGAAGGGAGCCAGCCTTGCGCTGCCGGCGGCGCCGCGGGCGGGTTCGGGCGTCAGCCATTTCTTGGGATCGACCTCGATGCGCAAGGTCTCCCCTTCCGGGAATCGCCCGGTCGTGGGCTTGGCTTGGAAAGCCGGGAAGCTGATGGTGGTCCGAACGGAGGTTGGGTTTCAGGCGGATCTTGTCGCGTCGAACGGACGGCTCACCGCGCATTGGGGCGTGCTGCGACAAGGTGCCGTTCTGGAGGGGGCAAGGCCCGGGCAGCTCCTGCTTCTGCGCGGGAAGGACGGGGCCAGCGCAGTGGTCAGGGTGCCGGGCCGGTAGCAGACGCCGCGGGGAAGTGCGCAGGTGTCGATGGGGACGGTTTGCTGCGCGATGCCCCTATCAGGGGACGGCGATGCGGCCGGTCCATTCTTGACCATTTCCGTGCAGCCTCGCGAGGAGGATGCCGGAGGGGATCGGGCAGGAAACGTGCCTTGTGCCGGGAGCGAAGGTCTGACGCAGCAGCAGGCGGCCTTCGGCGGTGTAAAGCTCGGCGGTGACAGATTCTGTCAAATTGGGAGTGAGAAGGGATATCCCGGTTCGGGTCGCCACGAACCGCCGTTCAAGCTTGGCTGCAGATTTTCCGAGGATGCCGGTCGAGGGCGTGTTGTCCCACTTGTAGAGTCCCCGTCCGATCATGCCGGCGTAGATGCCGGTGGAATCGATGTGGAAGGACGAGGCCACAAGTGTGGTGTCTTCGGCCTGCAGCCAATGGGTGCCTCCGTCCAGGCTGACCAGCGTGCGGTTGACTCGGCTGTTGAGGAACTCGTCGCGGATGCTGTTCACTGTCACGGCGACCGTGTCCCCATGGACGGCGAGGGCGGACTGCTCCAGGCTGCCCAAGGATCCGGGCAGCTCCACCTTGCGGAAGGTCTTGCCCGTGTCGTCGCTGCGGAAGAGGCCGCTGTCGCTTCCCACCCAGAGAGCCCTGCGTCCGGCTGCGAGCAGGTTGACGCCCCGGTGATGCGGGAGCAGATGGGTGGACCAGGCGCCGGTACCCGTGGGGCGCGAGACGAGGGCGATCAGGACCGAGTCGTGCCAGCTGCTGCGGGTCTGCCACAATCGGCCGCCGAACTCGAGGAATGCCTCCATGCTCCCGCTGAATTGGGGGATGGTGTCCGAAGCCGTCCAGCGGGTGCTGGTCCCCGTGGCCGACCACAGGTCCTTGCTGTTGCTGGCCCAGCGCTTCGTTGCCGTGCCGGTCACAAAGGTCTTGTTTTCCACATAGCCTTTCGCCTTGGGAGGGAGGGTGTCCTCGATCCATCCCGTCGGCGTCCTATGGGTCAGATTCCAGCCGTTGCCGTAGATCATGGTGCCGTTTGTCCAGAAGGTGTGTGCATCCGTGGAGCCTGGCTCAAGTTTCCAACCGGCTACGTCGTTGCTGCTCCAGACCCCGTAGTTTCCGATGCTGAACTTCTGTCCTTTCACGTGGAGCAGATCGTCTGACCAGAAGCCTGCTTCCGGCAGCATGACGGTTTCCCAGGTGCGTCCGGAATCCGACGAAACGAGATTGCCTTCGCGCAGGCAGGTGAGCACCAGGCGGGTTCCCTGCATCGAGGTGTGAGCCACATATGGAGCGGAGCTCTGGATCAGGCGCAGGGATCCTGCGCTGGGATCGGCGAGGAACAGGCTGTCGCTCCGGCGGGTGACAAAGCCCAGGGGCGTCGGGAACAGGCTCCAGAAGCCGGCTTCCTTCCAAGCAAGGCTGTCCCAGGTGGCGCCGTTGTCCGCGCTGCGCACGAAGGCGCCGGACTTCAGGGCCCACACCGTGTCGTTGCGCAGGCTGGGGGTGAAGCTGCCGGAGGGCGAGGAGAGGACCTTGGTGAACTTGACGAAGTCGCGCGTCAGGCGGAGGTTGTAGCCCGTCGAGGCGTAATCGGAAAGCAGGAAACCGTTCCCGCTCCAATCAAGCGTGCCATCGAGATCCAAGGAATGAGGGGTACGGACCCATGGAGTGCGGGACGTGCGCCGCCAGAGTTCGGCGTCGGTGCCCATGCCGAGGAGGAACACCGTCACAGAATCTCCGATGGCCAGCGAGTAGCGTCCTCCGAGATGGCTTCCCGGGGCAAAGCCCTCGGACCAGTCCTGCCACGTATCGCCGCGATCGGTCGAACGGTAGAGCTTGCCGGTGGCGTAGATCGTGATCGTGTCGCCACGGCTTGCGCCGGTCATCGTGGTCGCGTGGCTGGGAAGTCCTGTGGCGCTGCGGCGCCAAGTCCTGCCCGAGTCATCGGAGAGCTTGGGGCCACCCGTGCCGAGGGCCACCAGCCGGGTTCCGACGTTCAGGACCTCGCTGTACATGTCGGTCGCTGGGCTGGCAACAGGGGACCAGGTCTGGGCGTGGATCAGGACGGGCAGCAGGAGGGCGGGAAGCAGGCGCGGGTGCATGCATGGAATGATAATTCAGATAGGAATGTCCGAAAGCATCGGTTCCGGCGTCTGACTCCTGCGGGCTGGAACTGCGGCTCTCAGGATTGCCTCTGTGGGCAAGGTGCGAAACGGCAGGTACCTTTCCTGCCATGTCTACCCCCGCCGAACTCGCTGTTCTTCCCATGCCCGATCCCACGGCCTTCAATGCCGCACGCGCTCTTGCCGCCATCGAAAGGATCGCCTCCCAGCCGGAGAAATTCAGGACCCTGCTCAAGGGCCTAGGTGCCGAGGCCTTTTCACGCACCTACCGCGAGGGCGGTTGGGACGTGGGACAGATCGTTCATCACGTGGCCGACAGCCATCTGCACAGCTACCTGCGCTGCAAGTACGCGCTGTGCGAGACAAATCCTGTCATCCACCCTTACGAGGAGAACGACTGGGTCCTCACTCCCGACTGCGACCCGGAGGCCGTCGACGAGGCGCTTGCCCTGCTCGATGCGCTGCACCGCAAATGGACGCGTTTGTTCCGCGGACTGGACGAGGCGGGTTGGAGCCGCAGCTTCCATCATCCCGGATCGGGCAAGGACTACCGGCTTTACCAGCAGGTCGAGATCTACGCCTGGCACGGCGACCGGCACCTGGCCCAGGCCGCGATGGCGCTGGGGAGGGATGCTTGGCTTGCCGCCGAAGAGCCTTGAGGCGGATCAATTTCCCGTCGGATCGTTCCAGACCTCTTCCGGAAGATCCTTGTCGGGATGGTAAGGTGCGTAGATGATTTTAGTGGAGGCGTAGGCCTCGGGGCGGACGTAAAATCGCTTGGATTCCTCGTCGCGGACGAGCGAATCTCCCTGTTGGATGAAGGGGCCGGGGTGCACGAGCGTCACGCGCCTTTGTCCCACGACCAGGTCCGCGGTCAGAGTGCAGGTGCGGACTGTCGTGTCCTCGGACGGAGGGCAGTAGAACGGCAATTCGCTCCGCAGCGTCAGCCGATACTGGCCTGGTCGGGTACGTCGGATCGCCAGGACATCGGCCACCTCGTACGTATCCTGGCCCGTTGAGACTGTGAAGCGAATGCCGCGGCTTGTGGGAAACAGCGCGTAATGTCCGAATCCCCCGCGACAGGAAAAACCCATGATGTCCGAGCCGCTATCGATGTCGGCTCCATAGGCGGGGATCTCGCGCAGAAGCTCGTAACCGGGTATTGCCGCCTTGCGATCGGCGGGAACCAGATGGCTGCCGAAGAGGCGGAAGTTTCCACGGTTCGTGGAGCCTGAGAAGCCTACGGACAACCACTGGCCCCAGTCCTGATTCTGCTTGAAGAAGCGGGTTTCCATGGGAAGATCCCTTTCGGAATCGAAGTTGTGCGTTTCATCGAAGGCGCAGAGCGACCCCATCTGGCAGAGCGAAAAGCGCTCATCGGCCGCCCCCAGGAAGCCGGCATAGGCGTTCAGGAGTGTCGTGGATCCCTCGGACCCGCTCTCGCTCGCATGACTCCAGGTTTGCGCCTCGTCGTTGTGGCGCTCGTCAAGCTGCACATCGACCAGAGTGCCGCTATCCAGGGTGCAGAAGTAGCCGTAAGCCCAGCCGTCGCTTCGCGTGGTGTCCTTGTACACGTCTGCGGCCCGCACGGTCCGGTAGAGGAGATGGCCGGGTGTTCCTGGTCGGAAGCCCTGGAGCAGGCCGTTGCAACTGCGGCGCGGCACCGGAGCTGGGAAGGGGCTCGCGCCTTTCCTGGACGTGTCCGCGACGGTACGGCTCGTGTCTGCGACAGGGGAATCGGACTCCTGCTTGCGGCAGCCGCAGGGCAGGAACAGGAGCATGGCCAGCAGGGGCGCCAAGGACTTCAGGGGCATGTGCGACCAGAACAGTCCGTGCATGCGACGGAGTGTCCAACGGAACTCTGGAGGAGACGGGAACATTCCTTCAAGGTAGCGAATGAAGCCGATCTGTGCGCCAGGGATGCCGGCCGACAGGCCCAAGACCCCGCAGGCTCCCGTCCAGTGGCGGAGTGGGGGCCGAGGAGGCTTGGCAGGCAGCTCGGTGCCGACCTTGGTGAAGGACGCCCCGACGGGGCGTCGCGATCGTTGAGGGCGGCAGGCGCCCAACGAAAAAGAGAACCTTTGCAGGTTCCCTTTGCTCTGACAGAATCTGTCCGTATCAGTTCACGACGGGAGCTTCGCGCGAGCGGGATGCAGACGACTCGCCCCGATCCCCGAAGCTGTAGTGGAACTACAGCGAGCGGGTGAGGAAGAGGAGTATGCGCCCGCGCAGCCGAAGCTCAGTGGCGGAAGTGGCGGGTGCCGGTGAGCGCCATCGCCACTCCCAGCTCGTCGCACTTCTTGACCGAGTCGGCGTCGCGCACCGAGCCGCCCGGCTGGATCACGAGCTTGATGCCGAACTCGGCCGCGGCCTCGATGTTGTCGCTGAAGGGGAAGAAGGCATCCGACGCGAACACCATCTTGCCGATCTCATCCTTCGCTTCCGCGTTGGGGGCCTGGCGCGCGAGCCAGTCCAGCACGCGGGGCTGGGCGAGCTTCACGTTCGAGTCGATGCGGTTGGGCTGGCCCATGCCGGCGCCCACCAGGGTGTACTGGCCGGGCATGTACTCGTAGCCGATCGCGATCGCGTTGGACTTGAGGTGCTTGCAGGCGGCCCAGGTGAAGGCGGCAAGGTCCTTCTTGGAGTCGGGGAACGCGGCGACGGTCACGCTCTCGAACTTCTCCCACGACAGGGCGTCGCGGTCCTGCTCGAGCATGCCGCCAATCACGTGCTTGTAGACCTTGCGGTCGGCAGCTGCGGTGAAGTTCGGGATCTCAAGGATGCGGATGTCCTTGCTCTTGGCCTTGAGGAACTCCAAAGCATCGGCGTCGTAGCCCGGTGCCAGGAGGATCTCCACGAAGCGGCCTTTGAGCACCTCGGCGGTGGCGAGGTCCACCTTGCGGGTCACGGCGATCACCGAGCCGAAGGCCGAGACCGGGTCCCCTTCCCATGCCACGGCAAGCGCCTGGGCCTGGGTGGCGGCGGTGGCAAAGCCACAAGGATTGAGGTGCTTGATGACCACGGCGGCCGGAGCGGAAACCAGCTCGCGAGCGGCTTCCAGGGCGGCGTCGGCGTCGACGATGTTGTTGTAGGAGAGCTCCTTGCCGTGGTGCTGCACGAAGTTGCCCAAGGAGGACTCTCCGGCCTGCACAGCGATGCTCTCACGGAAGAAGGTGGCCTTCTGGTGGCCGTTCTCGCCGTAGCGCAGGGTCTCGCCCTGCTCGAAACGCAAGTCCAGACGCGACTCGGAGAGGTACTCCTTGGCGAAGTAGCGCTCGATGGCCGAGTCGTAGCGGCTGGTGGTCGCGTAGACCTTGACGGCCAAGGCCTTGCGGGTCTCAAGCGAGGTGTCGCCGTTTGCCTGGATCTCAGCCAGCACGCGGGCGTAGTCGGCCGGGTCGCAGACCACGGTGACGCGCTCGTGGTTCTTGGCGGCCGAGCGCAGCATCGACGGTCCGCCGATGTCGATGTTCTCGATCACGTCCTCGACCGGAGCGCCCTTGGCCACGGTGGCCTCGAACGGGTAGAGGTTCACGACCACGAGGTCGATCGGCTTGATGCCGTTCTTGTCCATGGCCTCCTTGTGGTCCGCCAGGTGCGGACGGCCCAGGAGTCCGCCGTGCACCTTGGGGTGCAGGGTCTTCACGCGGCCTTCGAGGATCTCGGGGTGGCCGGTGAGGGCGTCGATGGCGGTGGGGGCAAGGCCTGCGTCGGCCAAGGCCTTCAGGGTGCCGCCGGTGGAGACGAGCTGGAAGCCTGCGGCCACCAGGCCCTTGGCGAACTCGACAAGTCCGGATTTATCAGAAACGGACAGGAGGGCGATGCGGCTCATACGGGGGCGTCCTTTCGGCCGGTCAGACGGCAATACGCTTCACGGTACTTCTCGAGGGTCTTCTCGACAATTTCTGTCGGAAGTTCCGGTGCAGGCGGGTTCTTGTCCCAGGCCAGGGACTCGTAGTAGTCGCGCACGTACTGCTTGTCGAAGGAAGGCTGCCCCTTGCCCGGAGCGTAGCCGTCGGCGGGCCAGAAGCGGGAGCTGTCGGGGGTCAGGACCTCGTCGATGAGGGAGACCTTGCCATCAATCAACCCGAACTCGAGCTTGGTGTCTGCAAGGATGATGCCCACCGAAGCGGCATGGGTGCGGGCCTTCTCGTAGATCGCGATGGAGGCTTCTTCCAGGTACTCGGCGATCTGGGGGCCGACGATCTTCTTTGCCTCTTCCACCGAGATGTTCTCGTCATGGCCGGCATCGGCCTTGGTGGAGGGGGTGAAGATGGTCTTCGGGAGCTGCTGGCACTCCTGGAGGCCGGCGGGAAGCTGGTGTCCGCAGATGGCGGAGGTCTTCTTGTAGTCCTTCCAGCCCGATCCGACGATGTAGCCGCGCACGATGCACTCGAGGTCGAAGCGCTTGGCCTTGCGCACGAGCATGGAACGGCCTTCCAGCTGGTCGGCGTAGGGCTTGAGGATCTCGGGGTAGTCCTTGACGTCTGTCGCCACCAGGTGGTGGGGGTAGCCGAGGTGCTCGAACCAGAACAGGCTCATCTGCGTGAGCAGGATGCCCTTGCCGGGAATGGCGGTCGGCGACACGGCATCGAAGGCCGAGATGCGGTCGGTGGCCACCAGCAGGAGGTTCTCGCCCAGGTCGTAGACGTCACGGACCTTGCCGCGGTGGGCAGGGACCAGTCCGATTTCGGATTGCAGAAGAGCTTTGGTCATGGTGGCGGCAAAGATACCATTTGGACCTCGAATTTCCCTCAAGGAAGGTTGAGGGGCCTTTTTCCAGCCCTGCTCGCCCCCTTTTTCCGCAAAACCGAGCGTTGGGGCTCATCGGGCCTCCTCGCCTGCGGCTGCGGGGTCCCGCCGCTTCGCGCGACGGTCATGGGGCGGCTTGAGTTAGAACCCGTCGAAGTCGACTTGGGCTCCCGTTGAGATGGATGTGGTGCGCAGGTTCCACACGTTGTTGTTGTCCACGTTGGTGGACTGCTGGGTGAACGTCGCATCGACGATGAGCCACTTGAAAGGGGTCCAGGTGGCGCCTGCGCCGTATTCCCATGCCTGGTGGACGTTCTTGCTCCAGATCGAGATCAGTCCGGTGATGGGGTCGTAACCGGCGAAGACCTTGGGGGAAATGCTCAAGGGGGCATCGAACACCACGGCTGCGCCAAACGGGAAGGTGAACCAGGCCTTGTCCTCCGAATGGGTATAGCCGAGAGGACCTTTCGCCTCGGCGGAGAGGTAGCCCATCACCATCTTCCAGTAAAGGAGCGCCGAAAGCGGGATTCCACCGAGTCCGTTCCAGGCGGTGATGTCGCTGTTGATGCTCAGCTGCAAGGCCATCAGGTCGGGAGCATCGTCAGTCGTCCGGCCCGGTGCGCCATCGTCGAAGGTGAAGGAGCCTCCGTCGGCCCAAAGGAGTTCGAGGGTCTGGGTCGATCCGGTCGAATTCACGGAGGTGCGCATCTCGTAGGTCGCGGTGCCTGATCCGCCCTTCTCAGCGCTTTCCCGCGCCCTTCGTTGCGCATCCGTCATGCGGCCGTAGTTCCCTGCGGCTCCGCTGAGCAGGCTGAGCAGGGATCCGGAAGGGTCGGTGACCTTCAGGGCCAGCGCCGGGGCCTGGAATTCCCACGGTTTCGCCGAGGTCTTGGCTCCTTGGACGGTCCCGGAAAAACGACCGATTCCGGCTCCCAAGGCCAAGCTGTGGGCCTGTTGGGCGAAAATGGTCAGGACGAGGGCGATGAGCGGACTTTTGCGCATGGACGAACTCCTTGGTGATCAGCTTCTCAAAAGCTAGAAAGATATCGAGTTTCAGAATCGTTTGCGGTGATGAGCTGCGCCAAGGACCGTGACCCGCGGGGCGGGCGCAGACCCCGGAGCCGAACCGTCCCTCGCCGCAGGGAGCGGACGGGTGAGGCGAGGAGGCTGCGTGCCGACCGGCAGGGAGGCATAGGGCTTGGCCGGACCGCAGGGCCGGGGCGCCCGGGAACAAGAAACGCCTCCCGGGGTGCGGAAGGCGTCATTTTGACGGGATCTGTCAGTTGACAATTCCTGTCATTCCTCCAGGTAGGTGTAGCCGTAGAGGCCCGAACGGTAGATGTTCAGGAACTCCTTGCCCTCGGCGGCGGTGATGCGCTTTTCCTTGACGGAATTCGTCACCCAGGCCTCGATGTCGCGCACCAGCTTCTTGTCGTCGAACTGCACGTATTCCAGCACGTCGGCCACGGATTCGCCGTCGATGATCTGGTCGATCTTCCAGCCGTCGCCCTCGACGTCGATGTGCACCGCGTTGGTGTCGCCGAAGAGGTTGTGCAGGTCGCCCAGGATCTCCTGGTAGGCACCCACCAGGTACACCGCCAGGTAGTAGTTCTCGCCCGGATTCACCACGTGCACGGGCA
>JBDKGV010000057.1:0-17004 GCA_039798005.1 Fibrobacterota bacterium
ACCGAGCGTGCCGAGGAAAGGGCATTCAAGGTGAGAAGCCCAAGCGATGGAGGAGCATCGATGAAGATGTAGTCGTACTGGGCGGAGATGGCTTCGATGAACTTCTTCAGCCGGAACTCGCGTTCGGTGGCGTCGACCAGTTCGAACTCGGCACCTGCCAAGTCGTGCTGTGACGGGACGATCTGAAGGAAGGGGAGCATGGTCGGGCGCACGAGGGAAAGCGCATCCTCCAAGGTCCATGCCTGATCGTGCATCAATGCATCGTAGACCGTAAGGCCATCATCGGGCTCGATGCCGACGCCTTGCGTGGCGTTGGCTTGAGGATCGATGTCGATGATCAAGGTGCGCTTCTCTGCCATGGAGAGCGCGGCCGAAAGATTGACGGCGGTGGTCGTCTTGCCGACGCCGCCTTTCTGGTTGCAGATCGCGATGACTTTGGTCATTGGGAAGACTCCATCAGAGCTTGACGGTTTGGACGAGGTGAAGGTCGTTGTCCACGCCAGGCAAGCGGTACGGAGTATAGGTCGGTGCCCGATACCCGTCAATGCGTTCGACGTGTTCCGATCCTTTGAAGGTGATGAATCTGCCTCCGGGCTTCAGGAAGGGTGCAGCCAAGATGGCGTCTTCCTTGATCTTTCCGACGGCCCGGGTGCTTGCGATGTCGTAGCGCATGCAGTGCTGATCTTCCATCCCAAGGACCCGGGCGTTTCCCTTGATGGGAAGGCAGTTCTTCAAGCCGAGAATTTCGACAAACTCTCGGAGAAGTTCAATCCGCAAGTTGCGGGTATCCAGTCCGACGATCTCCCAATGGGGGAGTGCGATGGCGATGGGGATGAGAGGAAGTCCGGCTCCGCAGCCAAGATCAACCCACCGACCACTTTTTGAAAAGTCGATGAATGCGGCAGGACCCAGGCTGTCACAAATATGGCGACCCCATATGTTGGGTAGATCGGTTTTTGAGATCAGACTCATTCGGCTGGAATGAACCAGTAGAAGTTCACGATATGCTTCAAGCATGTCGATCTGTTTTGCGGACAGATTGGTTGTCGCCCAGCTTGATAAGTGATCCGGGAACGGATGCTTGTCGAGGTTCATGTGGTCCTGAAGGTTGGATGTTTCACGTGAAACAATGATCGGTCACCTTGTTTGGTTGTCATGTTTCACGTGAAACATGGTGGTGTGCTGGATTGGCGCGCGCGATTCGAGAGATTAATCGATGGTGCCACCAGCCAAAATAATGCTGGGGTTGCGTGCGGAGTATGGGACAAAGGTGTTGGTCAAGGATCTGATCCCATTGCTCAATGTGTGCGGATGGAAGATCAAAGAGGGAAAGTGCGTAGGTGTCTTTGCTAGAGGAAATGAGGTGTCCGGTGATCCAGCGGAAACTCTTTCCCTTGGCCCACCATTCCGGCAGAGTGGAAACCGGCAGCGAGTGTTCCAAACAAACACCCGGCCTTGAAGATCCGGGAGGGGTTTGGTCTGCAAGGAAGGCAAGCATGGCATTCTCATCGAGTGCAGCCCTGCCTCCTCGGAGCCCTTGGTGATCGATCATGGAATTCATCCCGACATCCTGCCTCAAAGACTGAACAAGTCGATGGGCTCGAGGGGAACGGATGCTGCGTGTCACGGGGCGGAAGTCGCCATGGAGATTGGAAAGGATTCCTCCTAGCCATTCCCAGTTTCCGAAATGGTAGGAGAGATAGAAGGTTGGTCCCGTGATCTTCAGGTCCTTGAGGTCGGACTGATCCAAACGATGGTAGCGTCTTCGAAGGATTCGAACCAACTCTTGGGTGGAGGTTCGATAGAGTGCATGCAGTGCTCTCTTGGGTTCAGGCACGCGGATGGCATCCATTTGCGCCAAGGCCAATGCTCCTCTAGGCGAGGAGAGTGCAAGGCATCGACCCAATGTGGCTCCAAAGAGATCTCCAAGGACATCACTTCGGGTTCGATGGAACCTCAGCGTTGCTTCCAAGAAGGGCTTGGGTTGAGGCAATGTAGGTGTCATGAAACAAAGAACGGCGGGAGCAACGCAGTCAAGATCTGGAGAATGGCAAGGATGACGGGTCCCGTCAAGCCGGGAACTTCGGTGGAAAGGAATTCGCGCAAGCGCTCGGCAGGATGAGTTGCTTGGGTCCATTCTTCCCAGCGATCGATGATGGGGGAGAAGCGGTTGGCCAAAAGGGTCCAAGGCAAGCGTAGCCATGGAGTGAGTGCTTGAGGGGGACGGAAGAGTTGCAGGATCTCCGGCGGAGGGGAGGGGAGACGATGGGCGAGTTGAGCAAGCGGAGCGGCAACGCGCTGGGCGATCCCATTGCGCAGTGAGGCAAGTAGAGCGGATCGAGCGAGCCAGAGATGCCCCAAGAACAAGATGACAAGCACAAGTCCTTGTAGAAGACTTATCAACGGGTGATGGGTATTGCGGAATTCCAGACTTTGTGCAATCGGTGAGATCCACAGGGCAAAGGAAAGTCCGGTGGCGTGCAGAGCGATCAATACGCGTGGAAGTTGTTGCTTCACTGTCATGCGAATCTGTTCAAAGATGGTGTGCAACAGCGGGCCGATCGCGCCTCCTTGAAGGGAAAGGCGTTGACTTGCCTTGGCGATGACAAGCAGCCATGGGGTGCCGGCTCCAAGCAAGAAGAGTTGCAGGAGGCTTGCCACGATGGGCCATCCCAAGGCGAGATACGGTGCGTGAGGGACCGCTTTCCAACTCAACAGGAAGGCGGCGCTTGAGGCAAGACTTGCGCAGGCGGAAAAGCCGATGGTTCCGGACAGTCGAGCAACGGGGTCGTCCTCTTCCTTCAGGCGCCCACTCCAGAACAGGAGCCCCGTGATGGATTGAGCCACCAGGAATCCCAATCCAGTCAGCCATCCGATGAACAGAAGGCTCAAACCGATCAGGGAGAAGGAGCGCAGAAACCATTCATGGAGACCGGGTATGGGAAGGGTTCGCAAGGCGAGAAAGACCATGATCCCGGTGGCAAAGCCAAGAAGACCTCCCAGGACCGTAGTGATCCAGAGCCACTTCAGTCGTGAGGATTTGATGAGATTGGAGGGAGTTGTCATGTCAGACCTGAGGTTGAGTGTGAAGAGCGTTTGAGCCAAGGGCGTTCGATCCAATGCCAAGACGCGGCGGCGATCGGCAACGTGGCGAGGGTTGCAAGGAAAGCCAGCTCGATGGGGGAAAGATTGGATCGCCAATGTATCCATGCCTGCTGCATGGGCCAGCCCCACATAGGGAAGCTGCAAGACCAACCCAAGCCAAGGGCGACCCAAGTGACGTTGAGAATCGCGGGTTTCCCAAGGAGGGCAGCACTGTGGCTGAGAAGCACCAGCCATGCGGCAAGCATACGCATGGCTGTGGCGTTGTGGAGGTTCACGCTTGATAAACTAGAACCCTGTCAGGAATTGGAGCCGATCAGTCTTTTCGACGTTTTTGCAAGATGGCTGGTCCACGCCTGGTGGTGGGCGGATTCCATTGCGTCTTGAGCACTTCGTGGTGAGCTTGAGCTTCCTGCATGACAAGCTCCTGGGCGCGCTTGATGATCAGGTTCGGCTTGCGAAGCATATAGCGACCATCCGGCAGCAGTTCCCGGGTGTTGGTGTCACTGTCCCAGTAGATGTCCAGCAGATCCTTCAGGCGCTTGCGGTGCTCGGTGCGTCGAATGGGGGCCATCACCTCGATGCGCCGGTCCATGTTCCGTGGCATCCAGTCAGCCGAGGCGATGAAGCATTTCGACTTGCCGTCCTGGTGGAAGTGGTAGATGCGCGAGTGTTCCAGGAAACGGTCCACGACGGACCGAACTTGAATCCCACCGGGGCCACTCTTCCCATTGGGGACGAGGCAGCAGATGCCGCGCACGAGCAAGCGGAATTCCACGCCGTCCTTGGCGGCCTCCTCGATGGCTTTGATGAGCTGATTGTCGACCAGCGCATTCATCTTGGCCATGACGAGAGCCTTCTTCCCGTCCTTGGCGTTTTGGCGTTCCTGATGGATCAGCTCCAAGAGCCGGGCACGCAGTCCTTGGGGTGCAACGGCGAGGGCTTCCCAACGGGGTGGTTCCGAGAACCCGGTGATGACATTGAGCAACTGCCCGGCATCGGAGCAGAGGTCCTCGTCGGAGGTCAAAAGCGAGATGTCCGTGTAGAGCTTGGCCGAATTCTCGTTGTAGTTGCCGGTGCCGAAGTGGGCATAGCGGCGGATTCCGGAAGGCTCCTTGCGGACGACAAGCGCGACCTTGCAGTGGGTCTTGAGTCCAAGCAGTCCATAGACGACATGGACTCCAGCGTCTTCCAGACTCCGAGCCCAGGCGATGTTGCGACTTTCATCAAACCGCGCCTTGATCTCCACAAGCACACTGACATGCTTGCCGGCTTGGGCGGCCTCGATCAGGGCGGCGACGATTCCCGAATTGTCGCTGACGCGATAGAGCGTCTGCTTGATGGCCAGGACATCCGGATCCCGGGCTGCCTCTTGGAGAAACCGCAGCACGGGGGAGTAGCTCTCGAACGGGTGGTGCAGGAGGATATCCTCCTTGGCCAAGCGCTGGAACAAGGTGCTATCCCCAAGGGGAAGTTCCTTGGCTCCCAAGGGCGCGTCAAAGAGGCGGGAAGGGAGGTTGGGCAAGCGAAGGATCTGGAAGCAACCCGCCAAGTTCAGCAGATGCCCGTCCATGGTGTAGATGTCGGCATCATCGATTTCGAGCTCTCGCTTGAGGCGCTTGAGGGTGCCTTCAGGGAGTCCGGGTTCATGGACCAGGCGCACGACATTGGCATCGCGCGTCCGACCCAGCTCCTTTTTCAGATGTTCAAGGAAGTCCTCCCCGGAATCGTCCTCGATCTCCTCGTAGTCCATGTCCATGTCGCGCAGGATCTGGAAGCTCCACGATCCGACGATCTCATGCCCTTGGAAGATGCGGGAGAGGAAGGTGCGGGTGAAGTCCTCGATCGGGACGATTTGGGTCTCCTTGCGCGAAGGAGAGAAGGTGAGGAAGCGACCCAGCAGCTTTGGAAACGGAATGAAGGCGAGCTTGTCCACGCCGTTGTGGCGCAGTTGGATGCACAGGTGCAAGAGCTGCCCTTGCAAGGTCGGAAAGGGACGGGCGGGATCCACTCCCATCGGCGTCAGTACCGGAAGGACCTGGTCGTCGAAGATTCGCTCGGCATCGGCATGTGATGCGCCACGCACCAGCTTCACTCCGAATTCAGCGAGTTCGGGAAGCAATGTCTGCTGGAGCAGTCGCGATTGACGCTCTTCCAGGTGGATCACCCGATCGCGAATTTCCTCGAGGACTTCATGGGAAGGGATCTCGCCTGGGGTGGTGGGAAGACCTTCCTGGATGTTGCTGCGATGGCCGGCAACGCGCACCATGAAGAACTCCTCCAGGTTGCTGGAAAAGATCGAGAGGAACTTGATGCGCTCGAGGAGCGGGTGTCGGATGCTTTCGGCCTCCTCAAGGACCCGCTGATTGAAGGCAAGCCAGGAGTATTCTCGCTGGAAGCGCTGGAGTTCAGATGTGTGGGACGATCCGGACCGAGAGGCCATGAGTCTCCTGAAAGAGATTGGATTTGGAGGAAAGGGCAAGCGACTCCAAGGTGAGTGATGTCTTGCCGGAGCAGTGGAGGAACAGGGTGTCCTCCTCCCGCTGGATTCGTTCGATCTCGATTTCCTGCTCGTGCCCGGCATCCAAGGAATCGGCGATGCGCAGGAGACCGGCGAGTTTTCGTACGCGAACCCGATCGATGGAAGGCAGAGCCTGGAAAGGCAGGTGACTGGAGCGAGGCGGGGATTTCCTGTGATACCGGGCGATCTGGGCCACGACCTTGAGATCGTTGCGGTTGACGCCTGGAATC
Source organism: Fibrobacterota bacterium (assembly GCA_039798005.1). Classification (GTDB taxonomy): domain Bacteria; phylum Fibrobacterota; class Fibrobacteria; order UBA5070; family UBA5070; genus JBDKGV01. Next base: position 5,854 of record JBDKGV010000057.1, read on the forward strand.
TCGCACGCCTCGATGAGGTAGGCCGAATGCTTGTGGTGGGACCTGGGGTTGGCAAAGTGCCCGATCTCGTGAAGCTCCGCCGCCACCTGCAGCAGCAGCCGGTCCTGGGAATTCATGCCGTGCAAGTCCTGGGTCTGATCGAACAGATCCAGGGCAAGGGAGGCCACATGGCTTGCGTGGCCAGTGTCCACTTGGAACCGCTTCCCGATACGCCGCACGCAGTTGAGGACCGAGCGGGACAAGAGCGTGTCTCGCCACCGGTCGGAGGTGTCGCACAGTTCTTCGAGCAAGCCATCGCGCAGGGATGTCTTGGGAACCCAACCGAAGGGAAGATGGAGGGCTTCGAGCAATTGGGCAAAGAGCAGGGCGCCGTGGGCGACCAATCCAGAGGCACCATCGCTTGCATCCGATTGGAAATGACTTTCCGCAAACTCGAAAAGCTCTTCGCGGGTCAGTTTGCAAAGCCCCCACCGATCGGGTTGATGTCCGAGGTGCTGTGCGACTTGAAGAGCATCCCGGCCGGCAAGCAGGGTGCGCGAGAAATGCCGAATGGGAAAGTGGCTGATCGCCTGGGATAGATTCGTGCCCAGATGTTCACTCAATGTCTCGAAGCGACGCTTGCGGGGCAAGTCTTCCAGCAAGACTCGTAAGCGCAGGGTCCCGAGATTGAACGAGGCGGCTTGGGTAAGCAAACCCTTTTCGAGACTCAAGAATTCCGCAGAACTTCCGGAGAGGTCGATGGCCAAGGTGGAGCCGGCTTTGGCGCGTTGCTTCAGTGTCGGTCGAAGCGCGACCAAGAGAAGTCGGGCCTCTTCCTGCTCATCGAGAAGCTCGAATTCCAGGCCGGTTTGGGTACGTAAGCGTTCCAGGAGAATGTCGCCGTTGGAGCTTCCTCCAAGAATCGAGGCGGCAATGGCGCGGGTTTTCGTGACCTGATAGCTGGCCAGCACCTGCTTGAATTTGCGACAGATCTCGACCGCTTCTTCCATGGATGCCGCGGAGATCTTGCCGGATCGGAACACATCCTCGCCGGCCAGTGAATTGCGCTCCAGCTCTTCGATGACCCGGAAGGATTTGCCATCGGATTCCGCAATGCAGCATCGCAAGGAACTGGAGCCGAGTTCGACCAGACCGACACAAATCTTCATGGAATTCAAGGTATGCCCATTCGCAGGAGAGGGGGGAGGGGGAGTCGCGAATGTTAACAAAACTGAAACAAGACTGCCATGCGAGAGAATCGCAAGGAGGGTCGATCAGGTCGAAGGAGGGGAGGGGGGGATGGAGTGCGAGCGGATTCGCAGCAGCAGCCAGGCCAAGTGGAAGCGCATCGCCAGTTGTTTGCGGATGCCGAGCCGGCTTTTGCCAATTCCGGAACTGGCATTGCTCTCGTGCCGGTAGTGCCGAACCAATGGGTGCATGATCCAGTGGGCACAGTCAAGTTGCTCGGCACGAAGTCCAATCCACCAATCGTGCATTCCGATGCCGCTTGGGAAAGGATGGCAATAGGGGAGAAAATCGCGACGGATGGCGAGGCAGCATCCTGTGTAGCAATTGTGAATCAGGTTGGCCCGGACACCACGCCGCATCCCATGGGCGGAAAGCAAGGAAGGAGTCAGCAGGGAGCCGTCCTGATCAACGACTTCTGCATCGCACAGAACGACCTGTGCGTCGTCGGGGATTTCCGAAAGCACATCAAGACGGCCCGGCAGCCATTGGTCGTCCTGATCGGAAAGGACGATCCATTGGCCTTGGGCTTTGGAGAGCAGGAAATCGAAGTTGGCGATCGGGCCGCCAAAGCTCCCGGACAAGGTCCGGATCCGCGGATCTTGGAGGCCTTGAAGATATTCAAGGCTCCCGTCGGTGGAGCCATCGTCTCCGATGAGCAGTTCGTCCTGGGGACCCAGCTGTTCCAAGATCGAGAGGATCTGCCTCTCCAAGAAGACCAGCCCATTGTGGCTGGCCAAGCACACGGAGATCATGGCTTGGCGTGTCCGAGAAAGTGAGTGAAAGCCACGCGCACAAAGGCGGGATTCCGTGACTGCCAACCAAGCTTGAACGCCCGCCCGAAGACCCAGATCGCAATTTGAATCGGATATCCGCATTGCTTTGCCCAGCCGCGAGCACCATGGGCGAACCAAGCAAAGCGGGCGAGACGACTGGCGTTGGCATCGTTCTCATGGGTCGATGAGGCATGGGACAGATTCAGGGCAACGGGAGCGATCTGGCCATGGGTTCGAGCAAGGCTAGCGCTCAAAGCGAAATCGGAGAAATCCAAAGGGCAGAGTTCCAACGCGTCACGCGCGGCAAGAAGCGCTTCGGTGCGCACCAAAAGGCCGCTGTTCAGGGCGATGTGCGGTCCGGCCGATAGAACGCCATCGGGTGAGGGGCCGTTGGGGAGACCGCGATGAACCTGAAACGGGGAAAGGACCTTGCCGATACACTCCAATCGAGGGGCCCAAGCTTGGGCGTTTGGATGGAGACGCACGGCATCCTCGTAGGCGGGCCACCAATCGGCAGGAGGGGCAAAATCCTGATCCAGCAAAAGCAGCCATGGAAGTCCGCACTCCTTGGCGACCTCGGCGGCTTGGACATAGCGCGGACCGACGCCAGGATTGCGACCATCGCGCAACAGGCGCCACGGCGGCAAAAACGGGGGCGTTTCCGTCCCTCCATTGTCAAACAGAAGGCAACAGGTCTGGTGCAGGGGTGCCAGTGCTTGAGCCAGGGCAAGTTCGTTCCATCGACTTTGGCGCAAGATCACCACCACCAAGGTCCGGTGCGCCAAGGAACTCATTGTCGCAACCAGCTCCGGGGTATGAACAACTTGGGAAGCCGGCGCAGGAATGACGGCTCCAAACTGCCGAGTTCGAAGATGCGTCGAAATGCCTGAAACTTGTCATTGAAGGCAAGCTCCGACCACCAATTGGCTTTCCAGCGACGGACGGCACGCGGATGGAGGGGGTGATCGCGATGAAGATCGACGGCCTTGAGCAATTCCGTGTACATGAAGTTGCTGCGCAAGTGCATGTTGCTGCCGTGAATGCGGTAGTGGCACACCACATCAGGAAGGACCCGCAGGGGACCAAACCGGCGCGTGAGGGCAAGCCAAAGCGGATAGTCCTCGACTTCGATGCCGCGATGATATCCGCCTACGGCTTCGAAGGCGCTGCGTCGAATGAGAACTGAAGCACCGTGGATTTCCCTCTGTGCAAGCAACAATTGCTCGAAATGCACCTCGGGAATTCCGCGATGGAATCGCTGGAGAGCTTTCGACTGAAGTTGACTTTGCGCATTCATTTCCACGACTTGGCCGGAGCATCCAGGGGCATTGGGATACCTCTCGAGCTCTTCCCATTGAGCTTTCAGACGGCCGGGGGGCATGATGTCATCGCTTCCGAGCGAGCAGAACCATGACGCATCGGTGCGTGAGACCAGTTCGATCAAGGTTGCGGTGAGACCTTGGTTTGAGCGGATCAAAAGGTCGAATCCATGCCGGTCGGCCAGTTCCTGCAGGATCCTGGGGCTTTGGTCCCGACTTCCATCGTCGATGACATGGAGTTCCACCTCCACGCCGTCTTGGGCCAAGACCGATTCCACGGCCTCTTGAATCCATGGGCCGTGATTGTAGGAGGCGATGAGAACGGCGATGCGCGGGCGGGCTGCCATCAGTCACCCACGACCAGGCGCCCCTGAACGCGACTGGATCCGTCGGAGATGGTCCAGAAATAGAGTCCGGGCCGCAGGTTTGAGCGCGGAGTCCAGAGGAACTGGTCACCGACGACATCCTTGCCGCTTTGATGGTTGACCAAGGTGCCATCGGCCGCGAAGATGAAGAGCTCCGCGTTGGAATTGACTCCGGGAAAGGCGACCTTGCTGTGCTGGAGCTTGCGGTAGGGGTTGGGGAAGGGGCGGACCTGCTCCCTCTGGAGATTCTCGGGCTGGATCTTGAGGCGGGACTGGTACAGATTCACGCCAAGGGGCGTGGCGATCGCCACGGCACCGGTGCTGCGATTCAAGGAGAAATGACTGATATCATCGGAGAGCAAGCCAGCGGAGTGATCCAATCGCTGTTCCAGTGAAAATGTGGAGTCATTGGCGATGCTGATGATGTCCAGCCCTTTGCTGCCACTGACCCAGAGGTTGCCCAGCGTATCCACTTCGATTTGGCGATACCCGCGGTTCTGGAAGGTGCTGGAGGTTGGCGAGAACAGCCTGAAAACCCCATCGACTTTGGCAAGACTGACCACATTTCCTTCGATCGTGGCAAGGAGACGTCCGTCATGCCAGCGTATCCATGTCGGATTGATCACCGAGATGTGGAGGGGATTTGTGGCAACAAGAGAGTCGGCACGAAGGGAAAAGCGCTCGATGCCACCCTTGTGGGCGATCCAAAGGGCGGTGTCGCCTTCGCTTGCCAAGGCGTTGACGAAGGGCTCGTGTCCCTTGACATTGGAGGAGGGGATGAACGGCTGGAAACAGCGAGGCTCATTGCCAAGGGGAAGAAATGCGAGGTTGGTGTTGGGATTGCCCTCGGTTCCGTAGAGACCGATCCAATTGCCATGACTGGTCGGGGCGGAAATCGCCGATGGGATGACCACATTCGAGGCGGAATCGGATTTGTAACTCTGCAAACAGGAGTTGCTGCGATCAAGATGAGTCCACCCCGATCCTGATTGCCTCCAAAGTCCAGAGCCCCAGGTGCCGATGATCGAATTGCCTGCGAAGTCGAATTCCAAGTGGGGAAGAAAGAACCCTGGCTTGGTCGGGCCGGCGGACAACAGGTTCTTGCTCCATCCAGAGCGAGCGTCAGGAAGACTGTAGATGTTGGATCCAAACCAGGCGACGAGCGATCCATCGGATTTGAGACCCAGGTGGTGGGGCGCTTTTTCTGGAAGCTGAGGAGGTTGATTCGGAGTCTTGAGGGAGCCATCGGCTCGCAAGAGCACAAGGCCCTTGCCTTCAACACTGACAGCCATTCCTCCGGAATAGGGAACGGCGTGCAGAGGGGTGCCTCCAACTTGCCACGATTTGCCGTTCCAGTAGAGATCCCCACCGGTGCAGATCGTGGCGTTTCCTCCATTGGAGGTCGCCCACGGCCAATTGGTGTATTCCAAGGCCTTGATCGTGTCGATTTCCAGCGGGTCGGCAAGAACCAACGAAGAATCAAGCCTATAGGTCGTGTCGATCGACCACATCGTGAAAATCTCGACCGAGTCGGTACCGGGATAGAGGGTGTCGCTGGTGATCGTCGTGTCGAACCTGGTCTCGACGGTGTCGTAGGCCTGGACTTTCAAGGTGTCGAAGACCGTGGTTGCGGTGTCGGGAACCGTGCGCATGCGATCGTTCTTTCCCCACCGGAAGAACCCCACGACAGGACTGGATGTTTTCCGGATTACAGTCCATTTGGAGGGGTCGGAAAGGATGTTCTTCCCTCGGCCGATGTTCTGCCAATCCGTTGGCACAGCATACGCCGCCCCCCCTTGCAGTCCGACCCAGAGGGTGTCCTTCTCCACCAGGACGGCATGGACTTTCTGGTTCATCAGATCGCCGAAGGAATTGATGTTGTCCAAGGCCAGCTTTTCCGAGGTGGAAAAGACGCTCAATCCTTGATCCCCTCCCAAGAAAAGCAGGGATTTGTGGGTTGCAAGGACGCGTGGTCGGAAGGTCCAACCCGTCAACCGGTACGAACCGAAGGATTCCCAGATTTTGGCATCGGGGAGCAGGCGATTGAGATCGCCTCCCACAGACGTTGCCCACAGCGTGTCGCCCAAGGCGATGATTCCTGCCAGATCGGTACTGGACAGGCCATCCAAGTTGGTGGCGACCGTTGTCTTGCCGGATGCGGTGTCGTAGCGGACGGCACCGCCAGAGGTCGCAGCCCAGATGCTGGACTTTGAAACGGCCGCCATGACCGGTGATTGGGTCCAAGTCCACGCTTGCCAATCGCCGATCGCGGCATGAAGAAGACCTGCACTGACAGCCAACAATGAAAGAGTACCCCGGATCATGAAATCAAGATACCTACCAGCGCATCCGTGCGATGGCCTGCATCAGGCTATTTCCAGAGGTCGGGATTGTCCCGGTCGGACCAGAGATCCCGGGCGGCGTTGTACCACCGGATGAACGGGATGTCGGGCAAGGAGGCTTCCGCCTTGACTTTTTCAAGGACGGCAACGAAGGCACCGGCATCGGTGATCTTGCCCAGTCGCACATTCAAGGCGATGATCTCATAGAGGACATTGGCCTCGTACTGCTGACCAGGGGCATTGGAGGTCTCGAAGCATTTCAGGTAATGCTCCAGGGCATGCTCGAGATACGGGGTCTCGTCCAGCTTGTAGGTCCGGGCGATCAGGGCTTGTTTCAGCGAGTATCCCGCCATTTTGAACAGGGCGAAGGGAATGGAGCGTCGACTTTCGATCAGAGCCCTGTGAATGGAAAGATCGTAGGCGAAAATCGCACCTTGAGGGGTGCGCTCCCGGCCAAAGACATGCTCGCGGGTGATGTCGATGCCGGACTCTTCCAGCATGGTGGTGCGATCGTCGGCACTGGTGAGGAGCGCCGCCAATTCGCCTTGCTGGAGCCGTGAAGGGACCTCGCGATAGCGTGCGGAGTCGTGAACGATGAAATCCTTCTTGTCCGGACTGGCGAAAAAGCACTGTGGGCATACGGAGACGGCGATCAGATTGTAGTCGGCGGCCCGGAACGTGCCGACCGGCTTGTAGGAGGGCATGTGGAACATGTCAAGGCTCGATCCCAGGGCGCGGGCCTTCTGATCCCAGTAGGGTACCGGAGAAAAGCAGGCGGGGCATTTGACTTGGATCTCGAAGATCGGATCGTTCCAATCCGTTTCGGCGACCTTGGGCTTGGGCTCTTCGGCGACACCGCCATTTTGCTGCATGGCCCGGTATTCCATGGCGATCTTGAGGCCGTTGATCTTTGCGATATGAATGGTGTACCCGAACCGCTTGATGTACACATCGGCCAGCGGTTCCGATCCCAGCATGATCTTCAGGCGTCGTCTTACGCCCTGCTCGTCGATGATAGCCATTGGGACACTCTCCTTGCTGTCTAGATTGTTGCACCGATGACTCGCCAATCGCAATGGAAAGTGTGCGCTGGAGGAATTTATCGGCACCTTGCCGCGTTCCATCGCAAGCTCCGAGGAGTCCCGGCCCCAGTGCGTCTTCCGATCGTGGTGGTAGGCAGCCTGCGTGCCGGAGGCGGTGGCAAGACGCCCGTGGTCGAGTGGTTGGCCCGTGAATTTCCCGATGCCGCGCTTTTGGTCCATCCCACCCCGGACGAGCAGGTCCTGCTGGACGCGGAGTTTCCCGGAAGGGTCTTTGCACATCGCTCCTTCCTTCAGGCGTGGAAGGAGGCGCATCGGAAAGGATTTGGCTGGGCGATCAGTGACGGGGGGTACCAAGATCCTCAATTGGATCTTTGCCGGAAGATCCTGGTGTGGAATGAGCCCTTGCCTCGGAGTACCGCCGATCTGCATCCGTGCGGTCCTTGGCGCGAGTTGGCGGAGGCTGCGGAAAGGGCGGATCTCCATTTGGTACGGAATGGAGTCGATCTGCCCCTTGGGCTTGATGCGATGAGGTATCGATGGGAATCCAGTCTTTCGGGAGCTGATTCGGGCCAAATCCTGCTTGCGTGTGCGGTTGGCAAGCCGCAATCGGTGAGAGATGACTTGAAGGCACTTGGCCATGAAATCGTGGCAGAACACTGCCCAAATGATCATTGTGGCTTTTCGTCAGGGCGCTTGCGGCAGCTCGAGGAGCACCACCCCGGTTTGCCTTGGGTCGTGACCGCCAAGGACCTTCCCCGCTGGCCTTCAAGTCAGCGCAGGCATCTTGTCCTGTTCCGGAGGTGGATTCCGGAGAATCCAGGGGCGCTCATGGAATGGGTGAAACAGGGAAGAAATCCATCAGAATCAGTTTTCCATTGAAAGTTGGTGGAAAATATGGCCCGTTCCTTCAGGATCAACGACAAACGGGACACACTTTACTGTTGGGTCTATTTATATTCGGGCATCTTTAGCCAGTTGTACCCAGTCACACGGTGTTGTTCCTTTCCACCCATTGTGGTAGAGGACAGCCGACCTCGATAGAGGGAAGAATGCGAGAAACCAAGTTGTCCAGATTCGGACTTCCGATGGCCCTGAGTGTAGCCGTTGCCCTTCTTGCAGGTTGCAAGGAAGGTGGCGCCGCCAAGGATGCCGGTGGATTTCCCCGCGAGCAGACCTTGTATTTGGGCGGTTCCCAGTGGGGCGACCCGAGTACCTTCAACCCGTTGGCCGAAAGCTGGCAGGCTGCTTGGCCCGTGGGTGATCGCTTCAATCTGATGTACGAGCCCCTGCTTTCCTACAACTCGCTTTCCGGTCAGGTCGAGTCCGGTCTTGGCACCTTGGTCAGCCAGGATGTCGAGAAGGTCGTGGTGGACATCAATCCCGCAGCCAAGTGGTCCGACGGCAAGCCCGTGACTTCCAACGACGTGAAGTTCATCTTCGAGATCGGTCGCAAGTACAAGGGTGCCGCCACGGGTTATGCCGTGGAATTCATCTCCGAGATCAAGGTCGAGGGAGCGAAGGATTCCGCAGGTCGTGCCGTGGAGCGCTTGAGCTTCATGGTGGATACCAAGGGACGCAACAATCCGCTGGTGGTGCTGGACCTGCTTCAGGCCATTCGCATCGTTCCGGCCCATGTCTTCGAGAAGCTCCTGGCTGAGAACAAGAACAGCTTGGATGACGTGAAGAAGCTCAAGATCGACCAGAATCCGGTCGTCTCAGGCCCTTACAACCTCAAGACCTACTCCAACGAAAAGATCGTGCTGGAGCGTCGTGACGACTACTGGGGAAATGCCGCCTTGCATGCGGGCAAGGCTCCGGCCCCCAAGTTCATCATCCACCCGATCTACAAGAGCAACGATCACTTCTCGATCGCGCTCCAGAAGGGTGACTTGGACGGATCGCAGACCTTCATTCCGCGCATCTGGCTCAAGAAGCGCAAGTTGGTCAACACTTGGCTTGAAGAGGCTCCCTACTTCAAGTCGGGCGCAACGCCGCTTCTGGTGATCAATTGCACCAAGGCACCTCTCAACGACAAGGTCTACCGTCGTGCCATGGCCGCCGCCATCAACTACGGCGACATCAAGGAACTGGCCGTCTCGGGTTACTCCCCGGATCTGCAGCCGGGCTTGATCATGCCGTCGGGTCTTGAGGGACGGTTCTTCAATGCCGCGGACGCCAAGTTGCACGGCGCTCCCCGTGGCCTGGAAGCCGCTCGCAAGATGCTGGCCGATGCCGGATACAAGTCGGTCTGGTCCGATGACAGCATTCTCCAGTACATGACGGACAAGGCGGGCAATCGCCTTCCGACGCTTGGCATCAAGTCTCCCGCCGGCTGGTCCGACTGGGAAGCCATGGTGACCCTGGCCGTGCGCGCCATGCGCAAGGCCGGTATCGATGTTCGCGAAGATTTCGTGGACGGTGGCAAGTACTGGCCGGCCAAGCCTTCGGGCGATTTCGACCTGATCATGGACAAGCCCGCCGCAGCCGTGACCCCTTCGCTGCCATGGAGCCGCTTCGAGGCCACCATGAGCTCCCGCAACTGGGTTGCCCCGGGCAAGGGCGGCATGAACGAGAACCAAGGCCGCTACAACCAGCCCGGTTCGCCGGACTACAACCCGAAGGTGGACAGCCTCCTGAAGGTCATTCCCGTGACGACCGACAGCTCCAAGCTGAAGGCCGCCTACGCGGAACTCAACAACATCTTCATGGATGACCAGCCGGCCCTGCCGCTGACCAACCTTCCCGAGCAGTTCTACCAGTTCAGCACACGCCACTGGACGAACTGGCCCTCGGCGAAGAATCCCTACGCGCCCCCCCAGCTTCCTTGGGTGAGTGCCGGTACCAAGATTCTCTGGCAACTCCAGCCGGTCAAGTAAGGGAGACGCATGCTCAAGCAATATCCTACAGCTCGATTCATCCTCCAGCGGGGAGCCTGGTACTTCCTGACCTTCCTGGTGGCAGTCACCATCAACTTCATCCTGCCGCGATTGGGTTCTTCGAACCCCGTGGACATCATCATGGGAAAGATTTCGGCCGGACTTTCGGCGGATGCCGCCCGTGAGAAGGAAGAAGGCTACCTCAAGGAGTTCGGCTTGGTCAAGGTCGATGACAAGGGTGCGATCGTTCGCGATACCACCTTGGTTCCGACCAAGAAGGTCGATACCGTCAAGGTCGACTCGGTGAAGGTGCGCTACGATACCGTGGCTGCGACCGACACCGTGGTGAAGCCGGTTCGCACGACACTTCTCGAACAGTTCGGCAGCTACCTGAAGATGAGTCTTCACGGTGACCTGGGAACCTCGTTCGAGAAGCAGAAGAAGGTCATGGACGTGATCAAGGAGGCTGTCCCCTGGACCATCGCCCTCCAGCTCCCGACCATTCTCTTCGGCTGGATCGTCGGAAACCTGCTGGGAGCCTTGGCCGCTTACAAGCGTGGCAAGTTCGACCGGTACTTCTTCCCTCTGGCACTTCTCATCTCGGCCATTCCGTTCTTCGTGTTCGGCATGCTCCTGATGTACTTCTTCGCCGTGGTGTTCGAGTGGTTCCCCGCGATGGGCGGCTATGCCGGCGACCTGATCCCCGGGTTCAACCTGGAGTTCTTCGGTTCGGTGGCCTACCACTACGTCCTGCCCTTCTTCTCGATCTTCCTGATCCTTGCCGGCGGCCAGGCCATCGGCATGCGCTCCATGGGAATCTACGAGTTGGGCACCGACTACATCAAGTACGCCAAGTGGTTGGGTGTGAAGGAAAACCGGGTGCTCATGTACCTCTTCCGCAACGCCATGCTGCCGCAGCTCACCGGCTTGGCTCTCTCCTTGGGAACCATGATCGGTGGCGCGCTCATCACCGAGATGATCTTCTCGTACCCCGGCCTGGGCATGGCCATGCTCGGAGCCATCCAGAACAACGACTACCCGATGATCCAGGGCGTGACCCTGATCATCACGGTCTGTGTTCTGATCGCCAACTTCACCGTCGATATCCTCATCGGCTTCCTTGACCCCCGCGTCAAGGCCGGCCTCCAGATGGGAGGGAACTGACCCATGAAGATGTTCATGAATCTCCTCAAGTCGCCCATGTTC
>JBDKGV010000058.1:0-16596 GCA_039798005.1 Fibrobacterota bacterium
ACGAGAGATTTTGCGCATTATTTGATTCTACTCACGGGGCGTTTAGCTCAGCGGTTTAGAGCATCTGCTTTACACGCAGAGGGCCATAGGTTCAAATCCTATAACGCCCATCCGTTACGAATCGTGTCGTGAGAGTGACAGTTATGGGGTGGTAGCTCAGTTGGTTAGAGCGACGGCCTGTCACGCCGTAGGCCGCGGGTTCAAGTCCCGTCCGTCCCGTCAAAAAGACTCCTAGTCAATCGACTAGGAGTCTTTTTCGTTTTGGTGATATGCCTGCGTTCCCAATGAGGAATCCAAGATTCCACATACGAACGGCACAAGATCCATCCGCAGGCTCGCCGTTTGATCTCTCGGCACACCCAGTGAAGAAGGAATGCCCGTCCTTCTTCTGTTGGGTTCAATCTCTTCGGGTCTGATTCCTCAAAGCTTGCTTCGTAGACCCGAAAGCGCTGGCCAAAGAAATACCTCGCAGCACTGCTGCGGGGTGGTTTATTGACTCCCTTGCGCTTTTGCGTCGTGCTGGGGGCGCTAGAGTGCCGTGATCCATCGTTGGCTTCGTGGCTGATGCTTGTGACCTTGTGCGCCTCCGCAGGCCCTGTAGGGAGTGCCCTTTCAAATGGAGTCAACAAAAAAGCCTGCCGCGGGTTGCGACAGGCCAGTTCTTGATGCGCTCAGCGGGTGTCAGTTGTTTTCGCCGTACTTCCGCTCGAGTGTTTCGCGGTCGATGTTGTCTTCGAAGCTGATCATCAGGGACAGATCACGATGGATTTGGAAGGCGACTGGGGGATCCGTGGCATCGTCCATGATGTAGATCGCATTGGGATTGTCCAGATAGCCTTGGATTTGGCCTTCGCCGAGGTCGATGGATTGGCCTTCGCCCTTTTTCCAAGCCCGAACCGCGGCCGCATCGATCCAGCCGACAAGGCCAGTGCCCGTCTTGATCTTGATCAGATTGTCCTTGGTGTCCAGCTCAAGCAGTGGCTCGCTCGTACCGGCCTGCACAACGGGCGATTCGTCCTTGCTGTGCTCGGTGTTCATCCAGACGGGGATCGTGCCTTCCTTGGCCACCCAAAGGCGAGTGGTGTTGGCATAGGCTCCGCTCAGGAGCAACGAGACAAGCAATGTGAGAGTGCGGATCTTCATAGGGTTCCTCGTCTTGAATATACGAAGAAGCCCCCGGGATTCCCGGAGGCTTCTGTGAGTTCCAATGGATATGTACTCGCCTTGAGTAAGGCTAGCTCAGGCCGCCACGCTGACGAACCGCTTCGTACAGGGCCAAGGAGGCCGCAACGGAGGTGTTGTAGCTCTGGAGACGCTCATCCATGGGCAGGCGCAAGAGCGTGGTGCAAGGGCGGCGCAGATGCGGCGGAAGGCCACGATCTTCACCACCGGCAACCAGGACCATGGGTCCCTTGAGGTCGCACTTTTCAGGAAGCTCACCCGAGGCATCCAAGCCCACGATGGCAAAGCCCTTGGACGCGAGGTCCTTGAGCACGGCCTCGATGTCCGCAGGGCGGCTCACAGGCAGGCAAGACAGGGCGCCTGCCGATGTCTCGTCCACGATTCCCGTGAGACCGCAGCCACCCTTCTTGGGCAGAATGAGGGCCTTGGCCCCCAATCCTACGGCAGAGCGGATGATTGCGCCGAGATTGCGAGGGTCTTCGATGGCGGCACCCATGATGACGATGGGATTTCCGCCTTCTTCGACATCTTCCAGAAGGATGCGGCGAAGTGGACCCCACTCGGTGTAGTCACGAGCATTGCACAAGGCGATGACGCCGCCGTGGCGGTGTCCTTCGCCCTTGATGTCCATCTGGCGCTGTTCGAGCTGCTGGCAGGGAATGCCCAAGTCCTCGGCCTTGGCCTGAAGCTTGTGGAGTTCCGGGCTGTTGGAGCCACGCAGAAGGAGCAAGCGCTGGACGCGGCCGGATTGGTTGTCCAGCAAACCTTCGACGGCGTGCAGACCTGCGACGATACCGGATTCGCCATCCGTCGGAGTCCAAGCCTTGGGCTCGGGGCCGCGCGACTTGTTGCGAGAACGGTAGCCGTCCATGTCGGTGTCGCGTTCCCGTGGGGCCGGAGCCTGCGCAGGGCGTGGCTCATAACGCTGGCCGGACTGGCGCGCTTGCCACTCGCGGTCTTCCTGCTGCTGACGATGACCGTCTACGGCAGGTGCCCAGCGTTCGGAGTCGGGAAACCCGTAGTTCTCATTGCGGGCGGCACGGTTCTGGTAGCTGCCGCGATTCTGGGTCGGGTCGGCCTGGAAGCGATCCTGGCGCGGAGAGAATCCACCCTCGGTACGGGGCCTGTAACTGCCGCGATCTTGGGAGCCCGTGCTTGCCTGTGGGGCTGGCGGAAGGCCGGTGCCCTTGCCGTGGGCGCCACGGGCGGGAAACGGATCTTGGCGCGGAGCAAAACCGCCCTCGCTGCGTGGCTTGAAGCCACCGCGATCTTGGGAATCGCCTTGAGGACGGTTGTTGCCGGGTACGAAGCGCCCTTGGCGAGCGGCAAAGCCGCCTTCGGAGCGAGGCTCGGCGCCGCGTGGGGCGAATCCGCCCTCGGAACGGGGCTTGAACGAACTGCGCTCTCCGCCGCCGAAACTGGCCTGACGGGCATTGCGATCTTGGAAACTGCCCTCGCCACGGGGGGCGAAGCCGGCATTGCCTTGGGTGCGTTCGCCGCGAGGAGCCGGAGCTCCCTCACCGCGAGTCTTGAAATCGCCACGGGCCTTGCCGCCGCCGAAATCCTTGCCACCACCTTGGGGCTTGCCGCCGCGGTCATTGCCGCGATCGAACTTGCTGTGGTCGAATCCGCCGGAGCGCTTCACTTCGCGGCCTTGGCGGCGCGGCGCTGGTGCACGTTGCGCGTGAACTCCTCAAAGAGATAATGGGCGTCCTGAGGGCCAGGACTGGCTTCGGGGTGGTATTGCACCGAGAAGACGGGAAGGGTCTTGTGGCGCATGCCGGCGACCGTGTTGTCGTTGAGATTGATGTGGCTGACTTCCATGTGGGAGGGCATCGAGGGTGCATCCACGGCGAATCCGTGGTTTTGCGAAGAGATCTCGACCTTGAGGTTCTTGGTGTCCTGAACCGGATGATTGGCGCCGCGATGGCCGAACTTGAGCTTGTAGGTCTTGGCGCCTTGGGAAAGTCCCAGGATCTGGTGACCAAGGCAGATGCCGAAGACCGGGTACTTGGGAACCAAGTCCTTGGCCGCAGCAATGGCGTACGGCACGGCATCCGGGTCGCCAGGCCCGTTGGAGAGGAATACGCCGTCCGGGTTCAGGGCCTCGACCACGGAGGCCGGAGTGCTGGCGGGAACGACATGAACACGGAAGCCTTGGGTGACGAGCTTGCGCAGGATGTTGCGCTTGATGCCGAAGTCGTAGGCGACCACCAGCGGGGCGTCCGTGGCGACGGCGGCGACCTTGCCGTCAAAGCGGAACTCGCCTTCGTGCCAGTCGTAGGCCTCCTTGGAGGTCACGCGCTCGACCATGTCGATGCCGACGATGGACGGGACGGCGCGAGCCTTCTCAAGGGCCTGGGCGTCGGTGAAATCGGCGGGAAGGATCACGCCGCGCTGGGCACCCTTGGTGCGCAGGATGCGCACCAGCATGCGTGTGTCGATGCCGGAGATGCCGGGGACGTCGTAGTCCTTGAGGAAGTCGCTCAAGGTCTTGGCGCCACCGCGGTAGTTGGAGGCGACGGGAGACAGGTTGCGGACCACGAAGCCCTCGACCTGCACCTTCCCGGACTCCATGTCCTCGGGTGAGATGCCGTAATTGCCGATTTCCGGATAGGTCATCGTGACGACCTGACCGCAGTAGGACGGATCGGTGAGGACTTCCTGATAACCGGTCAGGGCCGTATTGAAGACAACTTCGCCCGCAGTTTCCCGCACGGCTCCAAAGCCCTTGCCGCGAAAGATCGTGCCGTCTTCCAGAGCCAGGATTGCGTCAGACATGAACACTCCCCAGTTTGAGTCTATTGTATACGGGCGGGAAAGATACCAACACCGGGGCAGGAGCCACGAAAATGGATTGGGTTTCGTGGAACCGGCGCTGCGCGCCAGGGATGCCGCGTTCGCTTGCCATCTCCCACCCCTGGCCCCTCCCATCCGGGAGGGGAACCAGGCAACCGGCGCTGCGCGCCAGGGATGCCGGCCGATAGGCCCAAGACCCTTTGGAGGCAAGCTCCCGCCCTGGTAGGGCGGGCCGGGGTGGTTGGAGCCTCCGAAGGGCTTGGCAGGCAGCCCGACCCGGCGGCGTGGAACGCAGCCGGGGGACGCCCGAAAGTGCAAATGGTGGAAATGGAATTGGGCTGAAGTCAATGCCGGGTGAATGGATGTGACACGGATCACGACTTGGGTGCACTTCCTTGAACCGCATGGCGGACTACGGATTTTTGGCGTAGCCTCTTGGATGACAGGTGCTCTTCTGGAGGTGATCCCATGTGGAAACTCGGCCGTGTTTTTGGGGTGTCGATGGCTTGCTGCGTCACCTCGGCGGGTGCGGCGCTTCCTTTCAGTGCACGATCGGTCGAGGTGCAGGAAAGAACGGAGCCACGGCTGAAGGCGTCGTTTACCGAGGCTGGATTGGAGTGGGGGAACGGCGTCCACTTCCGGGCCTACAAGGACGAGGCGGTGTTCGAAGTGTGGGTCCGCAAGGGGAAACGCTACGAACTGTGGAGGCGTTATCCGATCCTTGCCAGAGGAATCCCCGGGTGTGGTCCAAAGACGACCAAAGGTGATTTCTTCGTACCCGAAGGATTCTATCGGATCACGGCGTCTGAATTGCGACCCAACAGCCAGTATCACCTGGGCCTTGGGGTCGACTATCCCAACGAGGAGGATCGCAAGCTGGGGCGGACCGGGGCGGAGATCGTGATCCACGGGAGCGATGTTTCGATCGGGTGCATTGCTTTGGGGGATTCGGCCATCGAGGAGGTGTGGACGGTCGCGATTGCGGCCATGAACAAGGGACAGGCGAGCATTCCGGTCCACATTTTTCCGTTCCGTATGGATGCGGCGGCAATGCGCTCGCACGAAGGGCATTTTGCCATCGGGTACTGGAAAAGGTTGGAACCCGCCTATCGCCAGTTTGAGCAGGACCGATCCTCGCCTGAGATGCTTGCGCTTGTGAAGCGGGAGTACATGGGAACGCCTGCCGAAGTTCGGCGGCAACGCGACGCCGCCAATCAAGCGGGGGCGGCATTCAAGGAGGCGGCCCGGAATTGCCGGGAGGAATATTTCAAGGCGAAGTATCCGCTGGGTCTGCGCGACGCCTTGTTTTCCGTACCGGATGAGTTTTGAGTCCCATTCCGTAGCGGCTTGACTCGTCGGAGGACCGTCAGTTCTTGATTCGTT
Source organism: Fibrobacterota bacterium (assembly GCA_039798005.1). Classification (GTDB taxonomy): domain Bacteria; phylum Fibrobacterota; class Fibrobacteria; order UBA5070; family UBA5070; genus JBDKGV01. The sequence goes on from JBDKGV010000058.1 coordinate 5,365, forward strand.
GTTCTGAATCAAAAGTGTTCCAGAAGGTTGACTTGATTGCAACTGATTCGCAATTGGGCACAGCCATGTTTGAAGGGTTATCGAGGCCGTAGGCGTTTGGGGAGATTTTCCCAAAGTGCGGACGGCCCCATGTTCCAGTCATCCATGGAGTCGTATCCAAAATGATCAAAACCAACACGCCGCGAAGGGCGCTTGGGCTGTTGCTCGGGGCTTCGGCCCTGGCAGCCGCCTGGCAGCCGAATACGCTCTATCCGTTTCCGGAAATGCCGCTTCTGACGGCACCCGGCCGCACGGACACTGGCTTCTACTTCGATACGGTCAAGACCGGCGACAGCTACAAGCGCTTGGCCCTGCCCATGCGCGAAGGGGGATGGTCGAGCTTGGAGCGCGACGCCAGCGACCCGACCGGGCACACCTTCTGGACCATCAACGACCGTGGCCTGAATGTCGGGCACGAGGTCAATGGCCGCAACGACAAGGTTTTCCCGTTCCCCGGCTACCACCACAAGTTGCTCAAGATCAAGATCGAGAACAACGCGGTCACGGTGCTCTCGACGGACTCGATCGCCTCTCTTGAGAACGCTTCGGTCTACACCGTGGGACTGGTCAGCACGAAGGCCAGCTCGGGTGAGAAGGCGCTGAACATGCGCTTGGACAGTGCGATCGTGGACACCTCCGTTGGGAACGAGATCAATCCGGTCATCAACGGCTACGACTTCGAGACCGTGCGCCGCCACGGAAATTCGCTCTTCCTTTCCGACGAGTACGGACCCTTCCTGGTGCAGGTGGACCTCGCCACCAAGCGCATCGTCAAGGAATGGTACCCCGGCAAGGGCCTGCCCAAGGTGCTTTCCAAGCGTCGCGCCAACCGCGGCATGGAAGGCATGGCCGTCACGCCTTCGGGCAAGCTGGTGGGCATCCTGCAGTCGCCCATGTACAACCAGGTGGGCGCGAACAAGAACAGCACCCGCGACGGTGAGATGCTGCGCGTGGTGTGGCTGGATCCGGGCACCGGTGAGGTGCGCGAGTTCGCCTACCTCTCGGATCTCAAGGGCGGAAAGCGCCGCGGACGCGACGTCAAGACCAGCGAGGTCGTGGCCCTCTCCGAGACGCGCTTCCTGGTGCTGGAGCAGGGCGTGGACACCACCGCTGCCAAGAAGTATCACATCGACCTCTTCGAGATCGACTTGGCCGCAGCGACCAACGTCACGGCCATGGGCGTGGACGGAATGGTGATCGACGGCAAGACCCTGGAGGACATTGCCAAGAAGCCCGGCGACCTGGTGAAGGCTGGCGTTCGTCCGGTGGCCAAGCGTTTGCTCTCAGGAGACTTGCTTGCCAACACGCCGTGGGTCTCGGAGAAGCCCGAAGGCCTCACCGTCATCGACGACTCGACGCTTGCGATCAGCAACGACAACGATTACGGCATGACCGATTACGACGCGGACGGCATTCCTCATCTGCTGACTCCAGGCCAGCGCAATCCCAGCGTGATGTACCTGCGGGTCCCGAGCCTTTCAGCGCGTTTGGCTGACAGCGCCTTCGCCTCCTCGGGCGCTGCCTTCCGCATGACCCTGCTGCACCACAGCGACGGCGAATCGCAGTTGCTGGATGCCGGCAACGGTGCGACCGATCGCGGCGGCATCCACCGCTTCAAGGCGCTCTTTGATACCGCCCGCGTTCAGGCATCGGCCAAGGGCCGCGCGGTTCTGGCGGTCACGGCCGGTGACAACTTCCTGGCCGGCAAGGAGTGGCAGGCATCGCTTGATCGCGATTCGACGCTTCCGACCTATGATGGCTTGGCGCTGGATCGCATCGGCTACGACGCCTTGGTGATCGGCAACCACGACTTCGACTTCGGCCCCGATGCGCTCGCTCGCTTCGTGCGCTCTTTCCCCGAGTCCAAGGTTCCGTTCGTCAGTGGCAACCTCGATTTTTCCAACGAGCCCGCCATGAAGGCCCAGGTCGACGCCGGGCGCGTGCGCAAGTCTTTGCTGATCGAGAAAAATGGCCAGAAGATCGGCATCGTCGCGGCGACGACTCCGACCATCACCTTCATCTCCTCGCCGCGCAAGACCGTGGTGGACACCAGCGTGCTGACGGGACTCCAGACGCGCATCGATTCGATGATCGCGGCCGGCATCAACAAGATCGTGCTGATCAGCCATCTCCAGGATGTGGCCAACGACACCCTGCTTGCGAAGTCGCTCAAGCACGTCGACATCATGGTCGCCGGTGGCGGCGACGACCTGCTGGCCAACGGCATTGCCAATCTCCAGCCGGGCGACACGCTTCCCCGCGCGGCGTACCCCATTCGTGTGAAGGATGCCGATGGACGCACGGTCTTCGTGGTCACCACTCCGGGTGACTACCTGTACTTGGGCCAGCTTGAAGTCGACTTCGACGCTGCCGGTGAGGTGATTCATGTGGGTCAGGCTTCGGGTCCGCGTCGCGTGGTGGGCGGCACCTACGCGGATGCCGTGGGCGAGGACGCCTGGGTCAAGACCAATGTGGTCACCCCGGTGGCGGCCTATGTTTCTGCGCTTGGCACCACGGTGGTAGGCAAGGTGACCGTGGGCCTGAACGGCCTGCGCAGCGATGTGCGGACCAAGGCCACCAATTTGGGTGCTTTGGCGGCGGATGCCCTGCTCTGGCAGTCTTGGCAGTTGCGCGGCACCTACGGATTTGACAGTGCCGTGATCTCCTTGCAGAACGGTGGCGGCATCCGCAACAACAGCGTGCTTGCCACTGGCGACCTTTCGCTTGCCACCTTGTTCGATGTGGCTCCGTTCGGCAACATGTTTGCGATGTATCCGCGCCTTCCCGTGACGGTGCTCAAGGATGCGTTGGAAAACGCCTACCGCGGCCTTCCTTCGGCGGCAGGTCAGTTTGGTCAGATCGGTGGCGCAACCGTGTGGGTCGACATCGCTCAGGATCCGATGACCGTGAACGCCTCCGGTGCTTTGGTGACCCATGGCAAGCGCGTGGTTCAGCTGGTGCTGGATCGTGGCGATACCCTGGTCAAGAACGGCGTGGTCGTGGACAGCACGCGCAAGGTTCCGTTCGTGACCATCGACTTCTTGGCGCGCGGTGGCGACGGATTTCCGCTTGCCAAGGACAGCTTCATCGTGGCCCCGATTCCACAGCACCAGGTGCTGCGGAACTACATCCAGACCGGTCTCGCTGGCACCGTGGATTCGGTTCGTTATCCCCAAGGATTTGCCGGGCGCGTGATCATCGGGACGACAGGTCCCGTCTCGGTGCTCAAGCGGCACGCTGTGGTTCCTTCGGTCCGTCTGCAGGGAGGCATGGTGGTGGCTCGCATGGAGCTGTCTGCCGCCGGTGCGGTGGATCTGGAACTTCTGGACTTGTCGGGCCGTCAAGTCGGTCGCGTGAGCCGGCAGCTTTCCGCCGGTGTCCAGAGCCTTTCCCTGGGCGTCTCGGGGCATTCGCGCGGAATCTACCTCGTGCGGGTGCGCACCTCGGAATTCTCCAAGGTGCTGCCGGTCCAGATCCTGCACTGACCCTCGATCCAACCGCTTCCCCTGAGGGTCTCGAAGGGCGAGTGCGGTTGACTGCGGGAATTGACTGCGGCCGTGACGGATTCTGTCACGGCCTTTTCTGTTTCCTAGAACTCCACCCCGGGCTGGGCCTTGATGCCGGCCTTGTACGGGTGCTTGATCGCCTCGATCCGGCTCACGAGGTCGGCGGCATCCAGCAGCGCTTGCGGGGCGCCGCGCCCGGTGAGCACGGCGTGCTGCATGGCGGGCCGGGCCGCCAGTCCTTCGAGGACTTCGTCCACTGGCAGGTAGTCGTGGGCCAGGATCACGCACAGCTCATCCAGGATCACCATCGCGATGTCAGGATCTGTCAAATGGACGAGGGCCTGCGCCCAAGCGCGCCGCGCCGTGGCGATGTCGCCTTCGCGATCTTGGGTGTCCCAAGTGAAGCCGTCCCCGAAGGCGTGCCACTCGACCCCCGGGAGCTTGGAGATCACCTCGCGCTCGCCCGAGAACTGGCTGCCCTTGAGGAACTGCACCACACCCAGGCGCCAGCCCTGCCCCACCACGCGGATGCCCATGCCGAAGGCGGCGCTGGACTTCCCCTTGCCGGGTCCGGTATTGACCATGAGCAGACCCTTCTCGCCGGTGGCCTTGGCCTGCCGAGCCTGGTGGGCGGCCTGGATCTTCACCATCCGCGCGCGGTGCCTGGCCTCGATCTCGGATTTGTCGGAATCTGTCATTCCTCGACCAGCCCCGCCTTCACGGCATCGCGTCCGCTTTCCTTGCGGGCCAACTGTCCGCAAGCGGCCAGGATGTCCTGCCCCTTGGGTTTGCGGCGGAATACGGTCATTCCCGAGGCGCGGATGATCTGGTCGAACCCGTCCACTTCGTATTCCTCGGGGGCCCGCATCGGGATGTCGTCGGCGGCATTGAGGGGAATCAGATTGAGCTTGCAGTTGCGGTGGCGCAGCAGATCGACGACCTCGTGGGCCGCCTCGGGGGTGCAGGTCACATCGCCGATCAATACGTATTCGTAAGTCACGGGCCAGCCCGTCTTGCGGCTCCACGCATCACCCGCGGCCAGCAATTCCTGGATGTCGTGGCGCTTGTTGACGGGCATGACCTCGTTGCGCATGGCGTTGTTCGAGCTGTTGAGCGAGATGGCCAGATGGATCTGAGGGGCCTGGTCGCCCAGCTCGGCGATCTTTTCCACCAAGCCCGATGTCGAGATGGTGATGCGACGTGGAGCCATGCCCATCCCCTTCGGATTGGTCAGGATCTTGCAGGCAGACAGGACATTGCCCAAGTTCTGCATCGGCTCGCCCATGCCCATGAAGACGATGTTCGAAAGCGGTGGCTGGTCCGTCGCCGCGAGGTAACGGCGCACGTGCGCGACCTGCTGTGCGATCTCGCCGGCGGTGAGGTTGCGCACCAAGCCCATCAGGCCCGTGCGGCAGAAGGTGCAGCCCATCGCGCATCCGACCTGGCTTGAAATGCAGGCGGTCCGACGGTCTTCGTCGGGGATCAGAACCGTCTCGAACTTCAGGCCCTTGGCGTCCTGGAACGCCCATTTGGCGGTGCCGTCCACGCTGACCTGTTCGTCAACCACGTTCAGGACGCCCACCTCGGCGTGCTCGGCCAGCACCCGGCGCAAGTCCTTGGAGACGTTGGTCATCTCGTCGATGCTGGTGGCCAAGTGGCGCCACAACCACTCCTGAACCTGGGCGGCACGGAATCGAGGCTGCCCCAGCTCGGTGAGCCAGGTCTCGAGTTCGGGCTGGGTCAGGTCGGAAAGGCTGGTCTTCTGGATGTCGGTGCTCATGTCGGGAGCCAAGGTACTTCGCTTGCAGTCCTGCGGCAGGAGCGGAACGATCAAACCGCCAATCGGACCGCAGTTCCCGTGTAGGTGAGGATGATGGCGTTGCCGATGGAGCTTTGCTGCAGGTTGGCGCGCAAGAGGGCGTTGGCGCCCAGCTTCATCGCTTCGTTGCGCAGTTCCAGCTGGGCCAACTGGGTGAGTTGCTTGAGCCGAAGTTGAGCGGCCTTGAAGCGTCCGAACTTGCCTTGGGGCGTGTCGTTGGCAAAAAGCACTTCGGCGGGAACCACGACTTGGGCATCGACCGGACCGAGATAGGCTTCCACCATGCGGCCTTGGAAGTGGTCGGTGCTGGTGAACAGGATGGCGTTGAGCTTGGCCAAAGGGTCGTTGGCGGATGCCGCTGCGGGGCGGGGCGAGATTCCGGAGGAATGGTTTCCGAAAGGATCCTCACCCATCTGGCCGCCGAAGGAAAGCGAGGAGATGGAATCCCCGGCATCCACTTGAGAAGCATTGGATGCCTTGCGCATCGGAGCGACCGGGGGCAGCATGCCGTTGGACATGGGAGGTGTCTGCTGGGTCGGCGGAAAATGGGAAATGTTGTCCGAAGGGGTGCGCCTCAAGCTTTGGGTGGCGGAGGCTGCAGGGCCTTGGGGTGGCGGTTGGTTGGTCGCGGGAATGGGGGAATGGTCGTCCAGGAAAGGCGACATGCCTCCGGGCATGGCGATTTCCGGGAATTCCTTGCTGAATGCGTCGAGCAGCGAATCTTCTGGGCCGGTCATGATGTCAACTCCTGTTGGTTCGCCATTGTCTCATGCAAACTCCCGATGGAGCAAGTGCCCATGTTCCAAAGTGATGCGGCGCATGGGAAAGCGGCGCAGCAACTCCTGGTCGTGGGTGGCCATCACGATGGTCGTGCCTCGATCGTGGAGGCTGCGAAACAGCTCCAAGACCCCGGACGCGTTCTCGGGATCGAGATTGCCGGTGGGCTCGTCGGCCAACACGATATAGGGCTCCGGAGCCACGGCGCGAGCAATGGAGACGCGCTGCTGCTCACCACCGGACAGTTCCCGAGGATGGTTGCGTCGCTTGTGCGCCATGCCGACCTGTTCCAGCACATCGTCCACGCGGCTTTTCAGGTGGCGCCCGCCAAAGCCCGCCACCCGCAGGGGGAATGCGACGTTTTCCCAGACATCGCGGTCGTTGAGAAGACGGAAATCCTGGAACACCGTCCCGACGTGACGGCGCAAATCCTGGATGGCCGCACGGTTCGCCTTGGTGGAGTCGAAGACCCGACCGTTGGTGAAGGTGACCAGCACGCGTCCACCCCGCACCGGATCCGGAAACTCCTCCATGTACACATGCTTGAGAACCGTCGATTTCCCGGCACCGCTTTGGCCGGTCAGGAAGACGAATTCGCCCTGATCAATGCGGAACGTGACGTCTTCGACGCCGCGAAATCCGCCTTCGTAGGTATGGGTCACATGAAGAAACTGAATCACCTTCTGAAGGTACTAACGCGACAGGAGTTGGGCGCCTCCCCCCTTCGCATCTGCGATTCAACTCCCTCCCGAGTCGGGGGGCCGCCCTCCGCCGGGCTCGCCTGGTCGGCTCGGTGCCGTCGGCACCCGCTGCGCGGCCCTGTGTCCGGCTGGCGCGAAAACTCAGCCCAGGATGTCGGGGTGGACGGCGATGGAGTTCACGACGGATTCGTGGTTGTCCAGCGAGTTGTCGATGTGCACTTGCATCCATTGGCGGTAGAGCGGGTCGCGCTCGTCCCACAGATCCTGCACCGTTTGACCGCCGCGTCGCACCACGCCGCGCGTGTCCAGGTTGGACAGTCGCGGCAGCAGGACCGGAGCGGGAACATCGAGAAACACGATGATGCCGTGTTGGCAGAAATGCCGCATCAAGCGATTGCTGTAGACCACGCTGCCGCCGGTGGCGACGATCTCGCCGTGCGGGATGAAGTCCAGAAGCAGCTCTTCTTCGCGGCGGATGAATCCTTCCGGCCCGTCGTTGTCGAGGATCTCCTGAAGCGGTCGGCCATCGCGTTCCTGCAGGATAAGGTCCGTGTCCACAAAGCCTCGGCGCATGCGCTTGGCCAGGAGGACACCCACTGTGCTCTTGCCCGAGCCGGGCATTCCGATGAGGATGACGGACTTCACGCCCTTGAAAGTAGTCGTTCATCGGGCGATTGCAGGTGCCTGAAGGCCGGAATGAAGCCCGAAAAAGCAGGTGGTGTGCGCTGTCTGAACTTATTCGTAAATACTTTGACCACACCCCCTTGCAATTCTTGACGCACCTTCTAAATTTGCCGTTCCTTTTCGTATTCACATCGTCGTATAATGCGACCTCCTCAGCCTGATGCCGGGTTTTGAGGGGACAACCGGGAGGCAGGCTTTTGGCCAAGAAGATTACCGGCTATATCAAATTGCAGATTCCTGCGGGAGCGGCAAATCCGTCGCCCCCGGTGGGTCCCGCCCTGGGTCAGAAGGGCGTGAACATCATGGAGTTCTGCAAGGCGTTCAACGCCCGCACGCAGGATCAGAAGGGGATGATCATCCCCATCGTGATCACGGTGTATGCAGACCGCTCCTTCACCTTCATCACCAAGACCCCCCCGGTCCCGGTCCTTCTCAAGAAGGCCGCGGGTATCGAGTCGGGCTCGGGTGAGCCGAACCGTAAGAAGGTTGGCAAGGTGACGGAAGCCCAGGTCCAGGAGATCGCCAAGATCAAGATGCCTGACCTCAACTGCCTGTCCGTCGAGTCCGCAGCATCCCAGGTTCGCGGCACCGCCGTGAGCATGGGCCTCGTGGTCGAAGGGTAAGGGGGATTCATGAAGCAAGGCAAGAAGTACCGCGCTGTCGCCGAAAAGCTGGCTGACCGCTCCATCTGGACTCTTCCCGAGGCCATCGCCTTTCTGCAGGCGAACAAGTTTGCCAAGTTCGACGAGACCGTCGAAATGGCATTCAACCTCGGTGTAGATCCCAAACATTCCGACCAGGTCGTTCGCGGCACGGTTGTGCTGCCACACGGCACGGGCAAGACTGTCCGCGTCTTGGTGTTCACCAAGGGTGAGAAGGTTGCCGAGGCTCAGGCCGCTGGCGCCGACTTCGTCGGAAACGACGAGCTCGTGGAGAAGATTCAGGGCGGCTGGTATGACTTCGACGTCGTCGTGGCCACTCCGGACATGATGACCACCGTCGGCAAGCTGGCTCGTATCCTCGGTCCTCGCGGCCTCATGCCCTCGCCGAAGAACGGCACCGTGGGCTTGAACGTCACCGAGATCGTCAAGGAACTCAAGGCTGGTAAGATCGCTTACCGCGTCGACAAGGGTGCCAACGTCTCCGCGCGTTTCGGCAAGCTCTCCTTCCCGGTTGAGAAGCTGGAAGAGAACGCCCATGCTCTGATCCGCTCCGTCGTCCGCGCCAAGCCGCAGACCTCCAAGGGCACTTACGTCAAGAGCATCACCATCGCATCCACCATGAGCCCTGGTCTCTCGATTGAGCTGACCGTGGCCAGGATCTGAGGGGACCACTGACATGATCAGCAAGGAAACCAAGTCCTCGACCGTAAAGACGCTCGACCAGGCTCTCGTAGAGGCTGGATCGATCTTCTTGGTCGACTTCGCCAAGATCAAGGTTGCCCAGGATACCACTTTGCGCAAGGAATTGCGCAAGGCCGGGATTTTCTACCGCGTTGCCAAGAATACGCTGATCCAGCGTGCTCTGCACACCGCCGGCGTGACCGCACTCGACGCGCATCTTGAGAAGCCCACCGCGATTCTCGTTGGCACCAAGGACGATCCGATCGCTCCTGCCCGCATTATCGTCGAGTTCCAGAAGACCAACAAGGATCTTCTGGCCTCCAAGGTGACCTTCATCGACGGCGAAACCCTCGGCGGCAACGCCATCGGCGACGTTGCGAAGATGCCCGGCAAGCGCGAGCTCCAGGCCTCCGTCATCCAGCTCTTCCTGTCTCCGGGATCCACGCTCGTCGGCCTCATCAAGGGTCCGGGCTCCAAGATCGCCGGTCAGGTCGAAGCATTCATCAAGCGTTTTGATGCTGACGTCACTCCCGACGCCACTGTCGAAGAAAACGCCTGAGCCTCTTTTAGCTACCACCCATCAAACACACCCTTAAAAGGAAAATAACATGTCCGATGTCAAGGAATTCGCCGCTGAAATCAAGGATCTTGGCGACAAGATCGTTGCTCTCTCCCTCGTCCAGGCTCGCCAGCTCTCCGAGTACCTGAAGGACGTTCACGGTCTTGAAGCTGCCGCTGGCGGCGTCATGATGGCCGCTGCTCCTGCAGCCGCTGCCGTGGTCGAAGAAGAGAAGACCGAGTTTGACGTGATCTTGGCTGAAGCCGGCGCGAACAAGATCGGCGTGATCAAGGTTGTGCGCGAAGTCACCGGTCTTGGCCTCAAGGAAGCCAAGGACCTGGTCGACGGCGCTCCCAAGCCCGTCAAGGAAGCGATTGCCAAGGCTGACGCCGAAGGCATCAAGAAGAAGCTGGAAGAAGCTGGCGCCAAGGTCACCCTGAAGTAATTCGGGTGATTGCGCTTAGCGCGATTGCAAAGCCCCCAAGGGCTCATCTGATGATGAGCCCGGGGCATTTTTTTGTTTGTGCTTGTAAGGCGACCGGAGCCATTTTTTCCGGGGCACCCCTTCACGAGGCGGATCGATGACTGGCCGTAAGAGCTTCGCGAAAAGCAAATACTCGATGGAAATTCCCTTCCTGCTGGAAGTCCAGCTGGATTCCTTCAAGCGCTTCCTGCAAATGGATACGCTGGCGAGGGGTCGGAAGGTGGAAGGTCTGGAAGCGGTTTTCCAGGATGCGTTCCCAATCGTGGATGTGAAGGGCAACTACGAACTGTGCTACGAAGGCTACACCGTCGGTGTGCCCAAGTACAGCATTCCTGAGTGCCAGGAGCGTGGCATGACCTATGCCGCTCCGCTGCGCGCCACTTTGTCCCTCAACGTCTACAAAGGCGAAGGCGACGAGCGCGAGTTCCAGGAGAAGATCACGAACGATGTCTACTTCGGTGACATCCCTCTTCTGACTGAGAACGGCACCTTCATTGTCAACGGCGCCGAGCGCGTCGTCGTCTCCCAGCTGCACCGCAGCCCGGGTGTCTCCTTCGACGAGGAGTTCCACCCCAATGGCAAGCGCCTGCTCAAGGCGCGCATCATTCCCTATCGCGGCTCCTGGGTGGAGTTCGTGGTGGACGTGAATGACGCCATGTACATCAACATCGACCGTCGGCGCAAGCTGCCGGCGACCATCCTCCTGCGTGCCATCGGCTATGGCAGCAACGAGGAGATTCTCAAGCTGTTCTACCCGACCAACACCGCCAAGGTGTCTGATCTTCTGGCTCTTGCCGAGAACGAGATCAAGACCAAGGACGAGTGGAAGGGTGTCGTGCTGGCTGCCGACGTCATCGACGGCAAGTCCGGCGAAGTGCTCTTCGAAGCCAACCAGCTCCTCGAGCATGGTGACTTGGAAGACATCGACGAAGCCGGAATCGAAGAGATCCTGCTGGTCGATGCCGACGTGGACAACGATCCCGTCATCTTCAACACCTTGGATGCCGACACGACCTCGACGCAAGACGAGGCTCTTGGCAAGATCTACTCGGTCATCCGCCCGGGCGACATGCCCAGCCCCGATGCCGCCAAGCAGCTGCTCGACCGCCTGTTCTTCGACGACAAGCGCTACGACCTCGGCGAAGTCGGCCGTTACCGCATGAACAGCCGCCTGGATCTCAAGGTCGCGATGCCCACCCGCATCATGACCCATGACGATTTCATGGCCGTCATGCGCTACCTGGTCGGTCTCTACAACGGCAAGATGAAGCGTGCCGACGGTGTGGAATTCATTCCTTACATCGACGATATCGACCATCT
>JBDKGV010000059.1:0-16585 GCA_039798005.1 Fibrobacterota bacterium
TCCCGATCCATCCGACCCCGTTGCGGAAATTCGGCAGCCCGGAAGCCGCCCGCATCCTGTTCGGGAAGTTCGAGGACACCTGCCGGGATGCCATGAACAGCGAGGAGAAGGACCATTTCGAGATCCTGCCCCGCTCCGGCCCGGAACTCTTCGATCCCCCCATCGGCATCTCGCAAATCAGCGGCAATGTGCAACTTCCCGGCCGGCGCCTCTACGCCCCTGCCGAAATGCCCGATGCCGCGTTGGAGCAGATGCTTTCCGATCTCCACGCCGGCAAGCCCTTGGCGCACCAGGCCAAGACCAGCGGCACCGCCACGATCGGAATGCCTCGGCTGGATGGTCTGGTGACCGAATGGGAGGATCACACCCGGTTTGGAGAGGAATCCTTCGAGGAAGGCACCGGCATTCTCCCGAAGGGCGCTCCCCTCAAGATCGAAACCGACGAGGGGAAACAGGCCAAGGGTCAGATCGAAGCCTTGGAGACCCTCGCCCGGGACAGCTACCAGCGCCGCGTCAGGCATCTCTGGCACCTGCCATGGACATCCAAGAGCTTGTCGGCAAAACTGGGCGGCGGATCCCGCCCGGGAGAGATCTCCCTGATCACCAGCACCTCGTACAAGCTGGTGCAGGACTACTTGGCGATCTCCCTTGAGAACCTGCTGCGCCAGGCCGAGATCCTGGGATTCTTCGCCAGCACCCGGCTTGGTCCCGGCGATTTCTGGGCGCGCGCCATCGAGCGGCATACCGCCAAACCGATCGAGGAAATCGAAGGCATTTCCTCGCCAGCCAACGCCCTTTCGGCCCAAGCCCAACTGCGCAGCCAGTTCAAGCGCGCCCCGCTGGTGTCGCTGGTGTCCGCCGAGCAGACCATTGATGGACTGACCAAGGAGATTCGCGACCTGCGCGAATCGGACGAGGCCTTGGCGGCGCTTCCCGGTCTGCTTGTCCTGGATGGCTTTGACGATTTCAGCCAAGGTTCCGCAAGCACCACCGCCCTGCGCGAATTGCGCGCCTTGGCGCGCGACTCCCATCTTGCCATCTGGCTTGGTTGCGCGGGGAATTGCGATGTCGATCCATCCCTCGTGGATCTCCACGCCCGCATGGTCACCGGCGAGGAGCCCTTGCTGCGCTGGGTGAATTCCCTCCCCGACTTCGATCCGGAGAAGGCCTTGGCCCAACAGGTCCTGCCACGTCTGCTTCCCGAGATCAACAACGGAAGGCAAGCCTCCATCCTGCAGGCCACCGCCCCGGCCGCCGGATGGAGCATGGTCGCATGGCAGCTCTACTATCCCCAGACCGGCCGCTTCCAGAACATCGCCCCCCGCAAGGAAGGGTAGATGTCGGGTCGTGGTGGAACCTGGGTCGGCCAGATCGGCTGGCTGGCCTCGGAGTCCTTGCGCGGATTCCGTCGGTCGCGACGGGTCGCCGTGGCGGCGACCCTGAGCATCGGCCTGTCGTGTTCGGTCCTGTTCGTCTTCCTGTACGCATGGCAGGCCTTCGGTGCTTGGGCTTCAACCCAACGCGCCACCCATGGCTGGATCGAAACCTACCTGCGGGACGGTTCGGACCCCCAGGCCGTGATCGCCAAGGCCAGCGCCATCCCCGGTGTGGACTCCGTCCTTTTCGTCTCGGCCTTGGATGCCAGGGACGCCTTCCAGCGCGAATTCGGGCCGGAAATGCTCGAGGCGCTGGAGGAAAATCCGCTCCCGGCAAGCGTACGGATCCGCGCCGGTTCGGGGAACCTTCAAGAGGTGACAAGAATTGTCAATACCCTCAAGGCCCTCCCCCAAGCCGAGGAGGTGCGCTCTCCCCAAGGATCGCTCGAACAGGTCGAGCAACTGGAGCGTTGGGCGCGGCGCCTCGCGCTCGGAACGGCCGCCCTGCTTGCCCTGGTCCTTCTGGGTATCGTCCACAACTCGATCTCCCTCTCGCTGGGAGCGCGCGATGCCCTGATCGACAACATGCGGCTTTGCGGAGCAAGCCCGTGGCACATGGAGATCCCGTTCGCCGCCGAAGGCCTCCTTCAGGGTGCCTTGGGCGGGCTGGTCGCCACCGTCCTTCCTTGGACCTGCCTTTGGGTGATGGCGCGGTATTTTCCGCTTCCCTTGCCGCTTGAATCGGCGTGGGCCCTGCAAAGTGGAATCCTCGTGATCGGATTCGCATCCCTCCTCGGGGCATTGAGCGGCTGGTGGACCATCCGGCGGTCGGTGCGTTGAAGACATCGCTCCTGACCTTCCTGGTGCTTGCCCTCTCCGTCGCCGTCACGGCCCGCGTGACGCGCGAGATGGAGCAGGAAATCCAGGCACAAAAGTCGGAACTTCAGGCCTTGCGCAAGCAACTATCCGAAGGACGCCGCAAGGTCAAGGAGCTGGAAGGCCAGACGGTGAAGCAGGCCGAATCGGTGGCCCAGATCCGCGAGAACGAACGGCTCGGGAAGCTGGTCCTGGAACGGTTGGATGCGGCCCAGGAACGGTACCGGAAACTGCTGATCGCCTCGCAGGAAGACCTCGGCATCGCCCAGGAGAATCTCACGGAACGCCGTCAGCTCCTGGCCAAGCGGGTGCGCCGGATCTGGATGCGTGGCCGACCGAATCCGGGCCTTGCCTGGTTGGGTCAGGACAATCCGGAGGCTTGGCTCAAGCGTCGCAAGGCTTTCCAAGCCATCGTCAACGAGGACAAGCGCCTCTTGGGCCAAGTCAAGGAGCGCGGTGAGATCCTTTCCGAACGGGTCGATGATCACAAGCGCCGGGTCGCCGGACTTGCCGAGGTCGAGGCGGCCAAGAGCGAGGAGCTTGCCGCCCTGGGCCAGTCGCGCCAAGGCGAGGAGATCAAGCTTGCCCGCCTCCAGGACAAGGCGGAGGCGGAGCGGACGCGCTTGAAGCAATTGGAGGCCTCCCAAGCGGCGATCGAACAGCTTTTGCGTTCCCTGGAACGGCGCAGGCAGGAAGAGGAAAAGCGCTACAAGGAAGCCCAAGCGGCGGCCAAGAAGGAGAACGAGAAACGCGCCAAGGATCGCAAGGAGCGCGACCGCAAGGAAAAGGAGCGCTTGGCCCAGGAAAAATTGCGGGAAAAGGACAAGCCTGCCGACAAGTCCAAACCCAAGCCCAAGCCGCCGCCGTTGCCCGAGCCGGAACCGGACATCGTGGTCGCCCGCCCCCCTCCGAGCGTTCCTCAAGGGGCCGCTCCGGCGCGATCGGGCATGTGCTGGCCTGTGCGCGGCAAGATCCTGTCGCGCTTTGGACTGCAGAAAAACGCCGTGTTGGGAACCACCACACGCAATCTGGGCATCGAGGTGACGGCAAGTCAAGGCCAGCCCGTGGTCAGCGCCTCCGGCGGCCAGGTCGCGGCCATCCTGCATCTGCCTGGCCGAGGCACCACGGTCGTGATCGAGCACCCGGGCGGCTATTTCACGCTGTACGGGCACCTTTCCAAGGTGCTGGTGCGCGAAGGGGCAAGCGTGACGCCCTGCAAGCAGATCGCCTTGGCCGGGAGCGAAGAGTCCAACAGCGGTGCAATGTTGTATTTTGAGCTTCGCAAGGGCCTGTCCGCCCTGGATCCATTGGAATGGCTGACACGATGAACCACGATCCGAGATCTGCCGGTGCGGCCGATGCCTTGGCAAAGCTCTCCGAGGCTCACCGCCGCGGCCACCTTCCGCAAGGCCTGCTTTTCTGCGGACCTCACGGCGTGGGCATCCGTCCGATCCTGGTCTCGATCGCCAAGGCACTGGTCTGCCGCGACACCTCCGACCTCACCGCCTGCGGGAAATGTCCCGACTGCAAGATGTTCGAGCACGGACACCCGCGCGTGCAGTGGCTTCTCCCCCAGGTCTCCGAGGACATGGCCACCAAGATCGAGCCCTATGGTCCCGCCCAGATCCTGCAGGACCCATGGATGGCCGCCGTGCCCCCGCGCTCGGCCCAGATCCCGGTGGGCGGTGAAGGGACCACACCGACCTACCCCATGATGACCGCCGGAGTTCGCGGCATGGCCCTTGCCTTGGGACGTTCCGAATCGCTTCGCCGGGTGATCCTGATGCCTCACGCGGAAAGCCTGAACCAAAGCTCCTCCAACGCGCTCTTGAAGCTCCTGGAAGAGCCGCCCGCCGGGGTGCATTTCCTGATGGCCGCGCCCTCGCCCGACCATGTCCTGCCGACCATCCGTTCGCGCGCCGCCCTCGTGCAGGTCCCCTCCTGGACATTGACCGAAACGATCGATTTCCTGACCGCCCGGGGAATCGCCCCCGATGCCTGCCAAGAGGCGGCGGAGCTCTCCCAAGGCCGCCCCGGCCTTGCCATGCGGCTTGCCAGCGCATCGTCCCGCGCCGTGCGTGAACGCGCCCAGGAGTGGCTGACGGCCTGCATGTCCAGCAGCCCCGACAAGGCGCTGGGCTGGATCGAGGAGGCGCCCGAGGTGGGTGCCAAGGAGCGCCGTCCCATCCAGGAGATCCTGGAGGCTTCGCTTCTGCTCTTGCGCCAGAAAGTCCTCTCCTGCGACCAGGATCTCGAAGCCTTGGATCGTCTCGAAGCCCTGCGACGCGGATTGGAGCAATGCATCCGCGATATCGACCACTATTGCAAGCCATCGATGGCCTTGTCCCGTCTTGTTCTGACTCTTCATCTCGAAAGTGCACCTGTTGCCTGAAAATCTCGCGCCCGACCAGGCCCAGGAGCTTCCTGCTCCGATTGCCGCTCTCCTTGCCAAACGCGGCTGCCAGACTCCGGAGGAGATTCGTCAATTTCTGTCCTGGGATCCGGCCGACCTCGATGCGGCCCTGCTGCCCGCCACCGCGATGAAAGGCATCGACGAAGCGGTCGAGATCCTCTCCAAGGCCCGTTGGAACGGGGAAACCGTCGTGGTCCACGGCGATTACGATGTCGATGGCATGACGGGAACCGCAATCCTTTATCTTGGCTTGCAACGGGCAGGATTCCAAGTCGGATGGACCCTTCCCCGCCGTGATGGCGAAGGCTACGGCCTGACCGACGCGTCCCTTTCCCGGTGCGAACGCGGTGAAGGGATCGAAGGCGACATCACCCTCAAGGACCCGAAGGCCAAATGGGTCCTGTCGGTGGATACCGGCATTACGGCGGGCCCGGAGGTCGAACGCGCCCGTGCCCGTGGCCTTGGCGTCATCGTCACGGACCACCACCTGCCCGGGGAAGGCACCTTCCCGACCGCCGCCGCCGCCGTGGTCAATCCACAGCAGGAGGGTTGCGCCTATCCCAACAAGGGAATCAGCGGTGCCGGTGTGGCGTGGAAACTGATCCAAGCGCTGTACCAGCGGCTGGGCACTCCCGAGGGGGCCAACCCCAATCGGCTGCTGCAACTGGTCGCCGTGGCCACCATCGCCGACATGGTCCCTCTGACTTCCGAGAACCGCGCCCTGGTCCGTCTGGGGCTGAAGGAATGGACCGAGCGTCCGTTGCCCGGCATGCGCGCCCTTTTCCAGACCGCCGGCTTCCAGGCGGGGACGGCACCGCGCCTGGGCGACATCAGCTTCAAGATCGCCCCTCGCCTCAATTCCGCAGGACGCATGCGTCGTGGTGAAGTCGCGATCCGCCTCCTGACATCGACCTCCGCCGAGCATGCCCGCAATCTCGCCGGTCAGATCGACGCCCTCAACCGGGAGCGTCAGGCGCTCGACCAGCGCATCACCCGCGAAGCCCAGGAGATCGCAGCCGCGGAGTCCAAGGACGGCATCCCCGTCGGCCATGTCCTTGCCGGGGACTCTTGGCACGAAGGCGTGAGCGGCATCGTCGCGGCTCGCGTCGCGGAGGTCCATGGCATCCCGGTGGCGATCCTGGCTCCCGACCCGGCCCGGCCCGGCGAGTTGCGCGGTTCGGCCCGCTCCGGAGGCCGTGTCGATCTCCATCACCTCATCACCGGATGCGCCCACCTGCTGGAGCGCTGGGGCGGGCACTGCCATGCCGCCGGCATGTCCATCCGGCGCGAGAACGTGGCGGAGTTCCGTTCGCAGTTCCTGGCCGCCGCCGAGGAGGCCTTGAAGGCCCCGATCGCACCCGGTGGATTGACCGCCGATGTGAACATTCCGCTTGCTCAAGTGGATCACCAGCTGATGGAGTTCCTGGAGCGGATGGAGCCGTTCGGGCAGGCCAATCCGGCTCCCCTCTTCGAATGCGCCGAAGCCGAGCTCCTGTGGATCTCGGCCGTCGGTGACGGCGGGCGGCACCTCAAGGTGCGCGTGGCCCAAGGGTCGGCGGTCATGGAGGGCATCGCCTTTTCCCAAGGGCACCTGATCAAGTCGCTCAACACCGGCGAGCGGGTGCATATTCTATTCGTCCCCGGCTGGAACGAGTTCCGCGGCACGCGAACGGTCCAGCTCCTGATCAAGGAGATCAAATGACAGAATCCGTCAAAACCGCGATGTGGGCCGGACGCTTCGAGACCGGCATGAGCGACGCCCTGCGCGCGCTCTCCTTCTCGATCCACTTCGACCAGAAGCTCCTGCCCTTCGATGTGGCCGGAAGCCAGGCCCATGCCCGTTCGCTCGAGCGCCTAGGCGTCCTGTCCAAGGCCGAATGCGAATCGATCGTCACCGGTCTGGAAGGCATCCTCTCCGACATCGCAAAGGGTGCGATGCTCTGGAACCAGGACGACGAGGACGTGCACATGGGCGTGGAGCGCGTGCTTTCGGAGCGCATCGGCGCCGCCGGGAAGAAGCTCCACACCGGGCGCTCCCGCAACGACCAGGTCGCCACCGGATTCCGCCTCTACATCCGGCACAACTGCACCGTGATCGTGACGGCCTTGCGCAAGCTGCAAGCCGCGGTGCTTGCCCAGGCCAACGCCCACACCGGCACCGTGATGGCCGGATACACCCACGTGCAGCAGGCCCAGCCCGTGGTGCTGGCGCACTATCTGCTGTCCCTCTTCTGGGTGCTGGAGCGGGACATCGCCCGCTTCGAGCAGGCGCGCCTGCGCGCCGGCAAGAATCCGCTCGGCTCGGGCGCCTTGGCCGGGTCCTCCTTTCCGGTGGACCGCCGCAAGGTCGCCGAGGAGCTTGGCTTCGAGGGCGTGACCGAGAACTCGATGGACGGCGTCTCCCATCGCGACTTCGCCTTGGAATTCCTTTCCGCCTGCGCGATCCTGGGCACCACGCTCTCCCGCTACGCCGAGGACTTCGTGATGTGGTCAGCGAGCGAATTCGGATACGTGACCTTCTCGGACCGCTACACGTCCGGCTCGTCGATGATGCCCAACAAGAAGAATCCCGACACCTTCGAGCTCGTGCGGGGCAAGAGCGGACGTCTGGTGGGCAACCTGACCTCCCTCCTGACCTGCACCAAGGGCGCGCCGCTCACCTACAGCCGCGACCTTCAGGAGGACAAGGAGCCGGTCTTCGATTCGGCCGAGACGGTCCAGATCCTGCTGGATGTGTTCGCCGGGGCGCTTGCCGAAGGCACCTTCCACCCCGAGACCATGCGCAGGAAGCTCACCGACCTGCTGCTTGCCACCGATCTCGCCGATTTTCTCGTCGAGGAAGGCATCCCCTTCCGGGACGCGCACCACATCGTCGGCACCCTCGTGGGACACGCGACCCGCAGCGGCAAGGGACTCCTGGATCTTCCGGACGAGCCGTGGAACGAGGTTCCGCACGGCGCCAAGTTGCGACAGAAACTATCCTTCGAGACCGCCCTTTCCCGGCGCAACATCGAAGGCGGCACCGGACCCGAGTCCGTGGCCAACCAACTCGCGGCCGCGGCCGCCATCCTGAAGGAGACCCATCGTGGCTGATTGGTTCGGACGTACGAAAAGCGGCATCGACACCCCCGAGAAGCGCGAGCTTCCCGAGAACCTGTTCGTCAAGTGCGAGGCCTGCCGGGAAGTCGTCTACAAGGTCGATTGGGAAGTGGGCTGGAACGTATGCCCCGCCTGCGGTCACCACGACCGGCTTGATGCCCACGGATACCTGCGGTTGATTCTCGACGAAGGCTCCTTCCAGGAGCTCGATGCCGGCCTCTCCCCCTCCGATCCCCTGAATTTCTCCGCCAAGAAGAAGTACAAGGACAGCCTCCTGTCCGCACAGAAGTCCACCGGCCAGCTCTCGGGCGTGATCGGCGGCGTCGGTCGCATCGACGGGCGCGAGATCTCGGTGGCCGTGATGGACTTCCGCTTCCTGGGCGGCTCGATGGGTTCGGTGGAAGGCGAGAAGATCGCGCGCTGCTTCAAGCGCAGCCTCGAGACCGGCGCGCCCGCGCTGGTCCTTTCGGCCTCGGGTGGCGCACGCATGCACGAAGGCACCTACTCGCTCATGCAGATGGCCAAGACATCGGCTCTCATCGGCCTCCTGAACGAGAAGGGCATCCCCTACATCTCGCTCCTGACCAACCCCACCACGGGTGGCGTCACGGCGAGCTTTGCCATGTTGGGCGATGTCAACATCGCCGAACCCGGCACCCTGATCGGCTTCGCCGGTGAGCGCGTGATCCGCGAGACCATCCGCCAGGCCCTGCCCGACGGGTTCCAGCGCGCCGAGTTCCTGCTCAAGCACGGGTTCCTGGACGCCGTGGTCAAGCGCCCCGAGCTCAAGGAATGGATCTCGAACCTGCTGGGCCACTTCGGAGCCGCCAAGGCCTGACCCTGGTGGGTATCCATCTCAATGGACCATCCCGCAGCGGTGCTGCGAGGTGGTTCATTGGTGAGCGGGTGCGGGCCGTTGATGCCGGCTTCGAGGGATGAAACCCCGGGAGATTGAGGGAAGGTGACAGAATCTGTCATCGAACTGAAAGCATCACCCGATCCTCACCGATACCAACTCCAAGGATGGAGAGTGTCCTCGGAGATGTCCTCGGTGCCCATGTATTCGACGATTTCTGAATTGACGATGGAATCCAGGCGTCCGCTTGCCGAATTCTCCTTTGTGATCGTGCTCACCCCACCGTATACATGGTATTTGAGCAATCCATGCGGCCCGATCCATTGAAAATACCGGACATCCTTCGGGAAGTAATCCGGCATGATCATTTCAAATTTCCAACCCAAGACACTGCCAGCCGGGGTCGTGACATGTTCTTCCCCAAGATAACGCAGCGACCTCATCTCATTCATTCCGATTCCTGAGGTCCGATAGGTCTGCAATTGCCCCGGGCGCAATGGAAATCGAAGCGGTGTCACCACGTCAAAGACGTTCTGGGTATCTTGCCCGATGCGCTGCAACAGGCTGTCGATCGAATTCCCTGCAACCCGACCGAAGAGTTCCCCCATGAACCCGCTTTTCGGCTTGCTCAGTGAAATCTGAATCAACACCGAATCACCCACATGCACTGCGCAACGGCTCTGGGTGATGAATACACTGTCCTTGTCCCGATCCCGATCCCGAATTTCCAGCAGGATGAAAGGCATATCTTCGATCTGAGTATCCCCCGTGGCACGAATGAACCGGTAGGAATCGATCGTATCGGGAACCCCCAAAGCCTTGCGCGCGCCCTCATTGATGAACATCCTCCGGTACAGCCATGTGTCACCCACGTTGATTTTAACAGGACTTGTCAAAATCACCTTGGGTTCCGGAGTGGATGCGGGGTCTTCCTTGTCACATCCAAGGATGCAAAGGAGGGAAATCAATGCTGTGGGCAGCTGACGGCACAAGCGCAGGGAAGTCATGCATTGAACATAATCACCGTGGAATCGGAGGTGAGGCGAGAATTGACGACGATTCGCTCAATACCGGAACCTTACAAGCTCCTCAGGATCGCCCGATCGACCTTTCCGACCGCGGTCATCGGAAGCTCCTTGAGGAGATGGACACGCACGGGCATCTGGTAGCGCGCTACACGCGGCTTGAGCCAGGCCAAAATTTCTTCCGCATCAATGTCAGAGGCCAAAGCAGGGGCGACGAAGGCTGCAAGCCGCTGACCGAACTCGGGATCCTCGACTCCCAGGACCACCGCCTCGGCGATGTCAGGGCAGTCCAGCAAGGCGCGTTCAAGGTCTTGGGGATGGACGTTCTCACCGCCCGACACGATCCGATCGTCCGCGCGTCCTGTCAAATGCACGAAGCCCATCTCGTCGACTCTCCCCAGGTCACCGGTATCCACCCATGCCCGGTCCCGGTTCTCCATGGCCCACGGGCTTTCGACGCAGATCCGTCCGACCTTACCCTTGGACAATTCCTGTCCGAGGTCATCCCGAATCCGGACCGTCACCCCGGGAATGGCCTTTCCCAGCGTGCCCGGCCTTGTCGCACGGTCCTCCGGGGTTGCAAGGATCGAGAATCCGGCTTCGGTCGACCCGTACAGGTCGAAGAGCCGCGCCGAGGAGCGCGTCGTAACTTCCAAGGCAAGTGACGGATCAAGACGTGCACCTCCCGACAGCAGGAACCGCATGGAGCCGACCGCATCCGGGTCTTCCGTCCACATCCGCTGGAGCATGAGCGGAACCAGGATCGCCCCGTCGATCGCATCGGCCCGGATCCGGTCCAAGACGGCCCTCGTCGCGTACCGGCGGACCAGATGAACTTCCACCCCGAGGAAAAGGCACACGAAAAGGAAGGCCAGTCCATAGCCGTGATAGAAGGGCGTGACGATCAGGGCACTCCGGCAGGAATCGAGCTCCAGACGCTCAAGCAAGCCAAGGAAAGGCCTGAGAACGGCACGCAAGGACGGCCGCCTCACGGCAAGCCGCAGCTTGCCGCTGGTTCCGCCGCTTGCGACCACGATCCTTCCGGGCCTGATTTTTGACAATTCCTGTCCGATCACAGGACCTTGGAATGCGACCGTCCTCAGGTCTTCAAGCATCCGCAGATCGGGATGCCGGGCGGGATCGAACGGCGCCAGCACCTCGGAATCCCCGATCACAAGCCGGAATCCACCGGCCTCAAGTCGTCGCTCCAACTGGGACGGACTCAGATCCACATTCCAAAGGTGTGCATCGACCCCGATGCGCGAAAGGGCCAGGATCGCCTCGACGGCTCCGATTCCGTTGCGGCAAAGCAGCACCACCCGATCTCCTGCCCGCAGGCCTTCGACGTGGCGCAGATGGAGGGCCAAGCGACGCACCGATGAAAGCAGGTCACGGCAGGTCGTGCGTTCGGCTTCGTCGCAGGCCGCGAAACGATTGGGATGGAGGTGGGCAGCAAGCCGCAGGAGAGCCATCGGACCAGCCCCCTCCGAACGCATGGCCGCGACAAATCCTGTCAATCCTCGGAAAGTGAGAAACCCCGACCGGCGCAGTTTTTCAAGCGCCAGGCGCACGGGGGCCCTTCCGGCACGAAAGCGCAAAGATGCGCTCGACCAAGGGGCGCAACAGGATCGATCCGGTTTCCAAAGGCCATGCCCACCACGGGATCCAGCGCGCGGTGCGCGAGACCAGGCAACGGCAGATCAGGAGCGCCACCTGGTCCGGACTCATGGCCGGCGCGTTCCGGTAGGCATGCGTGGGTTCGATCATCGCGGTGCGCACCAGCGGCAAGTAGAGCGAGGTCACGGCGATCCCCAGCGCCCGAAGCTCCGGGACGGCACAGCGCAGCCACTGGTCGAAGGCCGTCTTGGACGCCTGGTAGGCGGCCCAATGGGGCATCGGGACCATGAGCAGATTCAAGGCGGATACGTTCACGACCTGCCCCCGGCTCTGGGCAAGGTGCGGAATCAGGCGCAGCATCAGGCGCACCGGAGCGTGGTAGTTGAGTGCCATGGTCCGATCGAAATCGTGGGCCCGATCGAGGGAATCGAGGAGGGAGCGTCGGATCGACTTTCCCGCATTGTTCACGAACACGTCGATGCGACGGGTTCCCATCACCTCAAGGAAGGAGTCCAAGGCGACCGGATCGCGCAGGTCCAACGCATGGACCTCCGCGGTTCCGCCGCGCGCCTCCACCGCCTCCTTCACCTCCCGAAGACGAACCTCCGATCGGGCGGTCAGGATCAGGTGCGCCCCGGCCTCCCCGAGCCGAGCCGCAAGAGCCTCGCCGATCCCTCGACTGGCCCCTGTGACAAGAACCGTCAAACCCTCGACACGACGAAGCAGCGCCCGGGTGTCGGCGCGACGCGGAGGAAAGAGCAGCCTTTCGAGGAGGGTCATGCCTCAAAGCTAACTCGCGCCAGGGATGCCGGCCGACAGGCCCAAGACCCCGCCCTCGGCTAGATCGGGGGCGAGGCTTGGCAGGCAGCCCGGTGCCGCCTTCGGGCGGCAGGCGCCCAAGCAGGCCCGCTCAATCGCCTCGGGACTCCAGATCGGGGCGAAGCGTGTGCGAACTGCGGCAGGTGTCGCCGTCCACTTGGCAATCCCTGAGCGGGAGCGTGAAGCAGAAGTCCCCATGACAGGCCTTGATCCTTGGTCGCTTCACGGACATGGGAAAGGAATACCGGACCTTTCGCAAACCCGCCACGGGAGAGGGCAAGGTGTCCAACCGTGGCGCCACGTCAGCGCCCTTTGCTTCCAGGAAATAGCGACAATTCCCGCAACCGTAGACCACCACCTCGCGCATGGTGACCTTCCGGTCCCGAACCTTCAGCCTGCCGTTCTCGAAGGAGACGAGGATGCGATTGGTCCGGAACCCGTATTGCCGCGTCATCTTGCGGGAGATGGGGAATTTCTCGTCGTTGTAGGTGTTGATCTCCATGAAGATCTGCGGGAAGGCCGACCCCTCGAAGCGACCGATGGCGAAATGATCCGGCATGCCCATGTCCAGGCCGCCGACATAATGGCCGTCCATCTCAAACGGCAGGCGGATGGTCTTGTGGCTTCGACTCAAGCCCACTTGGAGGGTGTAGCAACAATGGCCACCCCCGGAATACTCGTCCCAAACCGTATCGTTGATCCCGTCCCCGTCGAAATCCCAGGCCAAGCGCCAATCGAACTTGTTCCGCTGAATCTGGGCCAAAGTCGAATCGTATGCAGAAATCGAATCCTGCGCCAAGGCCATCGAGTCGAAAAGGCAGCTCACAGCGATTGCCAAAGGGAGGCCGAACATCCCCCTCACCCCAGTTTCCCCCACGGCTTTTCGCAGACCAAAAGGGAAATCACGGCTACCGCAGCCACGTCAGCAGGAGGTTCGCTTCGAAGAAGAGCAGCACACTGCCCAACACGGCAAAGAGCAGGGAAAAGAAGGCTCCCTCGCCATCGGAATACTTGAACAACCTCACGATCGCATGCAGGACGCTGATGCCCATCCCGATCAACCAAGGCAGGATTGCAGCCAACCCGCCACCCATGGCATCTCCGGCGGCATCGGTATGCCCCCCTTGCGAAAGGAAAACCAGAAAGCCCGTCGCAACCAGCACCAGAAGCCACAGGTTGCGCATCATCGCGATGGGGCCAGGGCCTGACTCGATCACCTCGCCATCCAGCCCGACAGGAGCGCTCCCGGTCATCGAACACACCGGAAGCCCGGGTGCGAATGCACTGCCGTCGGAGCATCGCCCCGCCGCACACGCCTGTCCGGACCCGACGGGGGTGTTGCCATGGGGAGTAGGAAGATGGGGCGCATGAAGCAAAAGCTACTTCCTCCGGTCGCGCCAGGGATGCCGGCCGGCAGGCCCAAGACCCCGCATCGCGGAGGCTTGGCAGGCAGCCCGGTCCCGACCGGTCCCTGAGCGGAGTCGAAGGGCTGGACGGGAGGCGCCCGCCCTTTGACAGAATTTGTCATTGTTGAAATGGAATGGCATCACACCCATGCCGATCCTGACCACCTCGACCAGGTGCAGCAGCGAAACCTACCTGGGCAGATTCCCGAGGATCGCCAGAGGCAGGGCCCCCTCCCCCTTGGCCAGATGCCCGGCCAACCCGAGCAGCTGCCCGATCCTCACTTTCGGATGCGGTTCGATCACAAGGAGCCTTGCCTGCCTGCGATCCCGGCGCAGCGTCACCACCACCGAATCGGCCCACATCCAAGACACTCGGTTTGATTCTCCGGGAGCCGGCAACCATTCCACCAACGGCTCGGGCTGCAGCGAAAAGGACTCGGACAGCCCCGGCACCTGGGATGTCGGGGCCACGCCAGCACCGACCAGCAGCGTGTCGCCAAGGATCTGCACCTGGATCAGACTGTCGTTGAACAGCGGCTTGTCCTCCGAAGGATCCAAGAGCCTTGTCTGCACCCCCTGCCCCTGACGGTCGCACACCCGCACCGTCGCGATCCCGGCCTGTGCCAAGGAACGCAGCAGGGGCTTGAGCAGCACGAAGGGAAGGCTCGTATCGCAACGCAGTTCCACGGGAGAGGGCGCATGCTTGCCGGAGACGAAGCGCCACAGCGGTTCCACCCGGGGATTGCCCGAGCCATGTCGATACAGGCTGTCGGGAAAATCGACATAACCATCGGAGGGGTTGATGACCATCGGTCCGGCCTTGCGTCCGTCGATCCACAATCCTCGCGGATCCAGCTCAACCAGCAGGGTTGAACGGCTGATGCAACCGACCAGGCAGCTCAGCACCAAGGCCAGCGGTATGCCGGACATCATCCGATGCAGGAAAGGCGTGCGCATTGGATGAAAAGCTACTTCTGCGAGTTCCTCCCAAAACCCACCGGAGCCCCGATGTCTGATCTGCTCGTCAAACTGTATGAATTGCCTTCCGCCGAGATCGAGATCCAACGGTTAGCGACCCGAGGCATTGCGATCCGCGCTGCCCTGCCCCACGAACGCACCAAGGTCACTTCCTGGATCGCCTCGCGCTTCGATCAAGGCTGGGCCGACGAGTGCGAAGCAGCCTTCTCCCGCCAGCCCGTGAGCTGCCTCCTTGCCGTCGAAAACGGGACCATCCTTGGCTTTGCCTGCCACGACGTCACGGCTCGCGGCTTCTTCGGCCCCTACGGCGTAGAGGAGAGCCGTCGCAAGGAAGGCATCGGCAAGGCTTTGATGCTGACTTCGCTCCATGCCCTCAAGGCACTGGGCCACGCCTACGCGATCATCGGATGGGCCGGTCCCGTGGAGCACTACCGCCGCGCCGTCGGGGCGATCGAGATCCCGGATTCCTCACCCGGGATCTACCGGGATCCGCTGGCATGAAAAGGCCCCGCTGACAGAATCTGTCAGCGGGGCCGCATTCCTCAAGAGGGGTTCGGGAAGTATCAGATCCCCTCGCCCGCCCCTTCCACCTCGCCGCCCGGATGGACGGACTTGCGGTCCAGCAGGTCCAGCACCGCGGCGACGCTCTTGTCCAACGGCCACTGGTGGGTCGGGAGCATGAGGTCGGCGGCCTTCGGAGCCTCGTAGGGAGCCGAGATGCCGGTGAACTGGGGGATCTCTCCGGAGCGGGCCCGGGCATAGAGTCCCTTGGGGTCGCGCTTCTCGCATTCCTCGACCGGAGTCGAGACGAAGATCTCCTTGTAGTCGGCATCCCCGATGATATGCCGCACCTGAGTGCGATCACTTTCCAGCGGGGTGATGAAGGAGGCCAGCACCACAAAGCCCGCATCGGCCATGATCTTCGCCAGTTCCGCGGCGCGGCGCAGGTTCTCGGTCCGGTCGGCCGGCGAGAAGCCCAGGTCCTGGTTCAGACCGTGGCGCAGGTTGTCGCCATCGAGCAGGTACACCTGGGCGCCCCGTCCGAAGAGCTTGGTCTCCACGGCACGAGCCACGGCGGACTTGCCGGAGCCGGAAAGGCCGGTGAACCACAGCACCCCGCCCTTGTGGCCGTTGCGGATCTCGCGGGCGGAACGGTCCACCTGGGAGGCGCTCCAGACCACGTTGCGAAGCTCGGCGGGCTGGTCGGCGGCGATCATGCCCGATCCCGAGGACTGGTTGGTCTCCGGATCGATCAAAAGGAACGCGCCGGTCTGGCGGAAGGTCTCGTAGGCATCCAGGGCGATCGGCTGGGCCGAGCGGATGCGGATGCGGGCGATGTCGTTGAGGCTCAGCTCGCTTGCATCCATCTTCTCCAAGGAGACGATGTCGCGGCGGTACACGATCCTCGAGACCTGGGCGCGCACCAGGCGCGAACCCACCTGCAGGAAGTAGGGACGGTCGGTGCGCAGGGGCTGGTGGTCCATCCACACAATGTCCGCCTCGAACTCGCGCACCTGGTTCGGCGCTTCACCGTGCTTCACCAAAAGGTCGCCGCGCGAGATGTCGATCTCGTCTTCCAAGAGGATCGTGACCGACTGCGGGAAGTGGGCTTCCTGAAGGTCGCCGTCCAAGGTGTGGATGCGCTTGACTTTGGAGGTGCGACCCGAGGCCAGCACTTCCAGCGTGTCGCCCACTTTGACAGATCCTGTCGCGATGCGGCCCGCAAAGCCGCGGAAGTCGAGGTCCGGGCGGATCACGAGCTGCACGGGGAAGCGGAACGGTGCCGCCACCTCGGTCTCGCCCACCTCGACGGTCTCCAGGTGCTGCAGGAGGGTCGGGCCTTGATACCAAGGTGTCTCTGCGGCGCGGTCCACCACGTTGCCGCCCTCGAGGGCCGACAGCGGGATGAACACGGGCTCGCGGGCTCCCACGGACTTGGCGAAGTCCAGGTAGTCTTGACGGATCTTGTCGAAGACCTCCTGCGACCAGCCTACCAGGTCCATCTTGTTGACGGCCACGACCAGGTGCGGGATGCCAAGCATCGCGGAGATGGCGGTGTGGCGGCGGCTCTGCGGGAGCACGCCCTTGCGGGCATCGATCAGGATGATGGCAAGGTCGGC
>JBDKGV010000060.1:0-16582 GCA_039798005.1 Fibrobacterota bacterium
AGATTCCCGGGAGAGTAGGTCGCCGCCGCATCCCCTATCAAAGCCCCTCCGGACAACTCCGGAGGGGTCTTTGCGTTTTCAGGGCAAAATCGCGCAAGCCGCCCCGCAAGCCGCCCGCGCAACTTCCTGGACCCAAGGAACGTCATTTCCCGTGCGTATCCTTCGATACGCTCAGGGCACCGGCTGAGGAGCGATGCGTCTCAAAAGATGCACAGGGCAGGCGATGTCCGTGCGTGTGCGTGGAACTCACGATCGAAGAGCAAGAGAACGATGCGATTCCATGCGCAAGCCGGCCGGAATGGGGCCGCCAGGCCGACCCGCAACGCGGGGCCGACCGGAGGGGAGCCTGCAGGACGGCGACCCCGACCTACCGGGAGGGGATGCGCCCACGATGAATTTTGAATGGATTTGCTGGTGGATTTTGCCATTGGAAGTGGATTTGTGCGAAAATCAGATTAGTAGGTGATGGCCAAGAATCTGCCTATGTACGACTAGTCATCTATGGGCAAACCTTGTTATGTTTAGCCAAATATCCCTCGCTGGGCGTAAATTGCTCGTTGTGAGAAAACTATGGGGAACGAAATGACTGCTCGCAAGAAAGCTTTGATCACCGGTGTGACCGGCCAAGATGGATCTTATCTCGCAGAATTGCTGCTGGAGAAGGGTTACGAAGTCCACGGCCTCAAGCGTCGTGCTTCCTCGTTCAATACCGAACGCGTCGATCATCTCTATCAGGATCCGCATTCCGGCGAGCGTCGCTTTCACCTCCATTATGGTGATCTGACCGATTCAGGCAACTTGATTCGCTTGGTGCAGGAAATTCAGCCGGACGAGATCTACAACTTGGGAGCCATGAGCCATGTGGCCGTGTCCTTCGAACAACCAGAGTATGCCGCAGACGCTGACGGTATCGGAACTCTGCGTCTTCTGGAAGCCATTCGCATCTTGGGTCTCACCAAGAAGACCCGCTTCTACCAGGCCTCCACCTCGGAACTCTTCGGCCTCGTGCAGGAGATCCCCCAGCGCGAAACGACGCCGTTCTACCCCCGCAGCCCGTATGCTGTCGCCAAGATGTACGCCTACTGGATCGTGGTGAACTACCGCGAGGCTTACGGCATGTACGCCTGCAACGGCATCCTGTTCAACCACGAGTCCCCTCGCCGCGGTGAGACCTTCGTGACCCGCAAGATCACTCGCGGCATCGCGCGGATCAAGGAAGGCCTCGACGAGTGCCTGTACTTGGGGAACATGGATTCCCTGCGCGATTGGGGTCATGCCAAGGATTACGTGGAAATGCAGTGGCGCATGCTCCAGCAGGATGCGCCAGAGGACTTCGTGATCGCCACCGGCAAGCAGATTTCGGTGCGTTCCTTCGTTGAGCTTTCCTGCAAGTACGCAGGGATCGACATCCGCTGGGAAGGTTCCGCCGAGCAAGAAAAGGGCATCGATGTGGCGACCGGAAAGGTCATCGTGGCCGTCGATCCGCGCTACTACCGTCCGACCGAAGTGGAGACCTTGCTGGGTGATCCGTCCAAGGCCAAGGAGAAACTGGGCTGGGTTCCGACCACCACCGTGGAGGAATTGGCCAAGGAAATGGTTGAGTCCGACCTCAAGCACGCTCAGCGCGAGAAGTTGCAGCGTGATCACGGATTCGACGTCGTGGGGAGTCACGAATGAGCCTGATGAAATCTGATTCGAAGATCTTTGTGGCAGGCCACAAGGGATTGGTCGGGTCTGCGATCGTCCGTGGGCTTCAGGGGAAAGGATTCACGAACATCCTTTGCCGGGATCGCAAGGATGTGGATCTTGAAGATGCCGCTTCGGTGGAAGCCTTCTTTCAGAAGGAAAAGCCGGAGTTCGTGTTCATGGCGGCGGCCAAGGTCGGCGGCATCTTGGCCAACGATACCTATCCCGTGGACTTCTTGCGCAAGAATCTCTTGATTCAAGTCAATGTGATCGAGTCGGCCTACCGCAACGGCTGCCGTAAGTTCGAATTCTTGGGAAGCTCCTGCATCTATCCAAAAATGGCTCCCCAGCCCATGAAGGAAGAGCATCTCCTCACCGGCTCCTTGGAGTCGACCAATGAATGGTATGCGATCGCCAAGATCGCCGGCATCAAGCTTTGCCAAGCCTATCGCAAGCAGTACGGCTTTGATGCCATCTCGCTGATGCCCACGAACATGTACGGTCCGGGGGATAATTTTGAACTGCACGGCAGCCATGTTCTGCCGGCGCTGATTCGCAAGTTCCATGAAGCCAAGCTTTCGGGAGCCAAGGATGTGGTCATGTGGGGCACGGGCACTCCTAAGCGTGAGTTCCTGCATGTGGACGACTTGGCTGAGGCTTGCATCTACATGATGCAGACCTATTCGGACAGCGAGATCGTAAACGTGGGCAGTGGCACGGACGTGACGATTCGTGAACTGGCGGAGATGGTTCGTGAGGTCGTCGGGTTCGAGGGCGAGATCACCTTGGACACGACCAAGCCTGACGGCACTCCGCGCAAGCTCATGGATGTGAGCAAGCTGGAAAAGGCTGGCTGGAAGTCCAAGATCGGGTTGCGCGAAGGGATTGAGACCACCTACCAGTGGTTCCTTGAGAACCAAGGCAAGTTCCGAGCCTAAGGCGGCAGAAAATTGCGGCACCGGTCCGGGATGGTTTGGTAGACTGAAGCCGAGGATACCGAACACATGGAAATTACCGTCACATTCGACAACGATGAGGTCGTCCCGATTCAAGCTGCATCGCTCAATGCCAGCGGTGCGGTGGCCGTGTTGTCGCATGTGAGGTATTGCCACGTCCTGATCGATCTCCCTCCCGGGCAGGAAATCCTTTGGGAGGGTGCCCTCCTTGGCTTGGGGGATGAGACCTTGCGGCCGTGCCGGGAGATGGCATGGTTGGAAAACAACGCAAGAGCAACCGACTATCTGTTGATCTTGTGTGAAGAGTTGCCGTTTGATCTGGTGGAGAATCGGCTTCCTTGTCCATCGGAACGCTTGTTGGTGCCTCGCGACCTCACGGTCAACCAGTTGCCGCAGCTTGCGCAGTGGGTCGGGCGAATGGCGACCCTTGCCTTGGAAAGGCAGGCGATGCGCCGCTTGGTGGATCGGTTCGAGGCGCGCATCGGGCGTGAGTCGAATCGCGCTCGCATGGCGGATCTCCTGAAGGAGGCGAACGAGCGCTTGCAAGAGCAGTTCGTGCGCGATGCCCTCACGGGAGTTCCCAATCGCAGGCGTTTCGATGAGCAGATCGACTATCTCTGGGGACGCGCGGTGGGGGAAGAAGCCGCTGTCGCAGTGATGATGCTGGATATCGACTTCTTCAAGAAGCTCAACGATTCCTTGGGGCACCAGGCCGGTGACGAATGCCTGCAGAAAGTCGCCCAGCGGCTGTTCGAGATCGTGGATGGCAATGACGATCTCTTGGCCCGGTACGGTGGTGAAGAGTTCGTGGCGCTCCTGTGGGATACCGATGTCGAAAGCGCTTGTGCCATGGCGGAAAGGTTGCGGGCGGGTGTCGAAGAGTTGGCGCTCGTCAATCCGGGCAACACCAACGGGATCGTGACCATCAGCATCGGCATCAGCGTGGAACGTCCAAGCTTCACGAGCTCCGCCGAGGAGTTCCTGCGGCATGCCGATCAGGCACTCTACAAGTCGAAGGAAACCGGGCGCAACCGCTGGACCTTGCACCAGCCGGGCGATGAATCGACGCATCCAGGGTAAGAGGGAACGCGCCCAAGGGCGGTTCAGGGTGCGAAGTTCGAATTCCTGTCGATGAAATCGGTCTTGCCCCCTGCTGTGCAGTGGGGGTTGCTACCTTGCACTTCCGAAATGCGTCCAGAGCCAAACAAGATTCGCAACTTTTGCATCATCGCCCACATTGACCACGGCAAGTCCACGCTTGCCGATCGATTGCTGGAGAGTACCCGTACCGTAGCCAAGCGCGAGATGCAGGAACAGCTCCTGGACTCGATGGACTTGGAGCGCGAGCGAGGCATCACGATCAAGTCCAAGGCCATTCGCCTGGTGCACGAGCACAAGGGCGAGACCTTCTACCTGAACCTGATCGACACCCCGGGGCATGTGGACTTCACCTACGAGGTCTCGCGATCGCTGCGTGCCTGTGAAGGCGCAATCCTGGTGGTGGATGCCACTCAGGGCATTCAGGCGCAGACCATCTCGAACCTGTACCTCGCCATGGGCGCGGAACTTGAGATCCTGCCGATCCTGAACAAGATCGACCTGCCCTCGGCACAGCCCGACGTGTTCGCCAAGCAGGTGGGCGAACTGATTGGAATCGACCCGGACATCATTCCGCGCGTGTCGGCCAAGGCGGGCATCGGAATCGACACCTTGCTTGAGAAGATCGTGGAGTTCTTCCCGGCCCCGAAGGCCGAGCGGGAGCTCCCCTTGCGCGCCTTCGTGTTCGATTCCGTCTACGACAGCTATCGCGGCGGCATCGCCTATGTGCGCATCGTCGAAGGCAAGCTCAAGAAGGGCGACCGCCTGCGCTACATGCGCACCGGCGGCGAGTACGAAGCGGTGGAGATCGGCATCCTGAGCCGTGGCCGCATCCCGTGCGAGGAGTTGCAGGCCGGCGAGGTCGGCTACATGGTCGGCAACGTGCGCAACCTCTCGGACATCAAGACCGGTGATACGCTGACCAACATCGCGCGCCCCGCATCGGAGCCGCTGGAAGGCTACCGCGAAGTCAAGCCGATGGTGTTCGCGGGACTGTATCCGATCAATCCGGACGACTACTCCGATCTGCGCGAGTCCTTGGAAAAGCTTCAGCTCAACGACAGCGCGATCTCGTTCGTGCCCGAGTCCTCGGGTGCGCTTGGGTTCGGTTTCCGTTGCGGGTTCCTTGGCCTTCTGCACATGGAAGTCGTGCAGGAACGCCTGGACCGTGAATTTGACATGGACATCATCACGACCGCTCCCGGCGTGGAATACCATGTCACCAAGACCGATGGCGAAGTCGTGCTGGTGGACAATCCCTCCCAGCTCCCGCCACCCAATGCCGTGGACTCGATCGCCGAGCCTTGGATCAAGGCGCAGATCTTCACGCCGGCCGAGTACATCGGGAACATCCACAAGCTCTGCAACGAGAAGCGCGGCGTCTACCTGAACGCAACCTTCATCTCCGAAGAGCAGGTGACGCTCGATTTTGAACTGCCGATGGGCGAAGTCATGTTCGACTTCTTCGATCGCCTGAAGAGCGCCACGAAGGGCTACGCCTCGCTGGACTACGAACCGATCGGGTACCGCGAAGGTTCGCTGCACCGCTTGGACATTCTCCTGAATGGAGATCCGGTGGATGCCTTCTCGGTGATCATCCATCGCGACAAGGCCCACTCGCACGGGGCCAACTTGTGCGAGAAGCTCAAGGAGCTGATCCCGCGCCAGCAGTACGACATCGCGGTGCAGGCGGCCCTTGCCAACAAGATCATTGCGCGCTCGACCATCAAGGCCCTGCGCAAGGACGTGACGGCCAAGTGCTACGGTGGTGACATCTCACGCAAGCGCAAGCTCCTGGACAAGCAGAAGGAAGGCAAGAAACGCATGAAGCAGGTGGGCTCGGTGGAAGTCCCGCAGGAAGCCTTCTTGGCCGTGCTGGACATGGGCAGCGGCGACTGATTCCCCCCGCGACCGTCGCGCCCGCCGTGGAGGCATGGCCCAATGGGCTGTGCCGGAGCGGGATCCGGGCGGCGGGACCCCACAGCCGCCTATCGAGGCGGCGAGGAGGCCCGATGAGGCCACCTCGGGATGCGGCAAAGTCGTGTCGGGGTTTGCCGAGCAGGGCGGGATGCGGGGCCAAATCGAGTCTTGGCGGTGGACGCCAAACAAGTACATTCCTGTTTCAGTGACGCTGTTGTCGCCAATGGACCTCATGGAGTTTCCTCGTGATCTTCAATCTTCTGGGCTACGCGCCTTTCCTGCTTCAGCTTGTCACGGGCATCTGGCTGTGGCGGGCGAATTCCTCGGATTCGAACATGAACCCGCTTCCGGCGACGGTCAATCACATCCTTTCGACAGTCGGGTCGGCGGTGATTCTGGTGATCCTGTTCATGGCGGGCAGGACCGGATTGCTGTTTTGGGTCTCCGCGGCGATGACGGGATATTCGGCCTGGTGGTTCTTCGGGAAGCTGACCAAGCGCTGAAACGGCGGGGTCAGCGGCCGGCCAAGGCGGCTTTCATGGCGGTGAGCAGGTCTTGGCGTCGCTCGCGGGCGATGCTTTGCCAAGGCTTGCCGGTCAGTGCGCCTTCCAATGCCCATAGCAAGTTCAAACTGACGGGTTCGTCGAGCTCCTTGCACAACAGGTACGCTTCCACGGAACCTGCGCGTTGCAGCTCACCGAGGGTGCGGATGCCGATGCGGGACAGGATTCGTCGTGACTGCGGTCCGAGGTTCAGACCGGAGTCGACCGGTGCATCAGGATCTTGGAGTTGCATGCCGTCAAGATATTCTCCGGTGCAAGGCTGCACCATGCGGTGCCAGAGTCTACCTTGAAGCGCATGGAGCCTCGGGGCGCAATCGGTCGCTGGATGGGAAGGGTGTTGCTGGTCTGCCTGGCTGCGAGCCTTTCCTCGTGCCTGTATTTCAATACGTGGTGGAACGGCAAGAAGGCCTATGACCAGGCCGAGAAATCGCGGACCGGGCGCTTGCGGAAGAACCCCGACGACACCACCAAGGTGAATCAGGCCGAGACGGACCTGTACAAGCGGGCGATCGTGAAGGGGGCCAAGATCCTCGAGACCTTCCCCGAGGATACGCTTTGGCACGACCGTGCGCTGATGCTGATCGCGCGCGCCCAGCAACGCCTGTACGAATACGAGAACGCCTCGCGCAAGTACGGGGAGCTGATCGACGCCTTCCCATGGAGCCCCCAGTACACTCCGGCGGTGCAGGGGAAGATCGAATGCCTGCTTGCCTTGGGCCGCTATTCCGAGGCGGAAGACTGGATGCGGCACTTGGATTCCGTCAAGGCCGAGGGCGGGGCGGCCGGCCTGCTGTGGCTCAAGGCACGCGTGGCGCTGGGACGGTTGGATACGCTCAAGGCTCGCGGTCATCTCAAGAAGTTGGTGGCCATGCGGGATGTCGTGCAACCGCGGCATGGTGAGGCGGCTTGGCTTCTGGGCACCTTGAGCTGGGCTCAGGAGGACTGGCTCGAAGCGCGGAACGCCTATTTGCACAAGGCGATCGAAGGCCTGCCGCGCTTGCAGCGGTTCCGGGCGCGCTTGCGCGCAGGGCTTGCCTTGGACCGGCAGGACAAGCTTGACGATGCCCGCCTTGAGCTTGCGGCCTTGGCGCAGGAAAAGCAGTTCGCCAGGGAAAAGCCTTATGTGCATCTCGAAGCCGCACGGATGCTTGCGGGGCACAGGCTGTACGGTGACGCACACGTGCAGTTCCGGGCCCTGGAGAAGTACATCGAGCCGGTGGAGGCCGTGGCCGAAGGCATGCTGATGGATGGCCAGGATGCCCAGTTGCGTCGGGTGGATTACGACGAGGCCTTGCGCCTGTTTGAGATCTCGGCCAAGACGGGGCCTGCCACGGAATTCGGCAAGAAGGCGCACGACCTCGCCGATGCCTTGGCCGAGTTGATTCGCCTGCGCAAGCAGAAGGTGGCCGACACGGCGTGGTCCGATTGGACGTTCTCGCTGGCGGAACTGCACCTCTTGCGCCTGGACAATGCCGACAGCGCGCGCGCCGCGTATGGCCGGATCTTGACGCGTCCCGGGGCGAGCCTTGCGATGCGCGCTCGGGCGGCTTATGCCATCGCGTGGATCGACGACGGGCGGGATACCGGTGCCGCTGGAACTTCCAGAGCGTGGCAGAGCGTGGTGGATTCCTTCCCGGGGACGGAATTCGCCAAGCAGGCGCAGAAGAATGGCGGCATTGCGGTCACGGTGGTGACGCGTGCCGATTCGGCTGAAAGCGATTACAGGCTGGCCGAGAGTCTCTGGGATACGGCCACTCCGGACTATGCCGGGGCCGACAGCGCCTTCCGCAAGCTTGCTCGCGACTGGCCGGAGACGGAATCGGGCAAGCGGGCCAGGTTTGCCTGCGCGTGGATCGAGGACAACCTCCTGAACGACACCGCGGCAGCGAAGGTCAGTTACAAATGGGTCGTGGATTCCCTGCCCGGAACCGCATGGGCGAGGAAGGCTGGAATCCTGCTGGATGCGCTGCGGACCGGCCCGGAGGCGATCGAGTTCCAATTGCGTCCCGATCATATGGGTCGCCGCGGCATGGGCGGGTCGAGCGAAGAAGAGGATTTCGAGGAAGGCCAGGAAAAGGTCGAGGGAATCCAAGTTCCCAAGGCGCCTGGACTGGGGCCGCAAAAGCCCAAGGCTCCGGGGCTTCTGGCACCGGATGAGCCCGATGCCATCCCGCCGACTCCCGAAGGCGGTTATCTCAGTCCGGACGACTTCCAGTGAGGATCGCCATGCTCCCAGTTCGATTGTTCCTGCTCGCAAGCCTTGCCTTTCTTGTGGGCTGTGCGGGTTCGATGCCGGACCGGCCGGGATACGACCGGGCGACGGGCACTTGGAAGAAGAAGCACGGCACGGCGACGGAAACGGCCAAGAAGACGGAAACGGTCCAGAGCGCGAAGCTTTCCGATTCCACCAAGCCTGCCGGGACCCTCCCTGACGGATCGCCCTCCGTCGGGCAGGCGACTTGGTACGGCTCGGAGGCACCCAACGCCAAGACCGCATCAGGGGAGGTGTTCGTGCCCTCGGACAAGACGGCCGCGCATCGCACGCTCGCCTTCGGAACCAAGGTGCGGGTGCGCTACCCGAAGCGCGGGACCGAAGTGGTCGTGCGCATCAACGATCGTGGGCCTCGCAAGGAGGAGCGGATCGTCGACCTGTCGGAAGGGGCTGCCGAGGCCTTGGGCTTGAAGGCGGACGGAGTGGGAGAGGTGTGGCTCGACGTCCAGCCGTAAAAGCGGTGGCCAAGGAGACTGAGACCAAGACCGCCAAGGCGATCCATCCGCTGCTTGCGGACCTGTCGCCCAAGCGTCGCAAGGCGCTGCGCGAAGCGGGGCTGGACAGGCCGGAGCGGTTCGTGGAGATGATTCCACGGCGATTCCTGGATCGCACCACGCTTCAGAAGATCGCCCAAGCTGTGGACGGTGAGGAGATCCTGTGCGAAGTCCGGATCCGCAACATCCGCTTGGCCTATGGCAAGCGCGAGCGGCTGGTGGCCCAGGCCTATGACGACACCGGAACCATGGATCTCACATGGTTCATCCATGCGCGATTCATCCTCCAGCATCTGCGGGAAGGCATGCGCGTGCTGCTGTGGGGCAAGGTTGGTTGGTTCCGCGGGCCGCAGATCGTGCACCCGTCCTATGAGGAACTGGCGGAAGGGCAGGAGGCCAAGGGCAGTATCCAGCCGGTCTATCCGCTGACCGAGGGGTTGCGGGAGGCCAATGTCGATCAACGGATGCTTCAGAAGTTGGCTCTTGGAGCCTTCACCTACCACACCCCCCCGGAGATCCTTCCCGAATTCCTGCGTCCGGAAAAGAGCCTTTCGAGGCTGGAGAAGCTGCGCCTCATCCATGAGCCGAAATCGCTCATGCAAAGCCAGGTGTTCCTGATGCAGGAACAGGCGATGGAGTGGTTTCCGACGCTGGTGCGCTTGCGCAAGCGGCGCGCGGATCTCGCCGGGACCGGACGGGTCTTCCGCCGTTCTCCGGAGTTGGAGGAACGCGCCCGCCAAGCCTTCGGCTTTGCTTTGCACGAAGGACAGCGCGATGCGGTGGAACGGCTGGCGAGCCTTTTGGAAAGCGGCGATCGCGTCCATTCTCTCCTGCAGGGCGATGTGGGGTCGGGCAAGACGGCGATCTGCCTGCTCGCCTCCTTGGGGGTGCTGGCGGCGGGTTCCCAGGTGGCGGTGCTTGCACCCACCGAGGTCTTGGCCAAGCAGCATCTGACGACCTTCCGCCGCGTCCTTGCCGAGATGTCGATTCCGGTGCTTTACTTGGCGGGAGGGCAGCCGCGCGCCGAGCGTCAGACCGTCTTGAATCGCCTCGCCCATGGAGGGCCATGCGTCGCCGTCGGGACGCACGCGCTGCTTTCTGACGATGTGGTCTTCCGCGACCTTGGTCTTGCCGTGATCGACGAGCAGCACCGCTTCGGCGTGGGGCAGCGTCAGGCCTTGACGGCCAAGGGCAACCGGCCGCATTTGGTCGTGGCAAGCGCCACACCCATTCCCCGTTCGTTGCAGTTGGCTTCCTACGGGGACATGGAGGTCGTCGAGGTGCGCACCAAGCCGGAAGGCCGGCTGGTGGTGAACAGCCGCGTGGTGCCGCCGGTCAAGCGAGACGGCATGGACGGTTGGTTGCGCGAGGAGCTTGCGAAGGGCCAAAAACTGTTCTGGGTGGTGCCGCGCGTGGAGGACTCCGAGGAAGGGGTCGCATCCATCGAGGCCGCCGAGGAGCGCTTGCACCAGGCGTATCCGGGAGTCCCGATCGCGGTGTTGCACGGGCGCATGGACGGGCCGCAGCAGCTGGATGCCATTGACAGGTTCCGTCGATCGGAAACGCGCATCCTGATCTGCACCACCGTGGTGGAGGTCGGCGTGGATGTTCCGGACGCGAACCTCATGGTGATCGAGCACGCCGAGAACTTCGGGCTGGCGCAGCTGCACCAGTTGCGCGGACGCGTGGGGCGCGGCGGGGGCCAAGGGTGGTGCTTCCTGGTGCCGGACAGCGCCGAGAAGCTGGAGCGGCTGAGAGCCTTCGCCACCTGTCAGGACGGCTTCGACATCGCGGAGCTCGATCTCGAGGAGCGCGGAGCCGGGAATCTCGAGGGGCAGGACCAGTCGGGCGGGCGGATGGGAAGGTCGGGCCTTCTGAAGGAGCACATGGGGCTCCTTCTCTCGTGGCGTGACGGCGTCGACGAGATCCTGGCAGGACGACAGGATCTGTCAAATTCGGAACGGACGCGCTGGGACGGATGGCTTGGCGAGGAGGCCTTGGGCCAGGCCCTCACGGGCTGATTTTTGCTTGGCCATCCGGGCGCATG
Organism: Fibrobacterota bacterium; assembly: GCA_039798005.1. Classification (GTDB taxonomy): domain Bacteria; phylum Fibrobacterota; class Fibrobacteria; order UBA5070; family UBA5070; genus JBDKGV01. The sequence continues at coordinate 11,037 of JBDKGV010000060.1, forward strand.
CTCCCCGCTCCTCACCGCTTGCCGCAGGAAACCACGGCTTCGGGTTCCGCTGAGTTCGCCTGCATCCCGACTGACCTTCGCAGGTCAGTCGGGTTTCCAGAGGAGGAGCTCACCCGAGGCGCTCCAGCTTCCGGTTCCCGACAGGGATGCACCGTCGCTCACACGGGCGGTGAGGGCTCCTTGGACCATGCGGCCGTTCACGGTGAAGACGCCTTGGCCGGGACGGACCTCGACGAGAGACACGGCGCCGGTGCGCACCGGGTCGCCGTCCCGCAACGGCGTGTCGGAGACGAAGGACAGCGTGAGCATGCGACCGGTGGCCTTGTGCACATGGACCTCCAGCGAGAGCATCCGGTTGCCGGTGTCCTTGGACAGGTCCGGTCCCATCAGCATGCGGAAGGCGCTGCGGACGGTGTCCTTGCCGAGCACGGAGAGCCGCTGGACGATGGCGGTGTCGCTTGCGACCAGATCGGAATCGGATGCCGGGCGGGCGACCCGTTCGGTGACGACCCTTCCGGAATTCCATTCGGCCGTGCGCAGGTAGCGCAAGGGCTGGTTCCTGGTGCTGTCGCGCGGATCGACGCGCAACCGTCCATGCTCCTCGAAACGTCGCAGGAGCGGCTGCTTGACCGGAGTCGGAACGATGCGCTGGAACTCCACGACCCCGTATTTCCCGGAGGAACGGTCCACGGCGATGGAGTCGCCATCCCCGTCGCGCCAAGAGTCGATCTCCAAGGTGTCGGCTCCCCGCAGATGGACGATGCGGCTCCAGAAGATGCGGTTGTCGTTTTCGGTGTCGTAGGAAAGGTCGGTGCCGGGATCGAGTTCCATGTCCAGGGAGACCTGGCGGATTCCCAGGGAGGTCGTCTGCCGGAAGCGGATGCGATTGGACTTGCCGGGCAGGGCCGTGACCATGGTGTCCGTGCCTGCGGGTTCGATGCTCTGGTGGACCGAACGGAGCGAGCCGCGTTGGATCTTGCGGACCTTGGCCCAGAGGATCTGCTCGTTCCCCTGCGGGGCGTCCTTGGCGAACTCGTTCCAGAGGATCGCAAGCGTGTCGGTTTCGATCAGGCTGTCGGTGACTTGAGTCGAGTAGACGATAGCGATTCCCGAAGCGGTATCGGAAAGGTCCACCTTCATGAAGCTCGAGTCCTGGGCCGTGCGCCCTGCGATCCGGGCTGTGGCCGGTGCGATGGACTCGTCCAATGAGGTCGATGGCGGCGCGAGGGGCATGTCCTCAAGGAGGTTCCATGTGCCGCTGCTGTCCAGTGCCTCTTGGGTGGCGACGCCGATCGCAGAGACTGTGTTGGGGAAATCCTCACCCCCCGCAACGGATTCGGTCGCGCCACGGCTGCAACCGCCAAGCGCAAGAGCCAAGGCGAGGAGGCCGATGATCTTTGAAGAGCCGTTCATGACTTCATCCCCTTGGAATGCTTGGAACGAGGAAAATACTGAATGGACAGCTGCAACAGGCGGGTCGGGTCGGAATCTTCCTTGAGAATGGCGAAGATCTCTTCGCGGAAGGCGTCGATGCGCTGGCGAATCTTGCTCTGGGCGGCTTCGCTGACCGACAGCAGCGTGGTCGAGACGTGGCGTTCCTTCGACGGGATCCGTTGGATGGCTTCCGCGCCGTGGCCGATCCAGGTCTGCTGCAAGGTGCGCAGAACGCCCGTGAGGTTGGCGGGAGGTTCGACGAAGGAATCGGTCACGACATAGCGGCCGTCCGGCTCCTGCCGGACCAGATCCCATTCGCACAACTCGCGTACGAATTTCTGTACGATGGCCAGGGGCAAAGGGGGATCCACGAACTGGGCAAGCTTGGCGTAGTCGCCGCGGAAGTCGCAGGCTTCGATCGCGGTTCGCAGCAGGGGATACCGGTAATCCTGGTAGTAACGGGAAAGGGACGGGTTGAGACGGGCGAAATTGGAGCGGGAGCGCCGGGACAGGATCTGGCGCCATGCCTCCTCGCGCTCCCGGGACTTGCGACTCAGGCCGTAGCGCACCAAGAGGCGAAGGAAGTCGGCCTCCTGCGCATTGAGATCGAACAAGGGGATCATCCGTTCAAGCGCTGCCTCGGAAAGCTTGCGCCGTCCTTTGATCACATCGCCCAGGTAGCCGGGGTTGGCCAGGCCGCAGTCGCGAGCAAAGACGCGGGTGGAATAGCCGGGAATGGAATCCTTGCGGCGCTGATAGAGTTCCGCAAGGACCTTGCGAAAATCGTCATGTCCGTAGATGTCCATCGTCAGCGCTCCTTTCCTGCAAAATTGCTTCGTGCGCGAAAGCCCGCCCGGCCTTTCGGCGGGACGGGCGATGAAATGGCGATGATTTAAGGGCGTGTTTGACGGATCGTGGTGACGGTGCCGTCCGGGGCGGTCCAAGTGGCGTCGATCACGCCATTGACGAACGAACCGTCCAAGGTGGCCTTGCGACCATCACGGAGGTTGGCGATGTAGAGAAGCTTGCCATCGACCGGTGAAGATCCTTCCGGGACCTCGGTGAGGGCATCCCAGCGGAAGGAGGAATTGGCCACGGCACCGATGCGGTGGTCGCGGCGTTCGCTTGCCCCCAGCAAGGTGTTGCCGGGCTTGCCCAGCCCATTGACAAGACGGACCTTGAGGGTGGCTTCCCGGGAAAGCAGGGTGTCCGAATTGGATTGGCCGGCGTACTGGACGAAGTGGCGCAGTATGGCCGTGTCACCGATTGCGGTGAACGCGCTTCCGTTGACGTTGCGGGTGGTCACCGAGTCGATGCGCCCGAACTTGCCGATGCGCACGGCGCTCAACGAGACGATGGCGGTGTCGGTTCCGTTGATCTCCGCGACCAGGTTCCATGAGCGGCTCTTCTGCAGCGGGTGGGCTGGGACGGCCCCTTCCCAGGCGGAGGCGACCAGACGTTTGGCTCCGGTGAGGGGAAGGGTCGAGTCGGCATTGGCGGCCTGGGCGCGGGACAGCGTGTCGCCTCCCTTGATCTTCCGCCAGGAGATGTTCCAGATGCGGTTGTTCGCTTCGGTGTTCCAGGATCCGTCGAGGCCAGGATCGGCCAGCATCTTCACTTCGTGCACAAGGCCACCGGTGAAGGTGCGACGGCTTTCCATCCAAGCGCGTCCTGAAGAGATCGAGGTGCCGGACTCGGGAACCAAACTGTAGCGGTCGGTGATCCCGGAGTTCGAGGTCTTCGAGCCGCGTAGCCAATGGACGATGGCGGTGTCGGCGCTTCCGGAACGCCAGCCCAGACGGACGGTGTCGGTCTGGGTGCCCCAGAGGAAGGTTTGGGTGCCGGTGAAGGTGATGTAGCCGGCAGCAGTGTCGCTCAGGCCGGGAAGGATCGTGATGGCGTCGCCTGCGGCGCGGGCGGCGATGCGGCCGGCAGTCGCCGCGGTGGCCATCGAGGGGGATCCGAAACCTCCGGTCTCGGGGCTGGCAAGATCGACACCGTTCAGGACGTCGCTTGCGCTGTCCAAACTGCCGCCTTGGGCGAAGACCTGGCGGGCCATGGTCGATCCGTCAAGCTCGGATCCGGAGGGTGATGTGATGGATGCGGTCGATTCCGAGGAATCGCAAGCGGCGAGTAGGCCAAGGGTTGCGAGAGAGCAGATGGATGCAAGACGGCGCATGAGTTCCTCCGGTGAAGAGCAGAAGTGGTGGCGCCGTGTGTGGCGGCCATGAGAGGAACATATCTCGCAGAAGGTCGGAACAGCAACAAGTTCAAGATTTAGGATTACAGTCTATATCCAATGACTATCGATAAATACAGGAGTAAATCAAAGGATAGGAGCTGCAAATTGTGAAAGTAGAATAAATATTAAGATTACAGTTGAAGGGTTGGAGGCTGGGCAAGAATCGTGTTTTTGCGCTCCCCAAAGGCCAAGATGTTTTCCATCATTGAGGTATGACGGCCAAGGCACAACCCATGCAGCTCTGCATCCACGGACATTTCTACCAGCCTCCACGGGAAAATCCGTGGACGGGCAGGATCGAACTCCAGGACAGTGCGGCACCGCACCACGATTGGAACGTCCGGATCCAGCGGGAATGCTATGCTCCCAACGGTGCCTCCCGTCTGCTGGACGAGAAGGGTCGCATCCGCGTCATCCACAACAACTACCGGCGCATGAGCTTCAACTTCGGGCCGACCTTGCTTGAATGGATGGAACGGGCCGATCCCGACGGCTATGCGAGCATCCTCGAGGCCGACCGCCTTTCGTGTCAGGACAACAACGGGCATGGCAACGCCTTGGCGCAGGTCTACAACCATGCGATCTTGCCGCTGGGAACCGAGCGGGACCGCCGGACCCAGATCGAATGGGGGGTGCGCGACTTCGAACTGCGCTTTGGACGCAAACCCGAAGGCATGTGGCTGGCTGAGACCGCGATCAACATGGATACGGTCGTTTCCCTGATCGAATCGGGGATCAAGTTCACCGTGCTGGCTCCGACCCAGGCCGAGAAGATCCGTTCGCTCGGGGGCGATGCTTGGACCGACGTCTCGGGCAACGACATCGACACCACGCGTCCGTACCGCATCTATCCGTTGGATGCCGAGGGCGAGCCGCTGTGCGGTGGCCACCTCGACGTCTTCTTCTACCACGGGGGGATTTCCGCGGCGATCGGGTTCGAGCACCTCCTGCGCGATTCCCACCATTTCTTCGAGCGTTTGAAGGGGGCTTGGAATCCACTGGAGCCGCGCGCCCAACTGGTCAACGTGGCCACGGACGGCGAGTCCTACGGGCATCACGAGCCCTTCGGCGACATGGCGCTTGCCTACCTGCTGGAGACGCTCTGTTCGCAGGGCCATGTGCAGACCATCAACTACGGCCACTTCCTCGAGCTTCATCCGCCACGGCATGAGGTGCGTCTTAAGAATGCGCACAGCGAAGGGACGGCCTGGTCCTGCGCTCACGGAACCGGGCGATGGAATCGCGATTGCGGTTGCAGTTCGGGCGGGCGCGACGGCTGGAACCAGGCTTGGCGCGGGCCCTTGCGCGAGGCGATGTCGCTGCTGCGCGACCATGCGGAAGCCGCGTGGGATGCCCTTTCTCCGAAGTTCCTGCGCGATTCCTGGGCGGCCCGCTGGGAGCTCCCCTCCATGCGGCACAGCCTGGTCGAGCGCGAGGCGTTCTTCAAGGCGCATCTGCGGGAGAACAACGGCCAGAAGGAGCACTCCGATTTCCTGCGGCTTGCGGAACTGGTGCGGATGGGACAGTTCGCGCTCACCAGTTGCGGATGGTTCTTCGACGACATCAGCGGCCTCGAGCCGGTGCAGAACCTGCGCTACGCCCGCCGCGCCTGCGAGCTGCTGCGCGAGCTGGGGCAGCCCGACCCGGAAGCCAAGATTCGACAGATCCTGTCAAAGGCCACCTCGTGCTTCAACGGATGGTCGGGTGCCGAGATCTGGGACCGCTGGGTCGTGCCTCCTCACGACCCGTGCGCGCTGCTTGCGGCCCACGGTGCCTTCGACAGCCTGCTTCACGGTTCGGACGGTCCCTTGCCGGTCCACGGACGCATGCTCCATCTCTCGCTCCAACGGCTGGAGTCGGGTGTGCTCCA
>JBDKGV010000061.1:0-16444 GCA_039798005.1 Fibrobacterota bacterium
GGTCTGGGCCGGAGGTCCAGAGCAACAGATCAATAGATCAGCAGATCAACAGATAAACAGATCAACATTGAAAAAATGCAGTCAGTGCACCTGCGGAGCTGAATAAGAAACAACCTTGTTTCAAAATGGTTACGCATTTATGGATCACTTTTCATTTTTGTAAATTTCGAGCATCACCGCGTGTCGCCCTACGAATCTGATGGAGAAATAAGATGAGATTCCTTAAAGTATTATTGCTATCAGCCTCGGCAATTTGCGCAGAATTAGTCGATGCACCGTTTGTATCCATTATCAAAGTTTCAGACAGCATTTACGCATCAAATCAAGGGAAAGTTGAGATATTTTTCGAGGACATGAATCCAAAACACGAATACCAACAACTAGCCTATTTGACAATCAAAGGATCGATGAATTCGAACGATATTGATGTCGTAAATAGATTGAAATATGAGGCATGGAAAATTGGCGCCGATGGAGTGATGAGAATCAAGAAGACGATTGAAGACAGGAAATATGCAGAAATGTTCGTCCCTGAAAATGACCAGCAAAGTTACAAATCAACAGTACTGACTGGCGTCGCTTTCAGATATGTCGACTCGACAAATCGAGCTGCAGGAATCGATTCATCCATATTGATATCAGTACCAGCATCCATCGCGGCAAAAAATGAAGAACTGGATGAGAAAATTGATAGAGGAATCTCGTCCATATTGGTAATCACAATTGGACTCATCATCGTATTGATTGTAAAAGTAGTGTATTGATCCCGAAATTTTCAAATTATTGAACAGGACAGGATGCTGAAAGTGCCCCCAATTTTCGCTTTCAGCATTCCACGATCCTAAATTTCAGCAACCTGACCTCCGTGATATAAGCGTCGTCTTGCTTGACCGTTTTCGCTTCGGCCAGTGGGTCCCGCGTCGAAGGCGCATCGCCTTCGCCAGCGGGCACCGCAGCCTTGCCAGACCACTGAGGTACACTGCGGGCGACCCTTTGTTGGGTTCCAAGGGGTGGAACCCCTGGCCGCGGTTTCCAAAGGGGCGCGGACAGCCCCTTTGGCCCGGGTCTGGGCCGAGAGGGCCCAGAACAACAGCATCAAATTCAGAACAACAGTCGCACACAGTGCAAAGGACGGCAAGCCGCGCCAGGGATGCCGGCCGCAAGGCCCAAGACCTCCGGGCTTGGCAGGCAGCCCGGCCCGCAAGGGAGGCGCCCTGTCCAACGCTTGGGATATTCCTATATTGGAACGCATGACTGGAACGCTTCACACCGGGCGAATTACCGACTTCCATCCGGAGCCGGTGCTCTAGTCGTCCCGTCAAGGCAACTTGGCAAGGATCACGGACCCGCTCCTTCACCTGGGGGTGGGTTTTTCTTTGCCCAAGTGAACCGATGACAGTCGAGACGTATTTGCGGGCGCTTACCAACACCGAGGAACTCATGAAGGTCGAACTTTTCGACACCACATTGCGCGATGGCAACCAAGCCCGCGGACTTTCCTTCTCGCTGGAAGACAAGCTCTCCGTGGCCAGGCTCCTGGACGGATTCGGCATCGACATCATCGAGGCCGGTTGGCCCAACCCCACCAACCAGACCGACATCCTGTTTTTCGAGCGGGCCCGCAAGCTGGAATGGAAGCATGCCCGGCTGTGCGCCTTCGGCAGCACCCGTCGCCCCGGCAAGCCTGCGCGCGAAGACAAGATGCTCGGGTACCTGGTGGACAGCCAAGCCCCGGTGATCGCCCTTTTTGGCAAGACCTGGGACCTGCATGTGACCGACGTGCTGCGCACCACCTTGGATGAGAATTTGGCGATGATCGCCGACTCGATCAGCTTCCTGAAAAGCCAGGGGCGCGAAGTCGTCTTCGACGCCGAGCACTTCTTCGACGGCTTCCAGGCCAATCCGGAGTACGCCCTCAAGGCCTTGCGCGCCGCCCACGAGGCCGGTGCCGACCGCTTGGCCCTGTGCGACACCAACGGCGGCATGGCCCTCTCCTGGGACGTGGAGACGATCGTGCGCACCGTGCTCACCGAGATCCCCGGTTGCCGCGTGGGAATCCACCCGCACAACGATTCGGGCACGGCGGTGGCCAATGCTCTTGCGGCCGTGCGTGCCGGGGCCACCCAGGTGCAGGGCACCATCAACGGCATCGGCGAGCGCTGTGGCAACGTGAACCTCATCACCGTGGCCGCCAACCTCAAGTTGAAGCTGGGCCTTGAGGTGGTCACCGACGAGCAGCTCAAGGGACTGCGCCGCCTTTCGCTTTCGGTGAGCGAGATCGCCAACCTATCCCCCGACATCCGCGCCCCGTTCGTGGGCGATGCGGCCTTCGCCCACAAGGGCGGAGCGCACATCGACGGCGTCCTGAAGGTGGCCAGGAGCTTCGAGCACATCGACCCGAGCCTTGTCGGGAACGAGCGCGAGCTCATCGTCTCCGACCAGTCGGGCGGAAGCCTGGTGGCCGCGCGCCTTTCCGAGATCGCGCCCGACCTGGACAAGAAGGACCCTCGCGTGGCGGAGATCCTCAAGGATGTCAAGGACCTGGAAAGCGACGGCTGGCATTTTGAAGTGGCGGAAGGTTCCTTCCAGTTGCTGGCCGCAAGGAAGCTCGGGCTCTTTGCCGATCCCTTCGTGGTCAAGCACTACCGGGTGATCGAGGAGATGGGCACCACGCTCTCGGAAGCCACGCTCCAGATCGAAGTCAACGGCGAGTCGGAACACACCGCCGCCATGGGTGACGGCCCCATCGGAGCCTTGGACGCCGCGTTGCGCAAGGCGGTCACCCGCTTCTACCCCGTCCTGGAAAGCGTACGCCTTTCCGACTACAAGGTGCGCGTGCTGGACAGCCGGGGCGGCACCGGAGCCAAGGTGCGCGTGTGGGTGGAAAGCACCGACGGCACCCGCTCATGGGCGACCACGGGCGTATCGAGCAACATCGTCGACGCCTCGTGGCAGGCCTTGGTGGACAGCCTCTGCTGGCCGCTCCTGCGCGCCGACACCCCGAAAGGCAAGGGATGAACCGCATCTTGGCAGGGATGGTGGGTTTGGCGTTGGGCACCGCAAGCCAAGCGGCTCCGGTGATCGTGACCAATGCCCAGGACAACGGAACCTGGACCTTCGGAGGACGGGTCGGCGGCAGCACCGACGGAAAAGTCCTGCGCACCGAAGTCGCCGTGAGCGCCGAATACCTGATGGCCAATCAGATCAGTTGGCGCACCGACTTGGCTTTCCTGGTGCGCGACATCCAGAAGCTGGACGCCTTCGACGTCTATGTGCCGACCAACCTCGTGCTGTGGCCGATGGGACGAAACGCCAAGATCCGCCCCTATCTCGGACCGGGAGTCAACTACTCCTACACCTCCGAAGGCTCCAAGTCCTTTGGAGCCAATGCGCTGGCCGGTCTGCAACTGGTCGGCAAGAACCGCACGCTTGCGGGTTTCGAAGTCAAGTACCTGATTCCCGATCTCACGAACAACCGCAACAAGCCCCAAGTATCTTTCGCTCTCACGGGCCTTGTCAATCTGACGCGGTAGACCCGCTCAGGCCGTGAGGCGCCAGGCACGCTTGGCGCCCGGCGGAGCCTTCTCCAGCTGCGTGGCGGGAGGGCGTTCGTCCAACGCCTCCAGGAAGGCGTCGGTCACGAGGATCTCACGGGCTTGAGCCACGTCCTCGCCCAGTTTCGATGCGGCATTGACCTCGGCCCCGAAGACGTCCGCATCGCCGATGCGCAGCATTTCGCCAAAGCCCAAGCCCATGCACAGAAGGACGGTCTCCTCGCGGGGCCGGTCGGCGTTGTACACCTCAAGCACCGCCATCATCTCGCGTGCCGCCGCCAGCGCCCGCGCAGGCTTGCGAAAGATCACCATGAAGGAGTCGCCCTCGGTCTTGAGCAGGATTCCGTCGTGCGCCTCGATCACCGGCACCAGCAACCGCTGCGATTCCTGGATGGTCTGAAGGAAGTGGATGATCCCGAATTCAGCGACATTGCGGGAAAATCCGGAAAGGTCGGTGAACATGACCGCCCAGGTCTCGCCAAAAAGATCCCAGATGTGCCGATCGATGGCCTCCTTGTCCGCACCCGGCGCAAGCCGGTCCCGAATCAGCCGTTCCAGTCGATGGGTCGATGCCCCGGTGCCGCAGCGTCCTTGCCAGTCCATCACTAAAAGATGGCTTCCAAGGACCGATCCCGAAGCAGGATTTCCATCGATTCCCGGTTGGAATGCTATTTCTGACCCATGGAACCCACGACCATCGCCTTTGGCCGCCCCCGACGCCCCGACTGGCGGGATGCACCGCGCGCTTGGGCCCGGGGCAGACTGTGGTGGGCCCGGATCCCGGCGCTTGGCTGGGCCGCATGGACCTGGTCGCATCACCTGAGCGATCCCCTCTGGAGCGGGATCGCCAAGGGCATCAACCTTGGGCTGCACGAGGCGGGACACGCCCTTTTCGGGTGGTTCGGGGAATTCATCGGCATCCTGGGGGGAAGCCTGTTCCAGTGCCTGTGCCCCATGATCGCCCTGGTCGTGTTGAAGCGGCAGAACGACTGGTTTGGAATGAGCTTCTGCCTGGGCTGGCTCGGGACCAATCTCTTTGATGTGGCCACCTACGTTGCGGATGCGCGGGCGTTGGAACTGCCCTTGGTCACTCCCTTTGCCGGCGATGGGGAGATCATCCACGACTGGAACTGGATCCTGGACAGGATGGGCTGGCTGGAGAGCGACCTTGCCATCAGTGCCGGCCTGCGAGCCGCAGGTTCCCTCGCCTTCCTGGCGTTTCTGGTCACGGGGTCCTGGCTGGTTCTGGAGATGTGGAGGACCCGCCGGACCATGCCTGACCGGTGAGCCATAAAGGATTCTTTTCAGATATATATATCGCCATTGTGAGGGAATTACTTATCTTCCAATCATGTTATCGCAGACTGCCGAATACGCCCTCCGTGCCGCAGTGTACTTGGCATCCGTTGCGCCCGAGGTCAAGACCGCCGTGGCCATCTCGGATGTCGTGAAGATCCCGGTCCCCTACCTTTCCAAGGTCCTCCAGAACCTGGCCAAGGGCAGGATCGTCGCCTCCCAGCGCGGCCTTCACGGCGGCTTTGCGCTGGCACGCCCGGCCACCGAGATCTCGGTACTGGACGTCGTGAACTGCGTGGACAACCTGAGCCGCCCGGCCCACTGCCCCCTTGGCATCCCCGACCACATCGGCCTGTGCCCGTTGCACCGCCGACTGGACGACGCGATCTCCGATCTCCAGAGATCCTTGGGCCAGACAACCTTGCAAGAGATGCTTGAACCGAACTCCGACGGGATCGTCCCGCTGATCGGCAAGCAGAAGATCGTGCGCAAGCGCTCGAGCCGACCGATCGCCGTCTGATTTGACGGATTCCGTCAGGCCTGAAAACCACCCGCACCACGGCTGCGAGGTGGTTTTTTGTTGCCGTTTTGGATCGCGGCGGAATCCATTTCGATCCGGCAACTCGGCACCGAAGGGTAGATTTGACGGGCACCTGCGGCAGTTCCGCCGAAGGGAGCGCCTCTCCATTCCTCGCCCCCGGGAAACATGCCGATGTCCGGTTCCGCCGCCCCCCTTGATGCCCTGAAGGAGCGCCTCGAAGCACTGGCGCTCACCGATCCCGCCCGACTGGAAACACGCGTGGCCATGGCCAACCTGTGGGGTTTCGCGTTGCTGGGCCTGCTCGTCTTTTTGGGCGTCGGGATTCCGGTGCTGGTGCTCCTTGTGGTGGCGACCCAGGAGGATACCGCAAGCGTCCTGGTCCAGTTCCTGGTCCATGGCGGCTTCCTGCTCCCGGTGATGTCTTGGTATGTCCTCAAGGGCCTGCAGGTGAGCTTCACACCCCCGGAGGGCATCCCCCTCCTGCCGGAAAACGAACCTCGGCTTTGGTCCATGGTCGAAGAACTTGCGGCCCTCCTGGATGCCCCTGCGCCGCAAGCCATCCTGCTGGACGGCAGCTTCAACGCATCGGCCGTGCAAAAACCCGGGCTTGGAGCCGGACCAGGGCACAACACGCTCGTGCTGGGCCTTCCCTTGATGGAAGCCCTCGATGAACAGGAACTGCGGGCCGTGATCGCCCACGAACTGGGTCATTTCGCCGGACAGGACGGGCGGCGCTGGGCACGCATCCATCGGCAGGGGCGGGCTTGGAGCCAACTGGACGAGAAGCTGTCCCGAGGGGAGATCAAGTCCATCCTGCTGAACGCCTTGGTGAGCCGCTTCAGTCCTTGGCACGCCTGCCATGCCTTCGTGCTGGCGCGCCTGATGGAACGCAAGGCCGACCGCCACGCGGCGACGGCTTCCAGTCCGGCCTTGATGGGAACCACCTTGGGGAAGATCGCCTGGCAAGGGATGAGGTTGGATCAAGAGTTTTGGCCCGGTCTGGACCGGCGCGCCTTGAGGCGTGAACCGCGGCCTGACAACCTGCAGGAGGAGATCAGGAGCTTCCTGCACAAACCTTCCACCATGGGCCGCCATCGGGAATTGGTCGCGACCCTCTTGGAGGCTGAAACCGCCCCCGGCGACACCCACCCCTGCACCCGCGACCGGCTGGAGCAGTTGGGCTGCGTCCCGGAAGCCACCTTCGAGCGGCCTCCCCTGCTTGACTCGCCCAGTGCGGCCAGCACCTTGCTTGAAGACCGCGAGGCCATGGGCAAACGGCTCTCCCGGGAATGGCACGATGCATCGGGAACCGCCTGGGAAGAACGCACCAAGGACGGGGATGCCATGCGGGAGCGCCTGAAGGAACTCCCCGACAGTCCAAAGGACGACACGCCCGTTCTGGAACTGGTGGAACGGATCGGAATCATCGAGGCGCTGCACGGTACAGCTGAGGCTCTGGCCGCCGTGGAGGCTTGGCCCGAACCGTTGGAAAAGCCCGGCCTGCTCCTTCTTCGGGGGCGGCTGCGCATCGAATTGGAGCGCACAGGAGGGCGTGAGGACATCGAGGCCGCCCAGCGCTTGGATCCCGGCTGCTCCATCACGGCCATCGCTTGGTTGTTGCAAGACGCGTGGCACGACGGCGATGCCGACCGGGTGAAGGAGATGCGCTCCCGGCGACTGGAATTGCACGCCAACATGGAAAACCTCCGCGAGGCCGTGCAGGAACTGACTCCCATGGATCTGTTCGAGGCCTCCCCTGTCACCGAAGCGGACAAGCGCACGCTTGGCGAGAAATTGACCGGCTTGGAACGGCTCGGGGCCGCATGGATTCTACGCAAGACGGTGCCCGGCGGCAAGGAGCTCCCTCCGGTCCATGTGATCTTCCTGCGCCTTGAGGAAACCGTGGTGGGCCGGCTCTCCCCGGAAAAACGCCAAGAGATCCTTGCCCAGGCCGACACGAGGATCCGGGAAGCCCGGGTGCTCGACGGATGGTTCTTCGTGCAAGGATTCCTCGTCCTGCGCAAGGGGTGGGAGCTGGAAGCCATCCGGCAAGTGGGCGAGGAGATGTCACGCCTGCCGCTTGGGGGATGCACGGCCTCCGGTTTGATTTAACGATTCTTGTCATTTCTTCCGAAGACGGGGCGGGCCTGATCGAAGGAGACTCCCCCTGCTCATTTCGTTCCGGAGGCGCCGTCCTTGTGGTACGTCATCCGAAGGTTGATGACGGGGACCATGAGAGTCAACGAGTCCCCCGACAACGCGTACCCATGGGACTTCACATAGGGCGTCGCGTATCCGTTCCAATCCGTTCCGTTCATCGAGACTTCGGTCCTGGCCACCTTGAGGATCAGACTGTCCTTTTGGACGGACCATAAGCCGGCGAGGCGGGTGGCGCAGGTTTGCATACCCGGACGCGCGGGCGTCGGCGACAAGGAGTTGCACCGATCCGATTCCGGCCCGGCCGATTCCGTGGAAAGGAACGACCCGTCCTTCCGAAAGGTCAGGCTCCCGAAAGCCCCGGACTGGCTGCTGCTGATCCATCGACCGACCAAGGCATCCGCCCGCGAGTCCGCCGAGGACGCCGGCGCGCCGGTCGAGGAATCGCACGAGGTCACCATGGCCCCGACAAAAAGGACGAAAAGGCAAGCAAGGAGTCTGTTCAATGGGAAGCCTTTCCTGATCTGGTCGTATCGGGCCTTCATGAACCCGCGGATGAGTCGATTCTCAAGGCGCCGCAAGGAGAGTCCGGTCCGCCTTGTCGAGACTGCCTGAGACGCTTCCGAAGGCACAAGCCCGGGAAGAATGGCATGGTCCCAAGGTATTTTCGGACAGGCCGGTTTGACAAGCGACAATGCGCAGACGCCTCCACGACCACCTTGCCCCGCACCGGCGTTGCATCCGCATTGCAGGCCCGTTGCAAGGAAAAGCCAAGGCGACAAGCGCCCTTCCTTCCTGCCCTTGCTTCCCGTACCTTCTGGAAAGATGCTTGAAGCTCTCACACGGCGCGTATTGCGCTGGACCGGCAAGGAACACCTCGCCCCTTTCATTCAAGGGCTTGTCCATCTGGGTCGCCCCTCCACGGTGCTCTTTCCCCGGGAGCTGCTGGAGCAGGGCGCGGCCATCGCCCTCTCGGGGCTTTCCAACACCATGGCGATCCAGAGCAACCCCGAATGGGTCTGGCCACTGTGGGTCGAACAACAGACCGACCCGGACCAGATCGAGTTCGTCCCCACCGGTCTGAATCTCTTCACGACAAACGTCACCACCCGCAACTGGACCTCCCTGGGCGTCGACGGCTCCCCCGTGGAAGCCATGGTCGATCCCGTCGGCATGATCACGCCGCGGCCTTACGGCTGGTCCCTCCTGCCCTACCTGCGCGTCGATGATTCGCTTTTCGTACCTCCCCGCGAGAAGCCGCGCTGCCATCAAGAGCTGCGCGAAGGCACCCTTCCCAGCATCGTCACCCGCTATGATGCCGACCCCGGACTTGCCTGGAGCCAAGAAGCCACCGCCGTCGAGATCGAAGGCGAGGAAGGCATCGTTGTCGTCCAACGGATCGAGAACATCGGAACCCATCGACGCGAATTCCGGCTGGGCATCGCGCTTCGCCCCTACAACCCCCTGATGCTGGGCCACATCAACCGGCTTCGCCTGAAGCGCCAACTCTGGCGCGTGAACGGCCGCGCCGCGGTCCTGCTCCTGGACCCGCCATCGCGCAGCCAAGTGTCGGACCGGCACAAGGGAGACCCTCTCTTCACCACCGCCCAAGGCGTCGAGCCCCTCTCCCTCCATTCCCGAAGCGGCATCGCATCCGGCACGAACGAGTGGTTCCTCTCCCTCGCCCCGGGCCAGATCCGCGAGATCGTCCTGTTTCTCCCCCTGCGCAAGAGCGGCACCCATCGCCCGCAGAAATTCATCCAGATCCGTCGCGAACCGCTCTTGGAAGCAAGGGAGGCGACCCTTGGAAAATGGCGGGAGCATCAGGGATCCGGGACGGAATTCGTCATTCCCGATCCCGAGGTCGCACGCCTGCTGGCAGCGATCCGCAACCGATTGCCCGCCTTCGACGACGGCGACATCTTCACCCCCGGCACCTTCCTCTACCACGAGTTCTGGTTCCGTGACGGGGCCTTCCTCGCCACGGGGTTTGAGAATCTCGGCCATGGCCATCGCGTCGCGCCCAAGCTGCGGCATTTCCGCAAGCGCCAGCGCAGCGACGGGTTCTACTGCAGCCAGGACGGGGAGTGGGACAGCAACGGACAGGCCATCTGGACCGCGATCCAGCACGTGCGCCGCGGAGGCGATCCGGCCCTGCTCGAGACGCTCTGGTCCGGCCTGTGGCAGGGCGCCCGATGGATTGACAATTTCCGTCAAACCACCACGAAGCTCCCTTCGGCCCACTTCGGCCTCCTGCCGGCCGGCTTCTCGGCCGAGCACTTCGGTCCCAACGACCACTACTACTGGGACAACTTCTGGTCCATCGCGGGCTTGCGCGAGCTGCTCTGGGCGGCGCGCACCCTGGGGAAGGAACGCGAGGCCGACATCCTGGAGGAGCGCATCTCCCGCTACCGGATCGACCTGGAAAGCTCGATCGCCGGTAGCCTTGAACGGACGGGCGGCGCAGCCCTGCCCCCTTCCCCGTACCGCCATCCCGATGCCGCCTCGGTGGGCAATCTCGTGGCCATCTCGCCGCTGCGCCTGTGCGACGTCTCCACCTCATGGGTCCGGCCCACCGTGGAGAAGCTCATGCGCGAGAACCGGCGCGACGGCCTCTTCTTCCAGTCCATCGTCCACACCGGGCTCAACCCGTACCTGTCGGCGCAACTCGCGCGTTCCCTGCTCGTGCTGGAGGACTGCCGCTGGCTGGACATCCTGCACGGACTCGTCCGCACCGCGACATCCACCGGCTGCTGGCCCGAGGCCATCCATCCCCGCACCGGAGGCGGTTGCATGGGCGACGGCGACCACGGCTGGTCCGCCGCCGAGTTCGTCTCGATCCTGAGGGAGGCCTTCGTGCGCGAGGAGGAATCCTCCCTGATCCTCGGGGGAGGCATCCCCTTGGAATGGCTCAAGGAAGGTTGTTCCATCCACGGCGCCACGACCGAGGCCGGGACGGTTTCCGTCAAATTCATCCCCGCCGGCACCCTTCGCATCGAATGGTCCTGCACCCGCAAGCCCCATCAGGACCTCCGCTCCCTGGTGCTTTCGGTCCCGCAGGGCGGGAGCCGCCACCGCATCGCACTGTCCGGTCAGACCGGAACCATTGAACTCGACTGGAACATCCTTCAGGAGGTCTGTGCATGAGCATCCATCCCTTCCGCACCCGACTTGGCCAGGAGATGGAAAACCTGCTCCTCCGGGCGGCGAGCCTGATCCCGCGCGACGAGCGCCTGCGCATCGACCTGCATTGCCACGACATCAATTCGGACGTGCCCGACGAGCTGCTGGGCCGCATCCTGGGCGTGCGCGAGACCTGGCTTCCCACCGAGGACCTGCTTGCCACCCTGAAGGGGAACAAGGTCGACGTCCTGACGGTGACCAACCACAACAACGCCCGTTCCTGCTGGGACCTGCTGGACAAGGGCGTCGACGTCCTGCCCGCCGCGGAATGGAGCTGCCACATGCCCGACATGGGCACCAGCTTCCATGTGCTGGCCTACGGCTTCACCCCCGCCCAGGAAGTCCGGCTGGGCAACCTGCGCCGCGACATCTACCGCTTCGCCGAGTACTGCGCCCAGGAGGACATCCCCACCGTCCTTGCCCATCCCCTGCACTTCCATGCACCGCTGGGAACCCCGCCGCAGTCGATGATGGATCGCCTAGGCCTGTTGTTCCAGCGCTTCGAGTGCGTGAACGGCCAGCGCGACACCTGGCAGAACCTCCTGACCGCCACCTGGGTGGAGGGCATGAACGAGGAGGCCATCCACGCGATGAGCCGCCGCTGCGGACTGCCTTTTGACGGATTCTGTCAGGACCCGCTGGTCAAGCGCCTCACCGGCGGATCGGACGACCACTTCGGCATGTTCGCCGGATCCACCGGCACCATCCTTCACGTCCCCGAGCTCAAGACCCGGCTCGCCCGGGGCGAATCGCGCACCCAGCTCGCCTTGGAGGCCTTGCGCCGCAATGCCACCGCCCCCTACGGCACCCCTTGCGAGGAGGAGAAGCTCGCCGGTGCGCTGCTGGACTACGCCTGCCAACTGGTCCTGCACATGGAAGACCCCGGAATGCTTCGCGTGCTGTTGCACCGTGGCGAGCCGTCCGACAAGGTGATGGCCTTGGCGATCGCCAACGGCGTCTTCGAGCTGCGGCGCCACAAGGTCACGATGGAGCTCCTGCGCACCATCCACCGCGCCCTGCACGGCCACGACCCCTCGCTCAAGGTGAGGCTCTTCACCAGCAAGACCTTTCGGCCCTTGGTGGGTCGCCTGCGCGATGTCGCCCGGGCCCGCCGCGAAAGTCCCCAAGCCCTCCAGCGCGCGCTCAAGGAGACCTTGCCCGCCGTGTTCCACGACCTGGGCGATGTGCTGGCGACCCGGGTGCGCTCCAAGTTCGACGGCAAGAAGCCTTCCATCTCGGTGAAGGACATCTCCAAGAGCCTGGAGATCCCCACCCATTTCCGCACCCTGTTCGGATCCGAACCAACCTCCAGTCGCAAGGTCTCCAATCTCCATGTCGGGGAGATCGTCGACGGCCTGCCGTTCCCGCTCCTGTCGGCCGGCGTGCTGGGCGGCGCGGTCTTTGCGGCGCACGCGGTGCTCAACGACGCCCGTCCGTTCATGGACGAATTCGCCAAGACCCTCGGGCGCTTCGAGCACCCCAAGCGAATCCTGTGGATGACCGACACCATGGGCGACCGCAACGGCGTCTCCCACGCCTTGGAATCGGTGCTGGAGGAGATCCGCAAGCGCGACCTCCCCATCGACATCCTCACCTGCTCCTCCACCCTCGAGGAAGGCCCGCACCTGCGCGTCGTGCGTCCCGTCGCCGAGTTCGCACCGCCCTTCTACGAAGGTCAGTCCCTGCGCGTCCCCGACGCCATCGCCCTGCATCGCCTCTTTCTGGAGGGCGGCTACGACCGCATCCTCTCCTCCACGGAAGGTCCGATGGGATGGTGCGCGCTCCTGCTGAAAAACGCATTCCATGTTCCGACCCATTTCTTCCTGCACACCGATTGGCTGGACTTCGGTCGCCGTCGTCTGAACCTCGAGGAGGACGCCCTGGACCGCCTGCGCCGAGGCCTGCGCGCCTGGTACAAGGCCCACGACAGCGTCTTCGTGCTCAACCGCGAGCAGTCCGACTGGCTCCTTTCCCCGGACATCGGCCTCTCCCCCGACGCCGTTCATTCCACGGCCCACTGGGCCGAAGAGGGCTTTGCCCCTTCCGCTTCCAAGCGTGAGGAGCTGTTTCCCGGCGTGCAGGCCACGGACCCGGTCCTGTTGTTCGCCGGTCGCCTCTCGGAGGAGAAGGGCGTCCTTGACTTGGGAGCGGTCCTTGCGAAAGTGCGCGAGACTCACCCCACGACCCGCCTGGTGCTGTGCGGCACCGGCCCGGCCGAGGAGACGCTGCGCCGTTCCCTCCCCGATGCGATCTTCCTCGGATGGACCGCCAAGGAGACGCTGGCGAAGGTCTACGCCGCCGCGGACTTCCTCGTACTTCCCTCGCGCTTCGACACCTTCGGGTGCGTGGTGCTGGAGGCCATGGCCTGCGGCCTTCCCGTGCTCGCCTACGACAGCAAAGGCCCTCGCGACCTCGTGGAACACGGGATCTCCGGCTTCCTGGGAAGTCGCCCCGAGGACCTGGGCTTCCACGCCTCGCAAATGCTGGGCGACAGTCAGCGCCTGCAGGCCTTGCGCCACGGGGCTCTGCGTCGAGCCGGAGACTACCGGGCGACGGACATCCTCGATCAACTGATGAAGGACATGGGACTGGGCGATGCGTTGACAGAATCTGTCAGCGGAAAGCCGGTCGGCGCATCGCTCTGGGGCGAGCTCCTGGAGATCGTCACGGGATGAGAATGAGGGGCGACCTTTTGTCACCCCTCAAAGTTCACGAAGCCCTACTTGGCTCCCTTGCCGCCGGGCTTGCCTGCCGGCTTGGCCGATGCCAAGGCTTGCGCCGCCTTGGCGGCCTCAGCGGCACCGGCCTTGGCGGCCAGCACCTTCTCGTTGCTGGGATGTTTCTTCCCGGCCTTCTTCGTGTTCTTGTCACCCATTGTTCGACTCCAGTGCGCAAAAGCCGTCCAACATCGGGCGGACACTCAACCAAGCTCCCCCGGGGCGTTTCGGCAATGGATAGTTCCGCGCATTGCAAGAACGTCCGCATGCACGGAGCATGGCAACTGTGGCCCGGGCCATTATCTTTCCTGCCACCATGTGGGACACCCTCCTTTCTTCGACCACCCTTGTCGCCTTCAGCGAAACCGGCGACAAGACTCAACTTCTGGCCTTCACCCTCGCCGCGCGCTACCGCAAGCCCTGGGTCGTCCTGGGCGGCATCCTCGTCGCCACCCTCCTCAACCACGGCTTGGCCGCCTGGGCCGGAACCTTGGTTTCGGGTTGGCTTTCCCCGACCGTGCTCCCTTGGCTTCTCGCCGCCTGCTTCCTGGGCTTCGGGCTCTGGATCCTGGTTCCGGACAAGGACGAGGACTCCGGCAAGGAACCGCGCTTCGGCCCCTTCCTCACCACCGCCATCCTGTTCTTCCTGGCCGAGATGGGCGACAAGACCCAGTTCGCCACCATCGCCTTGGGCGCCAAGTACCAGAGCGTCCTGTGGGTCACCGCAGGCACCACCTTGGGCATGCTGATCGCCGACGGGCTCGCGATCTTCCTCGGGGAAAAGCTCGCCGACAAGGTGCAGGCCAAATGGATCCGGATCGTCACGGCGGTCCTCTTCATCGGCTTCGGACTCCTGTCCCTGGTACAGGCCTTGCGCGGATAACTTCCAAATCGCCACTGAACGGACCGACCATGGCCAGTAGTTTCTTCGCTCTCTTCGATGACATCGCCACGCTGCTTGACGACGTGGCGGCCTTGAGCAAGGTGGCCGCCCAAAAGACCACCGGGGTCCTGGGCGACGACCTCGCCTTGAACGCGCAGCAGGTCTCGGGCATCCGGGCCGAGCGTGAACTCCCGGTCGTGTGGGCCGTGGCCAAAGGGTCCCTGCGCAACAAGGCCATCCTGGTCCCTCTCGCCCTTGCGATCAGCGCCTTCCTGCCTTGGGCCATCACCCCCCTTCTGATGTTGGGCGGTGCCTACTTGTGCTATGAAGGCGTGGAAAAGCTCGTGCATGCCTGGCTCTCCCGCAAGAGCGCGGGTCATGGGCACACCTTGGCCCGGATGGAGGCCGTCACGGCGGAGGGCATCGATCTGGTGGCGATGGAATCCGAAAAGGTGAAAGGGGCCATTCGCACCGACTTCATCCTCTCCGCAGAAATCATCGTGATCACCTTGGGCACCGTGGCCGGTCAGCCGCTTCCCGCCCAGGTCATGGTCCTTTCCGCCATCGCCCTCCTGATGACCCTCGGCGTCTACGGCATCGTGGCCGCCATCGTCAAGCTCGACGACATCGGCCTGCACCTGCAGACCTCCTCCTCCTCCCGGACCCTGCGCACCCTGGGTTCCGCCCTTTTGCACATCGCCCCGCCCTTGATGAAAACCCTTTCGTTCGTCGGGACCGTGGCCATGTTCATGGTCGGCGGAGGCATCCTCCTGCACGGCATCCCCTCCGGCGCCGCGACCCTGCACCATTGGACGCACGGCTTGCACGCCATCCCCGGTGCCCAGACCTTGGCGAACCTCGGTGCCGAGATCCTTGGCGGAATCCTCGCGGGCAGCGTGGTTCTGGGATTGGTCTCCTTGGTCGTGAAGCTGCGCCGCAAGCCCTGAGATTTCACGCCATCGCCAGATAACCCGCCTCCGCAACCACGCCGTGAGGCAGAATGGCAAATGCCCTTCGCTGTGGTTTGACGCTGGCGGAATTGGGATATTGCTTGAATGTCCCACCCCCACATGAATTCGATACTTCCGGATGATCCTTGCCTTGGAGGTTCACGGTGATCGCTTTCCTGTTTTCCCTTGTCTTTTCCGCCAATGCCCCCTCCTGCTTGGATCAGACCTTTCGCGAGATTGGCAGGCGATCCGTGGAGGATGCCGTTCGCTACGGTTGCTTCCGCATGGAGGACCAGGCCTTTCATCCGGTCTGGAACGACGGCCTTGCCGTGCTTTCCCTGTGCCCCGAGGCCGGAACCCTCTTTGCCCAGGACACCAATGCCCCGATGGAAAGTCTGAAGCAGGTGCTGGCCAAATGTGGCGCGATCCACGCCAAGGGACTTGCCACCCGTGACGCCGAACGCAAGCGTCAGACCCGCGATTCCCTCAAGGCCTTGGAGCGCACGCGCAGGGATTCCCTGGCCCGCGTGGCACTGGCCAAGAAGCGCTATGCCACCGGCAAGAAGGCGATCTTGGCCACTTTGACCTCCTGCATCGAGCAACTGGACACCACCCGAAAATCCGTTCTGGCGATCAAGGAAGTGGTTCCGCTGGATGCGAGTCTTTACCGGATCACCTGGACCGAGAGTCTGGACGAACGGGAAACCCCCTTCCGCAAGAAGGTCACCCTGGAAAACGGAGTCTGCTTCTTCGAGGACGAGGACTTCGAGGAATCCGCCCAACCTCAAGACCCCAACGAGCCCTGAGCCGGAACGCAAAGAACGCCCCGCCGGCAATGCCGACGAGGCGCTCCCCCGATCACACCATCTCACTCATTTCACCCTTCACACCGGATCAAGCCGACTTGACGGTCCCTCCCAAGCCGCGGAAGCCAGTTTTGATCTTCTTGGAAACCGGTCGAAACGCCATCATGCCACCGCCTTTGCGGAGTGGACGGCCATCCGTGGCCCCAAGCCCATCTGCTGTCGATAGGCCACCGAGGTACGGATGTCCACCGCTGCGGAGCGCAACGCGCCCCGGAACGGGGAGGATGTGGCATACCTCTCGTACATGGAGTCGTTGTTGTTCATGATCTCGCCTCCTTGGTATCCGCGTTCGAGCCC
>JBDKGV010000062.1:0-16387 GCA_039798005.1 Fibrobacterota bacterium
GCCCCGGCAGCTGGTCCAGCAGGCGCCGCATTCGCATTGCCGCTGCCGTTCGTTCAGCCGTTCCTGGATCTCCTCGAAGGAGTCCGTGAGCATGTTGCCGCAGTCGTCCTCCAAGCGATCGATGCAGGTGGAGACGCCGCCCGTGCAATCGATGTTGAAGAGGTTGAGCCCCGCGCGGCAGGGCATGATCTCACCGTTCTCGTCGGCCTCCCCGAAGCGTTCGATGTAGCCGCTCAAGGTCACGAAGCCCGGGTACTTGCGGTGGATCTCCATCAGGCGACGGCCCACCTCGGCCGGGGCGGCGCGTTTTTCCTTGCGGCCGCGCGAGGTGCTGTGGAAGGTGATGAGGTAGGTGAAGCCATGGAGGGCGGCAAGCTTCGCCAGCCCCTCGATGTCGTCCAGATTGTCGTCCATCACCACCGAGATCATGTGGACGCGCTGATACGGGTGGACGCGTTCCTCATTGAGGATCTTCAGCGCCTCGATGGCGCGGGCGTGTGCACCCGGCATGCCACGGTGCTCGTCGTGGCGGGCCGGGTCGAGGTAGTCCACAGAGATCGAGATCTCGTAGAGGCCGGCCTCCCACAATTCGCGCGCCTTCTCGCGGGTCATGAACCAGCCGTTGCAGATCATCACCACGAGATTGTCGCGGGAAAGCTCGCGGGCGATGGGCATGATCTCCGGGTGCAGGAGCGGCTCGCCGCCACCGATCGAAATGAGGAAAGGCCCGTGGGGCTTGATCTTGGCGGTGATCGCCTTGGTCTGTTCGAGCGACAGCTTGGGCTTGCCCGACCACTTGTCGGTCCAGAAGTCGCAGATGCGGCAGGTGAAGTTGCAGTTGTAGAGGATCTGCAGGTTCAGGTGGACCAGCTGGTCCTTGCGCAGGAACTTGCGGCAGTACCGCAGCGTCTTCATCACTTCCATGGAAACCTCGAAAAAAACAGAATCTGTCGGAAGGGTCGGAAGGTCGACATCAGAACCCCGTGCTCGGTCGACGCTGCCGCTTGCGGAAGAACTGCTCGCGGTAGGCGCTGTCCACGTCCACGCCCTTGGCGATCCACGACGCCTCGAACCAGGTGATGCTGGCGAAGTGGTCGTCCCCCTCCGCAAGCAACCGGTCCAAGTTCGCCTCGGAGGTCCTCAGGGCCGATGCGCTTTCGGAACAGTCCACGGCAAGCAGGCGATAGCGCTCCGCCACGGTCTTGCCCGACATCTTGGCCGCCTTGAGATAGGCCATCACGGCCATGGCACGCCCCGTGCGGTCGCGCTTGCGCACCAGATCTGCATAGGCCTCCAGGAGCACCGGTGAGCGATGGTCCCCAAAGCGCATCATCCCCAGCACCCCGGTCACGGCCTTGGCGCGCGCCTCGTCGGAAAGGGCCTTCGCGCCGAGCTTGGTCGCCACGAAGCGCGCGTAGCCGCGCTCCCCTTTGCCTTCCTTCGAGGTGTCCAGCGGAAGCGATGCCACTCCGCCCTTGGAAAGCGCGTACTCCACCAGCCAGCGTTGGTAGCGTTCGCGCCCGAAGTGGGCATCCGGATTGACCCGCAGCGCGGAATCGATGAAGGGCAGCCCTTCGGAAAGCTTGCCTCCGTGGAAGAGAAAGGTCCCTAGGTTCGCAAGCGTCTCATAGCGGGAAGGATCCTTCGCATGCGAGATGCGCATGGTGGCGATGGCGGAATCGTTCAGGCCCAGCTTGTCCAAGGAGACGGCCAGATCATCGCGCAAGGCGAACGCATCCCCCTTGCCGGCCTCAAGCTTCGCAAAGCGGTCGGCGGCCTTCCACTGCCAGAAGGCTTGGGAGTGCCGCGTGAACTTCCCTGCCAACAGTTCGGGCTCCGAAGGGAAGGGTTCCTGCTCCACTGCCACCGACTCGTCATCCCAAAGGCAGGCCAAAACCGCCCCAGAAAGGAGCGCGCCAAGCAGAGCGATGCGGCGAATGTCGAGCATATCCTGTCCTCCATCACCGAGGGTTTCGGTTTTGTCCATTCTTCCCTTCCGGACTTCCGGACCCTTGAAGCTAGTTTTTGTCGATGCGTTTCCATCTCGTCGACCGGATCGAGGAGATCTGCTACGGCAAATACATCGTGGGCGTGAAGTGCATCACTCTCGCCGACGACGTCTTCAACGAGCATTTCCCCAGCTATCCCATCTTCCCCGGCAGCCTGATCCTCGAAGGCATGGCCCAGCTCTCGGGCTCGTTCTTCCAGCTGATGATGGCGCGCGAGGGCGATTCCAGCCGTCAGGCCATCCTGACCATGGCCAACCGGCTCAAGTTCAAGCGCCCCGCCGAGCCGGGCGACCGCATGGTGTTCCGCGCCGACATCGTCTCGATGCGCGAGGACTTCGGGGTCGCCAAGGTCACCGCCGAGATCGACGGAGAACCCACCGCCAGCGGCGAGCTCACCTTCTCCTTCGTGCCCATTCAGGACGAGGCGCTGCTTGAATCCCGGAAGGACCTCTACCGCATCTGCATGAAGAAGACGCGGGTGATCGAGTGATTCCGGCCGCGGTCTTCCGCCATTTTCCCGGCGACGTCGAGATCCCGGTCCGTGAGCATCTGAGGAACCGCAAGCTCTCCAAGTACTTCAACCGCGAGACCGCCGCCCTGGTGACCTGCGCCGCGATTTTGCTTGCGGACCGCGAGATCCCCGCCGCCACGCCCTTCGCCTACGCGATGGGACAGGTCGAGCACGAGGACTACGGCCTGCGGACCCTCGGGGACGGCTCGCGCGGTTCCAATGACAAATTCTGTCACGATGCCTTCATCGCGACCGGGATCGCCAACGTCAGCCCGCTGACCCAGTTCAAGGTGCTTTACAACATGCCGCTGTGCTTCGTCTCGATCGAGCACGGCCTGACCGGCGAGAACGCCATCCTCTACGGCACCGCCACCTCCGACGTGCGCAGCCAGGTCGAGTGCATGGAGCCGGCCGGCAGGGTCCTCCTGGGTGCAGGCCACATCCATCACGACGGCAGCGTGGATGTCGGTATCGCCCTCCTCGAAGGCGACGCCTCCCTGATTCCTTGGGAAAGCGACGCCGACGTGCTGAACCTTCTGAAGACGTGGGCCGACGCATGAGCGCGCGTCCACGGGTCTACCTGACCGGAGTCGGGGTCGTCTCCCCGCTGGGGACCGGCCTTGCCGACAACCTCGAAGGCATCCGCACCGGTCGGCGCGCCACCGGCCTCATCGAGAACTTCCCCACCGAAGCCTATCCGTGCCGTCTGGGTGCCGAGGCCCGCGACCGCACCGGCGTGATCCGCACCGGCCCCGACGAGGACCGCAAGGCGATCTTCCTGGCCACCGCCGTGCGCGAGATGCTCCAGAACCACGCCGGCTGGGCCGCGACCCCGCCAGCATTGCGATGCATGCACATGGGCACCGGCATCGACCACTTCGACCTCGAAGGCTTGGTGGACGCCACCTGCTCCGGGGCCAACTGCGACTGGCGCAACCACCTGCGGCGTTCCCACACGAAGGTCCACGAGGTCGCCGCCGCGTGGGATGTCGATGGGGAGCGCACCGTGAACGTCGCGGCCTGCGTCGCCTCCACCCAGGCCATGGGCCTTGCCATGCGGCAGGTGCGTCGGCATCCCCTCAAGGCCGCCGTGACGGGCGGCTGCGACTCGATGCTCAGCCCCCTGCACTACATGGGATTCCACAAGCTCGGGGCCCTTTCGGATTGGACCGGGGACCCGGGGCGCGCCTGCCGCCCCTTCGATCATGACCGCTGCGGCATCGTGCTGGGCGAGGGGGCAAGCACCTACTTGGTGCAGTCCGAGGAGACGGCCCTGCCGGAAACGATCCTGGCCGAGATCGCGGGCTTCGCAAGCTCCATGGACGCTTGGCTCGTGACCGACCCCGAACCCGAAGGGCGCCGACTCGCCCAAGCGGCCTTGGCCGCCATCCACGACGCGGGACTCACCCCCGGGGACATCGACTGCGTGCACCTGCACGGCACCGGGACCCACAAGAACGACCTCGCCGAGACCGCCGCAATGAGCCTGGTCTTTGGTGACAGATTCCGTCAAATCCCGGTCTTCTCCCTCAAGGGGCAGGTGGGCCACCTCGTCGGCGCATGCGGTGCCCTGGAGATCCTGGGCGTGATCCACAGCCTGCGGCACCAGGAGATCCCCGTCACGGTGAACTCCGAGGCCCCCGATCCGGCCATCCCCCTCTTCGTGCAGCGCGAGGCGCCGCTCTCCCGCGAAATCCGCCACGTCCTCAAGCTCAACGCGGCCTTCGGCGGACAGAACACCGCCCTGGTCCTGAAGGCGCCATGAGTCGCAAGATCGTCCTCACCGGCGCCAGCTCCGAGATCGGACAGGCGATCGCCGAAGCCCTCTGGCAGGAAAATGACGCCATGGTCCTGCAATGCAACCGGCATTCCGATGCATTGAGGCCCTGGGAAGGTCGCACCGGGGTCGAGATCGCGGTCTGCGATTTCCGCGACAGCGTCCAGATTGACAGATTTTGTCATCATCTCGAGGACTGCGACGTGCTGGTGAACGCCGCCGCCCTGACCCTCACCGATCTCCTGCCCAACCTCACCGACGAGGACGTCGAGGCCATGCTGATGGTGAACGTCACCGCCTGCGTGCGCCTGTGCCGCGCCGCCGTGCGCGGCATGATGCGCCGCCGTCGCGGCAGCATCGTGAACATCACCTCGGTGGCCGCCTCGCGCGGCAACCGGGGCCAGAGCGTCTACGGCGGGACCAAGGCCTTCGTCGAGGCGTTCTCCCGCAGCCTGTGCGCGGAGTTCGCCCCGCGCGGCGTGCGCGTCAACTGCGTGGCTCCCGGCGCCATCGAGGCGGGATCCTTGCGCGACCTCCTGGCTCAGGCCCCCGAGGAACTCAAGCGTTGCACCGCCGCCGGACGTCTGGGCACCCCGCAGGACGTGGCCCGGGCCGTGGCATGGCTGGCAAGCGACGCATCCAGCTTCGTCAACGGACAGGTCCTGTCGGTGGACGGCGGCTTCCTCCAAGGCGTCGGAAGATGACGATCGACGCTTTTCTTGAACTCTGCCAGAGGCGGCACAGCGTGCGCGCCTTCGCCGACACGCCCCTCACCGACGAGCAGGTTTGTCAGATTTTGTCCGCGGCCCGCACCGCGCCCTACGCCTCGGGCCGCACCGGCTGGGAGGTCCGCGCCGTCACCGAACGCGAAACCATTCAGGCCATGGCCGACCTCGTAGAGGATACGACCTCCGCGATCGCCGTGCGCGACGGGTACCAAGGTGAATGGGATGCCTACCGCGCCCATTTCTCCGCCTTCCGCTCGGCCCCGGCGGTGTTCGTGCCGGTCTTCAGGCCGTCCCTTTCGCTTTCCGCCCTGGTCGCCGGGGACCTGCGCATCGCCACGGCGGGCGCACCCATCGACCCGGAGCGCTACGACCGCGAGAACCATCTCAAGTCGATCGCCGGTGCGGGCCTCCTGGTCCAGCTGGCCGCCACCGCCTTGGGGCTGGGTTCCTGCGTCATGACCGGACCGCTCCTGGCCCACGAGCCGCTGGCCCGTCTTCTCAAGCTGCCCCGGGGGCGCGAGATCGCCGCGCTCATCCCCGTTGGCCACCCCCTTCCTCCGACCTCCCGACAGGATTCCTTATGAGCACCGAACTCAAGCTGCGCGAACTCCTCCTTCCCGTCTTCGGGCTCGACAGCGTCGACGAAGCCCCCGCCACGGCATCCTTGGTCAGCGACCTCGGGGCCGACAGCCTGGACTTCGTCGAGATCGTCTACCTGATCGAGAAGGAGTTCGACGTCCAGCTGGCCACCAAGACCCTCTTTCTAGGAGGCGTGGAGGTGCGCACCGAGGACTACTTCGTCGAGGGCATCCTCGTCCCCGAGAAGGCCCAGGAGCTTCGCGAGAAGATCCCTTCCGAGGCCCACCGCTTCCGCGACGGCATGACCCGCGCCGAACTCTTCGGCTTGATCACGGTGGGTGATCTGGCCCGCGTGGTGGAGCTCAAGCTGGCGGCCAAGGCATGAGTCTTCTATCCCATAAGACAATTCTTGTCACGGGTGGAACCGGCTACCTGGGATCGGCCGTTTGCCGGAAGGCCCATGCCGAAGGCGCGAAGGTGCTCTTCAGCTTCTACAAGGGCGAGGACAAGGCCCGCGCCTTGGAAGCCGAGCTTCCCGGGTCCTTTGGTTTCCCGATGGACATCCGCAGCGGCACCGAGGTCCATGCCGCCATCAGCAAGATCTACAAGGAACACGAGACCATCGACGTGCTGGTCAACAATGCGGCCTCCAGCCAGGCCCTCCCGCTCCCGCTGCTGGAGGAGGAGGACATCGACTTGGCCGTGAACGTGAACCTCAAGGGACCGCTTCTGGTCACCCAGGCCGTGGTCAAGGGCATGGTGCGCGCCCGGCGCGGCAGCATCGTGAACGTGGGCTCCATCGCCGGCCACCGCGTGCTGGACGTGCCGGTGACCTACGCCATGACCAAGGCCGCCATCTCAGGGATGACCGTGGCCCTTTCCGCCGAGTTCCGTCGCTTCGGCATTCGGGTGAACAGCGTGGTGCCCGGCATGCTCGAAGGCGGCGTGGCCCAAGGCATCCCCGATGGCCACCGCCAGGACTTCCTCAAGCACTGCCTCGCGGGCCGTCCCGGCACCGCCGACGAGATCGCCAACGTGATCGTCTTCCTGGCCTCGGATCAAGCATCCTACATCAACGCCCAGGACATCCACGTGAACGGCGGGATCTGATGGACTGTGCCGCGATGGCGCACGACGCCGAGATCGTCGTCGGCACCACGCTGGCCTGGTGCGGCCCCTGCGGACGCACCGAGCCTGCCCGCATCGTGGCACGCACCTCCGGCGTGACGATGGAACGGCTGTGCCCGATCCACGGTGCCGCCTCCACGCCGCTGTCCCGCGATCCCGACTGGTACATGCGCCGCGCCGTCGGTGGCCGCGAGATCGAGACGCCCGTCGCCCCCAAACCATCGAAGCACGGCTGCCCCAAGGACTGCGGCCCCTGCGAGTGGCATTCCTCCTCGATCCAGCTGCCGGTCTTCTCGATCACCAACGACTGCAACCTCGACTGCCCCATCTGCTTCACCTACAATCGGCCCGACTGCAAGTACTACAAGCCGCTCGAGGACTGCCTGAAGATCGTGGACGAGGTGCTCAAGCGCCGACCCGACGTGCAGCTGGTGAACATGACCGGCGGCGAGCCCACGCTGCATCCAAATTTACCGGAAATCGTCAAGGCCATTCGCGCCCGCGGCATCCCCCGCGTCACCGTGAACACCAACGGCATGCGTCTGGCCTCCGACCCGAAGTTCGCCCAGGCCATCAAGGAGTCCGGTGCCCACCTGGTGCTCTCGCTGGACACCTTCGACCCCAAGCGCAGCCATCTCATCCACGGCGCCGACATCGTGGCCAAGAAGCGCAAGGCGCTTGCGGTGCTGGAGGAACTCGACATCCCGACCACGATCCTCACGGTGGCGATCGCCGGCGTCAACGACGACGAGATCCCCGGCATCGTGGCGGAGTGGTTCCCCAAAGCCTTCGTGCGCTCCATGACCATCCAGAACATGACCTGGACCGGCGCCAACGGATCGAAGTTCGAGCCCCGCCGCCACATCACCATCGACGAGGTGGAAGGGCTGGTCGCCCAAGCGCCGGGTTTCTCGCGGGATGATTTCTTCCCGCTGGCCAGCTACCATCCGCTGTGCTACTCGGTGGCCTACTACGTGGTCCACGAGGGAAGGATCCGCTCCCTGAGCCGCTTCCTGGAAAGACAGGAACTGTCAGACCTCACCCGCTCGCGCTACTTCCTGGAGGCCGACGCCGATTTCCTGCGCGCCTTCCTGGCGGGCCTTGCCCGCGTGTGGTCCGAGGACTCCGACCCCGACTTCCTGCGCACCGTCAAACGCCAGGTCCAGTCGATGCAGGACCCGCATCTCCCGGTCGGCGAGCGGCAGCGGATCTCCGAGCAGTTCGTGAAGATGCTCTACATCCATCCCCACATGGACGAGGACAACTTCGACGTCGACCGGGTGAGCCGCTGCGGCGACGTGGTCCCCGACGAGGACGGGCGCATGATTCCCGCATGCTCCTACAACCTGCTCTACCGCCAGCACGACCCGCGTTTCTGGAGCCAGGGCTGATGCGCCTCTTTTCCCACACCCAAAGCCGCTGCCAGGACTGCAACGCCCCGGTGCAGGCGAAGATCATCGAGCGCGACGGCGCCGTGTGGATGGACAAATTCTGTCCAAGCCACGGGCACCAGACCGTGATGGTCTCCTCCGACCCGGCCTGGTACGAGGCGAGTCTCTCCTATGTGAAGCCGCGCCAGCGGCCGCTGGCCATCCAAGCCAAGGAGTTCAAGGGCTGCCCCGATTCCTGCGGCATGTGCTCCGAGCACCGCCAGCACACCTGCCTCCCCGTGATCGAGATCCTGCAGGCCTGCGACATGGAGTGCCCCGTCTGCCTCAAGGGGGGCATGACGATCCCGCGCATGGACCTCACCGGCTTCTCCCGCGTGCTCGACACCCTGTTCGAGGCCGAGGGCACTCTCCCGGTCGTGAACTTGAGCGGCGGCGAGCCGACCCTCCATCCCGAACTCGGACAATTCCTGTCATTGGCCCGCGAGCGCGGCGTGGTCCAGACCACCGTCTCGACCAACGGCCTGCGCCTGCTGCGCGACACCGAACTGCGCCGCATCTTCAAGGAGACCGGCGCCCTGGTGGCTTTGCAGTTCGACGGTTTCCGCGAGAGCACCAACATCACCCTGCGCGGCCGCGAGATGACCCGCGAGCGTCTGGAACTTGTGTCGCTGCTGGAGTCCGAGGGCATCCCCTGGTCGATGGTCGCCACCGTCGCGCGCGGCACCAACCTCGACGAGATCCCGCAGCTCGTGGACTTCCTCTTCGAGAGCCGGGCGCAGAGCCTCATGCTCCAGCCGCTGTGCTTCACCGGGAACGCCGCGACCTGGGACGAGGCGACCCACCGGCTCACCATCCCCGATGTCGTGCGCGCCTGCGAAACCAGCCGCTTCGTGGCCCCGGGCGACTTCAATCCGCTGCCCTGCTCCCACGCCTCGTGCTTTGCCCTGTCCTACCACCTGCGCGCACAGGAGGGGGAATGGGCCAGCCTCAAGCGCTTCCTGGGCGAGGAGAACTTCCTCCAGCTCGTGGCGAACAAGACGCTGCCGGGCCTTGATTCCGAGGGGCTCTCGCTGATGAAGGCCCGCCTCTACGAACTGTGGTCGGCCGCCGACTCCAGCGACTTGGACCGCAACGTGATGGAGCGCATCCGCAAGCTCCTGCGTGAGCTGCCCGCCGCCTCGCAGGACCCTCGCGCCCTGCTCTCCCTCGGGATGGACTCCATGAAGGCCATCTTCGTTCACGACTTCATGGACGTGCGCACCTTCGACGTGGGCCGCCTGATGAAATGTTGCAACCCCTACGCCAAGGCCGATGGAACCCTGGTTCCCATGTGCGCCGAGAATGTGATCCGATGCTGAAAAAACTCGCCTCCCTGCTTGTATTTGCCAATTTCTGTCATGCTGCAACTGCCGCCCCCGACACCTCGTGGCGCCTGATCACCCGCAAGGGCAGCATCGCGGTCTACAACAAGTCCACCCCGGGCCAGGCCATGGACGCCTTCAAGGGCGTGGGCAGCGACAACGTCCCGATGGCGGTGTTGGAGAAGACCCTCCTCGACCTGCCCGGCTACCTCACCTGGGTCCCCAACCTCAAGCAGTCCCGCATCGTGAAGCACCTCACGCCCGACAGCTTCCTGGCCTACCTGCGCTTCTCGGTGCCGATGCCCTTCGAGGACCGCGACATCCTGGTGCAGGTGGACATCACCCGCAACGGTCCCGGCGGCCGGATGAGCGCGATGATGAAGGCGGTCAATGACAGGATCTGTCCTCCCGTGAAGGGCGTGGTGCGCATCACCAAGATGACCGGCGAGATCATGGCCCGCCCCGTGAGCGCGACCGTCACCGAGGGCTCGTACAGCGAGCGTCTGGACCTGGACGGCAACGTGCCGGCGTGGGTCAACGGCTACATCGCCAAGGAGATCCCCCCCAAGATCCTGGCCAACCTCCTGACCGAATGCCACCGCCGCATGGACGCGGCCAAGGGAAAATGACGGATTCCGACAAACTGCGGATCGAGCGCGGACGCCTCCAGATCCGCGAGCTCAAGGCGTCCTCCTCCCGCCGCGTCCTGATCGACGTCTCGGGCATGGACATCCAAGGCGGCTGCGACGTGCTCCACGGCACCCGCCTCGAGCAGCTGGGCGTGGCCTGGCGCTTCCTGCTTTCGGTCCTGCTCTACCCGTGTCCCTTCTCCGCCTTGCGCGTACGGGTCTTCCGCCGCATGGGCATGAAGATCGGGCGCAACGTCTACATCTCCCCCGGCGCGTACCTGGATACGGTACACCCCCAGCTCATCACCCTGGGCGACAACGTGATCGTGGGCATGGGCGCGGTGCTCACCACCCACACCCGTTCGCGCACCACCCTCTCGGTGGGCCGCATCGACGTGGGCGATGACGTCATCATCGGCGGCATGGCCCTGGTCCGGGAAGGCATCCGCATCGGCGCTGGTGCCGAGATCGACGCCACCCTGCACCTGACCCGCAACGTCCGCCCCGGCGAGAAGCTGGTCGCTCCCCGCAACGGCACATCGGTCCGAGCCCCCGAATAAGGCGGAATCCGGGCGCCTCCCCGAAGCGGGGCCGGGCTGCCTGCCGGGCCAAGGTCCCGGGCCAAAGGCCGGCATCCCTGGCGCGTCGGGTGTTGGACCTCAGAAATCGGCACAGTCCGCAAGTCCTGAATTCCTTGCACGCAGCTGGGCGATCCTCTGTCCTTGGGAAAGCGGCTCCACCGTCGGGGTGTTCGCCACGTAACGCACCCGTTCCTGCTCGCAGGCATAGGCCATCAGCAGGTACGTTCCTCCCGGCCCCAAATCTCGCACCGCCGTCGGGCTCGAATACTGGCCACTGTCCCGCAATCCCGCGATGGCCTTCCCGTCACACATCTCGCTGCGCAGGCAGCGAAGCTCGCCATCCGGGTCGTAGACCTTCATCGTGTAGCCCTTGGGGATCATGTCGCCATGGACGGTCTCGTCGACCTGCCAGACATCATAGTCGGTAGGGCAGGTGAGTCTCCCCTTCTCACCCATGACGTGGACGGAATCCACGCCGCTGCGCAGGTACTTCGCCCGATAGATCCCGGCGGCGCTTGCCACCGCACCTTCCAATGTCACGGCACGGGCAGCAACACCGGCTCTTCCGGCAGTCACCGTCAACAGAAGCAAGCTTGGAATGAGTGGCATACGGGGGTGCATGAGGGAAAACCTGCTTCCGGGAAGTTGTTCCATCGAACTGCAGATTCCAATGGTCTGTGCAGTCCCGTGGGTGGCCGAATATGAATCAGGCCGTCGCCAAGTCCTCGGGCGTGATGCCGGTGATGTCGGTGACAATGGCCCATTCGATACCGTGTTCGCGCATCTTGCGAGCGTCTTCAAGCTTGGATGTGCGGATGCCCTTCGCCAAGCCCGCTTCAATGCCTTCGGCACGGCCCTTCTCCAAACCCAGCTTCGTGAAGTGTTCGATCAGCATTCCCGCCTCCTGGTATTCAGCTTCATTCATCGCCGCCAGCTCACGCAGCAAGGCTCCCGGCTCCGTCTCCTCAAGATACGCATCCACATAGCGCAACGCCTGTTCAATCTGCTCCCCGGTCAGGCGCACCCGCGCCAACTGGCGCAGCAGGTCCAACTTGATCCGCACCATATCCTCCTCACCCAAGTCCATTCGGGCAGCCAAGGCCAGCTGGGCAGGATTGTGCGAATTCAGGTACTTCCGCACCGGCATCGACGAGGGATGCACGGCCAAAAAGCGGAAGTCCAAAAAGCGATGCCCCGCAAAGCACATCTCGTACCGGGTCCAGCGTTCGGAAAGCGGCTTCCTGCCCGCATCTCCGTAGAGCACAATGGGAATGACCACCGTTCCGAACTTGATGTGAAGCAACGCAAAGTAGCGGAACACCCGGGCAAGAAACTCGGGACGTCGCTTGCCTTGTGCTTCGATGAAAACGATGAGGAAAGCCTCATGGTCGCCACCCTTGGCCCGCACCCGCGCCACTACATCAAGATGATGCCGCCCACCCTCAAGCTCGGGGAACAGCTCCTGGGTCAGAAAGTTCCGTGGGCCAAAGTCAGTGAAATCCAGTTGCTCGGCGACCTCCGGAAAGAAGCCCTCCAGAAACTGCTGAAAGAATCCTGTCAGGAGTTGCTTGTGCAGACCGTCATGGTCGATGGCTGGCTTGCGTTGCATGACTTGAATCTATCACCAACTGAACAATTGAGCATGTTTTTTTTGAGCCGCGCTCTGCCGAGACGCAGGCGCTCCGCCCTGTGCCCGGCCCGCTCCCATTGCCATTGCAATGCGGGGAGTTCACCTCCGTTGGACGGGTACGACCAACAGCGATCCTTGGAACCACCACCAGGGAATTGCGCCCCTTTACCTCAAGCGCGAACGAGTCTCAAAATCCTTATGAAAAGACTTTGATGGAGTTTTCAATATGGTTATATTGTTTTTAGGAATAGACATTGTGTCTCAATCTCCAGTGATGGTACATTATCCATGGACAGCCAAGCGAAGGAGAGCAGGATGGACGCCAAGCACACGACCGATCGCAACCTGACCCAAGTTCGTCGCGGCGAGGTCGTCAGCGTGCGCTCTCTCAAGGGACATCCCGAGCTTTGCGCCCGCCTTCAGGAATACGGCTTCACTCCCGGATGCTCCGTCCGGCTGTTTGCCAAGGCTCCGCTGGGTGGTCCACTGTCCTTTGATCTGCGCGGTGGCCGGGTGGCCCTGCGCCACAACGATGCAAGTTGCATCCTGATCGGATGACCGTCCTTGCCTTGGCGGGTCAGGCCAATGGAGGCAAGACCAGCCTCTTCAATTGGCTGACCGGTTCGCGTGCCAAGACCGTGAACTACCCTGGCGCCACGGTGGACTGCGCCCTCGGGGCCCTGCGCGGCGCCTCCTTCCAAGCCCATGTTCTGGACACCCCCGGCATCCTTTCGCTCGTGCCGCGCAGCCAGGACGAGGCCGTAGCGGTCCAGGCCCTGCGCAATCCTTCCGCATTGATCCCGGAGAGCTCCGTCCCCGACCTTGTGATCGCGGTGGTGGACATGAGCCAGCCGCACCGTCCCTTGGTCCTGGTGCATCAGATGGCCCGGGCCGGCTTCCGCATGGTCGTGGCGCTCACCATGCCCGACTTGGCCGAACGGCGTGGATGCGCCTTGGATCCTGTCCGTCTCTCCGATGCCCTGAACCTTCCGGTCCATGTCGTGAACGGACGCACCGGAGAAGGCGTCCCGGCCCTCCTGGAAAGCTGTGGACGGATCCTGTCCAATTCCAGCGCACCGCAGGCTCCCGTCCTTCCCGAGGGCAGTTCGCAGGACGAGATCCAATCCGACTACCTGTGGGCCGAAAAGGTCGTCGAACACGCCTTGCACCGCGAGCAGGTCCAGCGCAAGCTTTCCTTCGACCCCGACCGGATCCTGCTCAACCCATGGGTCGGATTCCTCACCTTCGCCCTGGTGATGACCGGCTTCTTCTGGGCCATCTTCGCGGCGGCCGCTCCCCTCCAGGACGGCGTGGAACTGCTCTTCACAGCCTTGGCCGACCTCGCTGCCCGGGTGGCTCCGGCAGGATTCCTTGCGGACCTCCTCAAGGAGGGGATCTTCCCCGGCTTCCAAGCCGTCCTTGTCTTCGTCCCGCAGATCGCCATCCTCTTTTTCATGCTGGGCGTGCTGGAGGACACGGGGTACCTTGCGCGTGGCACCGTGGTGATCGACCGGCCCCTCTCGATGCTGGGACTCAACGGCCGCTCCTTCGTGCCCCTGCTCTCGGGCTTCGCCTGCGCCATTCCCGCCATGATGGCCGCCCGCACCATTCCCGGCCGGAAGGAGCGTCTTTTGACACTTCTTGTCATTCCCCTGATGAGCTGCTCGGCGCGCCTTCCCGTCTACGGGCTGCTGCTCGCCCTTCTGTTCGCGGGGAATCCCGCCATGGCAAGCCTGGGCATGACCGCCATCTACCTCGGAAGCGTCCTGATCGGCAGCCTTGCGTGCGCGCTCCTTTCCCGCTCCCTCTCCCTTCCCGCCACCGACGCCGGATTCCAGATCGAGCTGCCCGCATGGCGCATGCCGATGTGGCGCACCGTCGTGATCTCCGCGCTGGAACGGACTTGGGGCTACGTCCAGCGGGCCGGCGGAACCATCTTCGCCATCTCCATCGTGTTTTGGCTCCTGAACCGCTACCCGACGCCCGAGCATTCCTTTGCCCTCCAAGCCGGACGCCTGTTGGAGCCATTGGTGGCGCCACTGGGCGGGGATTGGCGCATCGCCGTGGCCCTGCTGGCGGCCTTCGCCGCCCGCGAGGTCTTCGTGTCCGCCCTTGCCGTGGTGTTCGCCGTGCAAGCCAGCGCCGACGCCACCGCACCCCTGCTCGAAAGCCTGCGCAACGCGACCCACGCGACCACGGGTCTTCCCCTGTTCACCACCGCCACCATCGCCGGGCTGGTGGTCTACTTCATGATCTCGATGCAGTGCCTGTCCACCTTCGCCGTGTTCCGCAAGGAATGGGGCAGCTGGAGGATCGCCAGCCTTCAGCTCCTTGGCTATGTGGTCCTGGGCTGGCTCCTTGCGGTCGGCCTGATTCAGGGGCTCCACGCCTTGGGCGTTCCCTGAACCGATCCTGCCAATGACCAAAACGCCCCCGAAGCTCCTTCGAGGGCGTTATCCTTCAGCCTGTCATCGATGGGCTTGAGCCCAATGGCTCAAGCGGATCTTGACGGTCAGTCCTCCTGGGGCCCGGCAATCAAGGGAGCCGGGCGACTGCGGGACCAGTCGACCTTGCGGGTGATCCACATGGTGAACCCAAGAATCAGGAAGAGTCCGCAAGCGCCCATCAAAAGCGACCAGTCCTCGGCCTTGAGCAGGGTGAAGAGGAACCCGTAAAGACCCAGCGTACCCGCACCCAGGATCGCCGCGCGCAGCCATCCCGACAAGGCCGAGGCCGCATATCCCGAGATGAGGATCGTCGTGCCACCGGCTGCGATCCAGTAGGCGATGTCGAAGCCCACATGCTCGGAGATCGCAAGCGTCAAGAGATAGAAGAGGCAATTGGCCAGCCCGATCAAGGCGTACTGGACCGGGTGCAGGATCTTGTCCAGGAAGGTCTCGAACAGGAAGAAGGCCAGGAAGGTGAGCACCACGAACAGGAAGGCGTACTTGAGCGAACGTTCGGTGCAGTCGTAATTGTCCACGGGCTGGAGCATCCTCAAGCCAAGGATGGAAACGGCCTCCGGGGCGCGATCGCCTTCCCAGTGCATCGGCACGTCGAGATTCAGGCTCGAGACCGACCAGGTGGCGTCGAAGCCGTCCGCACGGAGGTTGCGCGTAGCCGGTAGGAAGCGTCCTTCGAAGGACGGGCTGGCCCAGTCGGAACTCAAGGAGACATTGGTGCTGCGCGCCAAGGGCAGGATGGAGAGCGAGCCTTGGCCCCGCAACGAAAGCTGCAAGCGGAAGGGAAGCGACTGGCCGGGACGGGCCGCGACCTGAGGCACCGGGCCGGCAAGGCGGATGGCGGGCATCCGGGTCGTGCGGTCCGTCTCGTACGCCCCGCCGTTGCGCATCGTTTCATCGTCACTGCTCCGGGGATGGCTGGCGCCGGTGGGGACCAGCTCGATCGTCTTGCCACCGACTTCAAGGACCGGGGTGCGCGCCAAGGCCTGGATGTCACCACCGTCCAGATTGATCTGGGCCTCCTCCCAGCGGGGCACGGCGCCTTTCAGTCCAAGGGCCGCCGGATCGGGCAGCTTGAACTCGCCCGCCACGTCAAGTCCCGCGAGATAGAGCGGCACGCGGAAGATGCCGCGCTTGCGCACTTCCGATTCGAGCTTCCCGTTCACGTTCAGCACCTCGGGCCAGGCGTGCATCCAGACGGTGACGGCATACTCGCGTCCGCTGGTATCCTTCTCCACCGTCGTGCACGGGACGTCCAAGCGGATGGCGCCCATCGTCTGCTCCTGCCCCCATTTCTCGGAGACCTCCTTGATCACCGACTTGGATCGCATTTCCCGTTCGTTGACCATCGACTGGACCATGGTGACGGGCACCAGGAGCACGAGCGCAAGCAGGGCAAGGAAGCCCAGACGGAAGAATCCACCGAAGCGTTGCAGCATGGACAAGGAGGCGGAGGGAGTTGGTTGCATGAGAAGACATCCTTTGGATTTCCAGGTCGGAACACCCGACTCCCAAAGAATGCCGCCGGCCCATGAGGTTCCCGCGAAGGCTCGGTGAAGCCTTCATGAAGATTGCATGAAGATTCCTTGCCGCTCAGACGG
>JBDKGV010000063.1:0-16334 GCA_039798005.1 Fibrobacterota bacterium
GGAAGTCGCCACCGCCCGAACCTTGCAATCGGGCCCCGCATAATCAAGGCACCGACCCAGCGCCGCCACCGCCCGATCCATCGCGGCCTCGGAAAGGAGGTTCCCGTTCTCTTCCAGTCCTTCGGCCAGCCGGACGGTCTCCTTGTGGCGCCCGTCCTGCTCCCAGGTTCCATCCGGAGAAAATCGAACCCGCGCAAGGTGCAGGGAATTCGAGCCGATGTCCAAGGCGGCGAATGGATTGGTCATTTCCCCTCCAACCTCGCGCGCAGGATGCGGTTGTCAAGCACCAGCTCGCGCTGCAGGCGGCGGATCTCCGCGATCTTCCAGCGCCACTGCAAAGGGCTCAGGTCATACGACACGGGAGCTTCCGTGCCTTCGGCGAGGTAGCGCTGCCGCATCCCGATCGCCACCAGAGAATCGCTGGCATCCGTACCCAAGTATGCCTTGAGACTGTCCACTTCCGGGAAGTTCAGCTGCTCCCAGCGCGCGAGCTCCTCGAGACCTTCACGGGCGAGCTTGCCACCGCGCCATTCTTCAAGGCGCACAGCGCTGTCGATCTTGGATTCGTAGTAGGCAAGCATCGCCGAATCGCCACGGGGTCGGACCGATCCGCGAATGAGCCTTGCCGCATCGCGCTGACAACGCGTCGCTTGCCACCAGGTGCGCGCCAGTCCTTGCCCCGATTGCAGTCCAATGCCCGTGCCATCTCCGCTGCGGCGGGCCAGCACGATCTGACGCTTGTAGATGCGTCCGGCCGACTGGAAGATCGCCGGAAGCTTCTTCTGAAGCAGGATCTCATTGGCCACCCGATCGGTGTCGTTGCGGGCGTCGAAGCTCTGGCGTGCGATCGCATCGGCGTAATGCTCGATGGTCAGGCCGATGTCCCGGATCGAAAGCGGGGTCCACGGGTATTCCATCAAGGCGATGGACTGGTGCCAGTAGGTGAAGGCCTCGTTCATCAGCTCACGCCTGCGGGTGTGGGCCACGGCGCGTGCGGCGCGGTCAGGCTGGTTGAACTCGATGCCACGGGCACTGGCCGCAACCAGATCCCCCAACCGCCAATAGGCCTCGGCGGCCGAGGCGCTGTCGCGCTCCGTCGTGTCCTTTCCAGCCAGTCCGTTGGCCACCTGCTGAAACCGCATCTTGGCGCGCACCGTGTCACCGGCCAGCAGATGCACACGGCCTTCCAGCACCCGGGCTCGGGCACGCATCGAGGCGTCGACATGCGGGAGTTCGCGCAAGGCCGTCAAGGATTGCACGCTCTGCCCCGACAATCCGCGCTTCATGTCGGAAAGGGCCATGGAAAAGATCGCCTCGGCGGCGTAGTTGCCGTTCGGCGCCACCTGCAAGCTCTTGGCGTACAACGCACGCGCGGAATCCAAGCGTCCGAGATCCTCTTCCAAGCGGGCCGCACCGTACAGGAACTCCTGGGCATCGGCCGGATCGGGAAGATCGCGCGCCGCCGCCCTCAGGGTCTTGACGGCCGCCTCGCGATCGGGAAGCACCGATTGACAGCGCGCCTTCAAAGTGGCCGCACGCATCACCTGGCTCTCGTACTCAGAGGTCGCCATGGCCAGTTCGCCCCGCTCGGCGCATTGCGTGAAGAGCGCCCTTGCCTTGGCCTCGTCCTTCTCAAGCAAGGCCTGGGCTCCTTGGGCCAGTTCAATGGCGCCTTGGGCCAGGGCCACGTCGGCTCCCTTCATCGAGGAACCCACGGTCTGTGCCCAGGCTCCATCGAAGTTCCCCATGTAGAAGTCGGTCAATCCGCGATCCAAGGCGGCTCCCCTGGCATCGACGAAGGCCATCTGGTAGAACCACTCCGGACTGTAGGCCGAGGGTTCCGGAACAGGGCCCAGCCCGGCGCCCGCCAATTGGGCCAGAAGCCCCAAGGTGTGCAAGATCATGGAAAGGCATTGTAGCTAATGGGCCACCCGGCCACCATGCCTGGAGGCGTTTCCTTCAACCCCGAAGGAACCTGTGGTCCACGTTTCCTGAACGGACCGCGCACCTGCGCCTGCCATCGGAGGATCGGCTTTGTAGATTGCAGACTTCATGCCTGCGAGTGTGCGTCCACATGCCGACGCGTACGAGGCTTATGTCAATACCGGGAGCATTCGAGATTATGCCTACAGAACCCACCGCCAAGACCTGCATCGCCTTCGTCGATGCCCAAGCCCTCTTCCACGCCGCACGTCAGGCTTTCGGATGTTTTTATCCGGATTACGACCCGATCGCGCTCTGCAAGGCGCTGTGCGAGAAGCAAGGCTGGGAGCTGGCCCAAGTGCGCGTCTACACCAGCATCCCTCCGTTGGACGAGAACGAGCATTGGCATCGCTTCTGGATGAACAAGCTGCGCGCCCTGGAGCACGCCGGAGCCTTCTGCTGGTGGCGTCCTTGGCGCTTCCGCCGCCGTCCCGTCAAGCTTCCGGACGGACAGACCCAGATGCTGATGGCCGCCATCGAGAAGGGCGTGGACATGCGCATCTCGCTGGACATCATCACCCGCGCCCATTCCAAGGCCTTCGACGTCGCCTTGGTGTTCAGCCAGGACCAGGACCTCGCCGAGGTCGCCGACGAGATCCGCGCCATCGCCCGCAACCAGGACCGCTGGATCAAGATCGCCTCGGCCTATCCGTACTCCAGCGCCAGCCGCTCCTTCAGGGGCATCGACCGGACCGACTGGATCCAGGTGGACCGCGAGACCTACGACGCCTGCCTCGACCCGCGCGACTACCGTCCCAAGCGCGCCCGTCCGATGCGCAACGAAGGCGAGGGCGAGGACTATCCCCACGGCGCGCACGAGAGCAGCGAGCAGCACGAATCCGGGGACGACAACCACACGCTGGATTGAGTCCGTCGACAGAATCCGTCCAAAGACGGATTCTGTCAAATATCCGGGGTGGAGCCCAGGAGCGCCCCGAGTCCCTTCAGAGCCTCCCCGATCCTCCAAGCGCTCCGGTCGCGTCGCCCGACGCGGTTGGAGATGCCGCGCGCCTGCCACAGCGCAATCCCGAAGCGTCCTGCCACCAAGGCCCATGCGGCGCCTTCCATGCTTTCGACATCCGCGCCGGTCCGCTCGCGCCGCATCCGCGCCGTCGCCTCGCATCCGGTCACGGCCGAAGCGGTCGTCCCCCCGACCCCCGTCATCCCGGTCGGCAACCCGAGCCCGATGCGGTTCGACTGCGGCAAGCCCGGCAGGGCAAGTGCCGGAAAATCAAGCCATTGCTCGCCATCCTCGGCCCCGAGATCGGCGAAGCTCTCCCAAGCCACCCAATGC
This sequence comes from Fibrobacterota bacterium, assembly GCA_039798005.1. GTDB lineage: Bacteria > Fibrobacterota > Fibrobacteria > UBA5070 > UBA5070 > JBDKGV01. Next base: position 3,278 of record JBDKGV010000063.1, read on the forward strand.
GCCGTCCCGATTTCCACGCAAGCCTCGTCAAAGGCCCCCGCGATCCCGATGCCCAGCACATGATCCACGGCACCTTGAGACAAGGCCCAAGCAAGCCCCGCCCCCGCAAGGGCCGGACCCGGGCCGCACGCGACGAAGAGCTCGTCCGCAGTGCTCCAAGAGTCCCAAGGCCCTGCCTTCGGCTCCCCGTGAGGGAAGCGGGGATGACAGGCCAACTCGAAGCGGGTGGCGGCGATCACGCATCGCCTGCGCACCGCCGGAGGCGTATCGCCCGGGGCCACCCGAAGGCTCATATCGCCGATTCGTCGATGGGAATCGAGCGTCGTTCCAGCGCATCGCGCGCCGCGGCCTGTTCGGCCTCCTTCTTCGAGGCTCCTTCGCCCTCGCCCCAGACCTCGTCGCGCACCCGCACCGCGATGGTGTAGCGCTTGCCGTGCTCGGGCCCGTCCTGATGCAGGACATCGTAGCGCGGGGCTCCCCAACCGCGCCCCTGCGCATGCTCCAACAGGGCGCTCTTGTAGTTGAGCAGCCGCAAGTCCTCGAGGAACTCGGAAAAGCGCGTCACCAGCACCCGATGCAACAGCCTCTTGCAGGGCCGGATCCCGCCATCGAGATAGACGGCTCCCACCACGGCCTCGAAGGCATCGGCAAGGATCGATTCACGGTCGCGCCCGCCTGCCCGGTCTTCCGACTTGGAAAGCTTCATGTGGGTGCCCAGATCGATGGCACGGGCACATTCGGCCAGCACCTTGGCGGAGACGACAAGGCTCTTGACCTTGGCGAGATAGCCCTCCTGACGATCGGGGTGCGCTCGAAAAAGCTCCTCCGTCACGATCAGGTCGACGACGGCATCGCCCAGGAACTCCAGGCGTTCATTGGAATCCGAGGCCACTCCGACGTTGTTGGAATGGGAACGGTGGGAAAGCGCATGGTGGAGGAGCTCCGGGCGCGCGAAGGTGTGGCCCAGTTCCTTTTCCAACCCCTGCAGCTCGTCGCGACGCAAGCGCCGCAGCAGACGACGAATCGATGCGATCAACCTTCGAAGGCCTTCAAGACGATCACGGCATTGTGCCCACCGAAGCCCAACGAGTTCTTCACGGCGATCTTCACCTTCGACTCGCGCGCCACGTTGGCCGTCACGTCCAGGTCGCATTCCGGATCCTGCTCCTCCACATTGATGGTGGGAGGAATGATGCCGGTGCGGATCGCCTGGATCGAGGCGATGGTCTCGATGGCCGAGGCGGCCCCCAGCAGGTGACCGGTCATCGACTTGGTGGAACTGATCGCGACCTTGTACGCGTGATCCCCGAAGACCTGCTTGATCACCTTGGTTTCGGTCTTGTCATTGAGCGGTGTCGAGGTGCCGTGCGCATTGATGTAGTCGACATCTTCCGGTGCGATCTGCGCATCGCGCAAGGCTTCCTTGAGAGCCAGGATCGATCCCGTGCCTTCCGGGTGCGGCGAGGTGATGTGGTGCGCATCGCCGCTCATGCCATAGCCGGTCACGCGGGCCAGGATGTTCGCGCCGCGCTTCCTTGCGTGCGATTCGCTCTCCAGCACGAGGATGCCCGCGCCCTCACCCATCACGAAGCCGTCGCGATGGCGATCGAACGGGCGCGAGGCCTTGGTCGGATCGTCGTTGCGGCTCGAAAGCGTTTGCGCGGAAGCGAAGCCGGCGATGGAGATCGGGCTGACGGTGCCTTCGGTACCGCCGCACACCACGGCATCCACCTTGCCCAAGCGGATGAGATTCACCGCATCGATCATCGCGTGACTGCCCGACGAGCAGGCCGAGGCGACGGCGTAGTTGGGTCCCATGAAGCCGTAGCGGATCGAGACCATGCCGGCAGCCATGTCGATGATGGTCATGGGCACGAAGAAGGGAGAGACCCGGGAGGGGCCGCGGCTGGCCAAGGTGGCCACGTTGGTCTCGATGGTGTTGATCCCGCCCACACCGCAACCGATGATCACACCCACGCGGGTCTTGTCCACGTTCGGCGTATCCGCCAAGCCGGACTGCTCCACCGCTTGCACGGCGGCGCCCATGGCGAACTGGACGAAGCGATCCAGGCGCTTGGCTTCCTTGGCCTCGACGTACTTGGTGACATCGAAGCCGCTTGCCTCGCCGGCGATGCGCACCGAAAAAGTCGAGGCGTCGAAGAGGGTGATCGGGCCGATTCCGCTCTGCCCGGAGACAAGCGCGGACCAGAAGGAATCAAGGGAGGAGCCAACCGGGCTGACAACGCCCATTCCGGTGATGACGACGTTTTCTGACATATTCTACACGATAAAAAAAAACCGGTCCGCGGGAACGCGGACCGGCATTTCATTCCCGTGTCAGGGAAAGAATCAGGTCTTGCTCTTGACGTAGGTCAGCACTTCGCCGACGCTCTTGAGCTTCTCGGCGTCTTCGTCCGGGATCTCGAGCGAGAACTCGTCCTCAAGGGCCATCACCAGCTCGACCTGGTCGAGGCTGTCGGCACCGAGGTCTTCGATGAACTTGGCTTCCGGCACGACCTTCTCGGCGGTGACGCCCAGCTTGTCGCAAATAACCTTGATGATCTTTTCGTCGAGTTCTGCAGACATGGAGTTTCTCCTGTGTGTGTGGTGAAGGATTTGTGAAGAATCTAGGATTTATGCGTCCGTTTTCGTAGGGCCGCTCACATCGCCATGCCGCCATCCACGCACAGGACCTGTCCCGTGACGTAGGATGCGGAGGGAGAGAGCAGGAACGAAACGGCACCGGCGATGTCTTCGGGCTTGCCGAAGGCGCCCAGCGGGATGTTCTTGGCGGAGGCTTCGCGCACTTCGGGCGAAAGCTCGGCGGTCATGTCGGACTCGATGAAGCCCGGGGCGACCACGTTGACGGTCAGGCCCTTGGAGGCGTATTCGCGGGCGACGGTCTTGGAAAAACCGATCATGCCGGCCTTGGAGGCGGCGTAATTGGCCTGTCCGGCGTTGCCCATCACGCCCACGACGCTGGAGATGTTGACCACGCGTCCTTTGTTCTTGAGCAGGTGGCGCAGAGCGGCACGGGTCGTGAGGAACACGGACTTGAGATTGATGGCAAGGACCTGATCCCAGTCCTCGTCCTTCATGCGCAACAGCAATCCGTCGCGCGTGATGCCGGCATTGTTCACCACGGCATCCAAACGACCAAAATCAGCGACCACGGACTTCACCACGGCATCGACCGCAGCGGCATCGGACACGTCCGCAGGATAGGCCTTGGCCTCGAAGCCTTCGGCGCAAAGTTCTTGGGCAAAGGCTTCCAGAGCGGCGGCGGAACGGGCCACCAAGGCAAGGCGGAAGCCGTCCTTGGCAAGCTGGCGGGCAATGGCCGCACCCAAGCCGCGCTGGGCTCCGGTCACGAGGGCAACGCGTGCGTCGGACATCTTACGCTCCCTTCAGGGCCAGTGCGGCCTCGACGGATTCGACCGGAGTGACCGTGACGGCGCGATCGATGCCGCGCATCAGGCCCATCAAGACCTTGCCGGAACCGACCTCGATGCCGCGCACGACACCGGAGGCGATCGCGTTCTGCATGGAGTCGATCCAGCGGACCGGGCTCACCAGCTGCTGCGCGAGCAGCTCGGCGAAGTCGGCGGGGTTGTCGTGCGGCTGCGCATCGACATTGGCGATCACAGGCGCCGAAGGCTTGGCGAAGGACACCTTGGCCAGACCTTCCTTGAGTCCCTCCAACGCGTACTCCATCAAGGGGGAGTGGAACGCACCCGAGACGGGCAGGCGGACGACCTTCTTGGCACCGGCGGCGGTGCAGGCCTCCATGGCGGCCTCGACGGCGGCGACTTCGCCCGAGATCACGATCTGGCCGGGGCTGTTGAAGTTGGCCGGAACGACGCAACCGGCAACGGTGTCCAGCACGGCTTGCAACGGAGCGGGCTCCATGCCAAGCACAGCAGCCATGGCACCGGGACGACGCACGCCCGCTTGAGCCATCAATTCACCGCGCAAGCGCACCAGACGCAGGCCATCGGCAAAGGAGACGGCGCCCATCGCGGCCAACGCGGAATACTCGCCCAAGCTGTGGCCTGCGGCGAGATCTGCCTTGATGCCGTTTTCAGCAAGCACCAAGGCGGCAAGCTGGGAAACGACATAAAGCGCGGGCTGGGTGTTCTGGGTGGCCTTGAGATCTTCCTCAGGGCCATCAAAAAGCATTGCGGAAAGCTTGAATCCCAAGACATCATCGGCTTCTTGAAGAAGCTGGCGAGCACCGGTGTGGGCTTCGGCAAGAGCCTTGCCCATGCCGACATACTGGGACCCCTGTCCGGGGAAGAGGAAGATCGTCTTCATGCGGTGATCCTGTGGTTGGCTTTGCCGGATCCCGCCATGGAGCCCGGCGAAAATGTCAGGCTTCGAGACTTTCCACTTCTTCAGCGATGCGTTTATGCACCTGCGCACCGGCGATGCTGGCGGCAATGTGGATCGCATGCTGGAAAGCGGTCGCGGAACTGCGGCCATGCATGATGAAGGCCGCGCCATTGAGTCCGAGCAAGGGTGCTGCGGAATTGGCCTCGTAGGTCCAATGCCTGTCGAAGGCTTCCTTTTGTTCCGGCGGCATGGTCGGAGCGAAAGCTTTGCTGATATAGGCGCCAAAGCCCTCATACAGCTTGAGGACGATGTTGCCGGTGAAGCCACCGGTGACCAGGACATCAAAGCCACCCTTGATCAGTTCATGCCCTTCGATGTTGCCAACGAAGTTCAAGCCACTTTTCTTGAGAAGCTGATAGGTCTCAGCCACGACTTCGGTGCCTTTTTCCTCTTCTTCACCCATGTTGAGCAGGGCGACGCGAGGATTCTCCACCTGAAGCGTATGCTTGGCAAGGATGGCACCGCACTGCGCGAATTGAAGCAGTTGCGAAGCCTTCTCGTCCTTGTTTGCGCCGGCATCCACCAGAATGAATCGGCCTCCCAGAGAGGGAAGCACGGGTGCCACTGCCGGACGGCTGACCTTTCCCGCCCGACCCAGCACCGTGAGGGATGCGGCCATCATCGCACCGGAGTTGCCGGGACTGACCGAAGCATCGGCCAAACCCTGCTTCTGCAGCATGACGCACTTGAGCAGCGAAGAATCAGGCTTTTGCTTGAGCGCCGCCACCGGATGATCGTCCATTCCCACCACTTGCGTGGTGTGGACGATCTCGATCGGGAGATCAAGACCACCGAAACGCTCGATTTCGGCTTTGAGCACAGATTCATCGCCTGTCAGGATCACTTGGATCCCTTCGACGCCTTTCAGGGCCGCAACGGCTCCTTCCACGGCAACCGAAGGTCCGAGATCACCACCCATGGCATCCAGTGCAATGCGGATCACGGTAAGTCTCAGTCCTTGGGCTGGAGCACTTCGCGGCCTGCGTAGAAGCCGCAAGCCTCGCAGACGCGGTGGGGCTGCTTGGGAGCTCCGCAGTGATCACACTTCGCCAGTTGCTTCACCTGGATCGTGTAGTGGGTGCGGCGCTTGTCGCGACGCTGGGCGGAAGTCTTCCTCTTGGGCACTGCCATGATACGGACCTTTCTCTAATTGGTCAGATTCTGAAAGATGGGCAATAGTAGTAATTCCCTACCGCTCCGTCACCTACCGGAACGAAAAACGCCCCGGAGCATGTTCTTGAACGCGTCAAGCAATCACGGTTCGGGATCGAAAATCCTCCCGAAGATTCTCTCTTTGCAAACACGTCTCGTTCATGATAAGATCAAATGGACCCACATTCGCCCAATGGAACTGCGCATGAAACTTTCGATCAAGGACCGCATCACCCTCGTCACCATGGGTAGCGCCCTGCTGACATCCATCATCCTGATCCTTGCGTGGCAGACCCTGCAGACCCTGCGGATTGGTGGGCCTCTCAGTCAAGAAATCCAACGCGTCAACAATCTCAATGCAGACATCGCCCCCCCGCCCTTGTTCTTCATCGAGGCGGGGATGCACATGCATCAGGTTGCCGTGGCCACCAGCGACGAGCATCGCATGGAAATCTGGCAGGAAGTCCGCAAGCACACCGAGGAATTCAAGACAGCCCTCGCACACTGGGACAGCCTCTTGGCCAAGGAACCGGAATTGCACGCGGGATTGATGGAAGCCACCCGTCCCATCACGGGCATCCTGAATCAGATCGACACCGGATTCGCTCCTGCCGTGAAGGGGAACGACCGGGCGAGGATGCTGGATTTCCTGGAACACACCTACGATCCGGCCCACGAAGTCCACGACAGCCTGACCGGGGTCATCATCACCAAGATCCGGGCTTCGATCGATGCCAAGGATCAGCAAGCCCAGGACGCGATCCGCAACCGACTCGTTCTTCTCTTGGCATGCTTCTGCGCGTTCCTCGGCGCCACGATCTGGCTGATCCTCTACCTGCGCCGCCAGTTGCACCAGGCCGTGATCAACCAGCGCCTCGTGGAAAATGCCCCGGTGAACATCCTGATGGCCAACACCAACCTCGAGATCACCTTCGCCAACGCCCGTTCCGTCGAGACTCTCAAGGGAATTGAGTACGCCATACCCTGCAAGGCGTCGGAGGTCCTCGGCAAGAACATCGACATCTTCCACAAGAACCCCGGCCGCATCCGGCAGATGCTCGCCGACCCGAAGAACCTTCCCCACACCGCCACCATCCAGATCGGGAACGATTGGATGAGCCAGACCGTCGTGGCCGTGTACGATGAGGCGGGCAAATACATCGGCCCCATGCTCTTCTGGGAAATCGTGACGGACAAGATCGTCGCCAAGGAAAAGACGGAGAAGCTTCAAAAGGAGATCCGCACCAAGGTCGGACAGCTCAACCACGCCTCCGGAGAACTCGACGAGATTTCCAGCCAGATCTCCGAAGGCACCCGCAAATCCGCCTCCCGGACCGAGGAATCGTCCCAGGCCTTCGTGCAGATCAACGAGACCTTCCAGATGGTGGCAAGCGCCGCCGAGGAGATGAGCACCAGCGTGTCGGAGATCGCACGCCACGTTTCCGAGGCCTCCCGGGTCGCCAACGATGCCGACCAGACCACCCGGGTGGTGAACGGGAAGATCCAGGATCTCGGACGTTCGAGTCAGGACATCTCCAAGGCCATCGCCGCGATTTCCGCCATCGCCGGACAGACCAACCTGCTTGCTTTGAATGCCACCATCGAGGCGGCCCGCGCCGGCGAAGCGGGCAAAGGCTTTGCCGTGGTGGCCATGGAAGTGAAGGAACTGGCCAAGCAAACCAGCCAAGCCTCGGACGACATCATCCGGATGATCACAGCCATCCAAGGCGATGTCAACGCCTCCGTCCAGTCCATCGGAATGGTCTCCGAAGTGGTGCAGCGCATCAAGGGACTCCAGGACTCCATCGCCGCCGCGGTCGAGCAGCAGAACGCCACCGCTGCCGAGATCGCCCGATCGGTGGCCAGCGCCGCTCAAGAAAGTGAAATCGTCACGTCCTCCTTGCAAACCTTGCAGGGGATCGCCCAGGAAAGCGCCATGGCCGCAAGCCAAGCGAGATCGTCGGCCGCCGAACTTTCCGGTCTTGCCGATTCCCTCAAGCAGAGCATGCAGGAATTCAAGAGCTGATTTTCCTGACGACAGCTCTCCCGGAAAGGCTTCAGGTTCATACATTCGCATCCTATGCGTCTGTGCACACCTTCGTGGCTCTTGCTCGCCTTGGCCGGGGTATCCCTTGCCCAAGAGGATCCGACCCAAAAGGAGACCCTGCGTCTCCAAGCCCTCACCGACAAGGAGCGAAGCTCCCTGCAGGCCGAGAACGCCCGTCATGAGGAGTGGAAGCGGCAGAACACGGCGCGCACCGGCCAGATGCGGCAAGAGATCCAGCGTCTGCGCAAGGAAGCCGACTCGCTCAAGCTGATCGCCGCCAACACCCATGTGCCGGTGCGAACCATCTCCACGCCGGTCTCGCCGACCGCCACCGCCGAGGTTCGCCGCAAGGCCTTCAGCCAGGATCTGGCCGCTTTCGTGGAAACGCTCCTGCCCCGCTTCAAGAACGAGCCCGCATCGGAAATGCGCATCCGCGCCTTCCAAGAACTGGCCCAAGGGCTTCGCTCGGGATCCCTGTCCCCGGAAGAAGGGGTCGGCCAGCTCTTTGACCAGCTTTCCGAGATCGTGGACGAAGGCGGGCGTTTGCGCGCCGAGCCGGGCAGCTACACCGCCCAGAACGGCAGCGCCGTGCGCGGGACCTGGATTCACGCCGGAGGCATGCTGGAAGGCTTTGCCAATGCCGACGGTTCCTTCGCCGCCCTGCGCTTGCGCGGCCAATCCCAGTGGACCGAACTTTCCGAAAGCGCCGAACGTCAGGCTTTGGCCCGCTCCGCCCGCATCCTCTTGGGTCAGGAACGGGGCTTGGTCGAATTGCCCTTGAAAGCCGCCCCATGAAGCGCATCGCCCTTTGCCTGTTCGCCGCAAGTTGCGTCCTGGCCCAATCCAAAGGGGCGCCCGGCCCCACCCAAGCCGGGCGTGCCGCCTTGGCCAAGGCCCAAGCGACCCGCGACTCCCTCGTGGCCGAGCGCTGGAACTCCCAGCGAGCCCATCTGGAGGAGCGCGACCATTCCCAGGAGGAACTGGAGCGTCTGCGCGACTCGCTGGAAAGCGCCCGCCAAGACCGCGACATCGCCCTGAACGAAGCCCGCCGCGTGCAGGCCCAAGCGCAGGCGGCCGCCGCGTTCACCGCCCCGGCCCCAATCGCCAAGGCCGCAGGCGCCGACCCGCTGGAGCCCGTCCGCAAGCAGTTGCAGGATCGCTTGCGCATCCTGCGCGAGCGGGTGAAGAACGGCATCGACTGGGATCGCACCCAGCGCCTGGCCCGGGTCGATTCCAGCTTGGATCTCGCCACCACCGCACCCGGCGTGGCCCAAGCCCTCACCCACGCCACCCAAGGCTGGCTTTCGGAGTGGGACTTCTCGCGCGCCATCGAGGAACGCAAGGGCCCGCTCCCCCGCCCTGAAGGCGCCGCCACCCAAGGCACGCTCCTGCGCGTAGGCACCTTGGGCGCATGGTACTTCGCCGACACCGCCGTGGCTGCCGCCCAATTGCGCACCGGCCAAGGCGCTCAAACGTGGGAGTGGCGCGAGGATCTCGCCACGGGTTTGCGACGGAATCTGTCCAATTCCCTGGCCGGCCAAGGACGCCTGCTGCCCATCGATCCCGGGAACGCCCCGCTGGAAGGGCCCGGCGTCTTTGCCGTGCGCGAGAACAAGTCGTTCCTGAGCCGCATCGTCGCCTTCTTCGACTTCCAGAACGGACCGCTGCACCTCGTCGCGCTGTGGGCCGCCCGCGCCGTCATGATCCTCTTGGTGGGCCTTGGCCTTGCCGTGGGCTGGATCGCATGGCAGGCCCGCCGCCGCATGCGCCGCGAGGAGGCCGACGCCTCGCGCTACACCGCCATCCTGCTGCCGGCCTTCGCCCATGAGGACCGCGCCCGTGAACTTGAGAAGAGCGCCTCCGACACCTTGGCCGGTCGCCTGGTCAAGACGGGACTCTCGCACCGCGACTACTCACCCGAAGCCTTGGAGCAGGTCTGCATCGCGCAAGAATCGGCGGAGGCCCGCGAACTGGAACACGGCCTTGGTTTCCTTGGGTCGGTCGGCTCGAACGCCCCGTTCATCGGACTCTTTGGCACCGTGTGCGGCATCTTGGACGCCTTCGCCGCCCTCGGACGCGCCGGGGGAGGCCCCCAAGCCGTGATGGGTGCGATCGCCGAGGCCCTGATCGCCACCGCCACCGGACTTGCCGTGGCCATTCCCGCGATCTGGATCTACAACAGCCTGCAAGCCCGCGCCAAGGACATCCTGGACCGGGCCAAGGAACTGCGCATTCTCATGGTCGCGGCCTCGCTTGAAGCCGCCGCCCGCCGGAAGAACTGATGGCAGGCGCGTCGATGGACTCCGGAGGCGGCCGCAAGGCCATCGCGGCGATCAACATGACGCCGCTGGTGGACATCATGCTGGTGCTTCTGATCATCTTCATGGTGGCGACCCAAGCCGTCGATTCCGCCTCCATTCCCGTCCAGCTTCCGCAAGCATCGAGCGCATCGAGCTCCAAGCCCGCCGCCGTGGTGGTGAGCATCGATCCCACCGGAACGGTGCGCATCGACGGGCGCCTTTCCGACCGGCTGGGCCTGCGACAATTCCTGTCCAACGCCGTGCGCTCCGACAGCTCGCTCCAGGTGGTGCTGGCCGCCGACGAGCGCCTGCCCTACGCCCGCGTGGTCTCGGTGCTGGACGACGTGCGCGCAAGCGGCGTGGCCCACTACGCGTTGAAGGTGCGAGCCGGAGCCTCCGAAGGCCCATAGATGCGCCGTGACCCCTCCCGGGTGCGCCGCACTCCCGACCTTTCCGTCCTGACGCCTCGCGAAGTGCTCTTCCCCAAGGTGCGGCACCGCACGCCGACCTGGCTCAAGATCGCCCTTGCCTGCATCGGCCTTGGGGGACTGGTCCTCCTGTCGCGGCTGGACTTCGGGACGGGACAGAATTTGTCGGGTCGCAAGGCGCCCCCGGCCATGCTCCAAGTGGAAGTTCCGCCGCCGCCAGCGCCCAAGCCCGAGACTCCAAGCGAAGTTCTCCCGGTGCCGCAGGAACTGCCCGTGCCCACCGAGACTCCGCAAATGCCCAGTCTTCCCTCGGTGGGCATCCTGCAGGATGCCGACGCGGGCGGATCGGGGAACGGCCTGCCCGGCCCCGCCCTGGACCTCGGCGTGGCCAGCGGACGCGGCGGCATGGGTGTGGTGACCGGCGGCGGCGGCAGCGGAGGGGGCATCGGAACCGGGACGGGATCGGGCGCCGGCAGCGGCACCGCCACGCGCTTCGTGTACAACCCCGGCGAGACCGACACCGATCCGCAGCTTGTGACTTCCGGCGACCCGACCTACCCGCGGCGCGCCCGCGAGGATGGTGTGGAACCGCGCGTCGAGCTTCGCATCCTGGTGGACGAGCGCGGCCGCGTGGAGCAGGTGGAAGTGCAGGGCGCCCCGGCCGGATACGGCTTCGAGGCGGTCTTGCGCACCGCCGTGCAACAATGGCGCTTCCAGCCCGCCACCAAGGGCGGCGTTCCGGTGCGCACCTGGGTTTCCCAAGGGTACCAGTTCCGGCTCAACTGATCGCGCCAGCCATGCGAAGGGTGCCGCAGGCAGTGCCGCGCCACGGAACCGCCACGACAGGCGAGGCACCGACCGGAGGAAAAGCCCGAAGCACGGCGGCCCCGGCACTCGCCGGGGAGGCGCCCTACTCGCTGTGGGCCAGCACGCCTCCGCCCAAGACCCGATTGGCCTGGTAGACCACCATCGACTGGCCATCGGCCGGACGCGAGGTCGGCTCGAGCAGTTCCACCAAGGTGCCCGCCTCGTCCGCCACCAGGCGGCACGGCACCGCCGCGCCACGGTAGCGCACCTGCACGCTCAGGTCCTGCAAGGACCATGGCGCGTCGCACAGCCAATTCTCCTGCGTGAGCCGCAGGCGATGGACGGAGAGCTCGCTTCCGGTGCCCAGGTGGAGCGTGTTGGTCGCGGTGTCCAGACGCACCACGTAGAGAGGCTCGGTCCAGGCCACCTTTACCCCGCGCCGCTGCCCGATGGTGTAGCCGGCAAGTCCCTCGTGGCGACCCAGAAGCACTCCGTCCGGCCCCAGGATCGGGCCAGGCTGCAGGAGCGCAGCGCCTTCGCCCGCCCGCGCGCGCACCACCTCGCGGTAGTCGCCCCCGGGCACGAAGCAGATGTCTTGGCTCTCGCCCTTCTTGGCGGTGGGAAGCTCGGCCTCTTCCGCCAAGGCCCGCGTGTCGGTCTTTTCGATGTCACCCAGCGGAAAGAGGGTGCGCGCCAGAAGCTCGCGGGGAATGCCCCACAGGAAGTAGGACTGGTCCTTGGCCGGGTCGTCGCCGCGCAGCAGGCGCCATTCCCCGTCCATTTGACAGATCTTGGCATAATGCCCGGTGGCCATGCGCGTCGCGCCCACCGCCACGGCGCGTTCCCACAGCGCCTCCCACTTGAGGAAGGTGTTGCAGCGCACGCAGGGGTTGGGGGTGCGGCCCGCCAGGTAGTCGGCCACGAACGGGTCCACGACCTCCTTGAGGAAGACCTCCGAGAAGTCCAGGGCGTAGTGGGGCATGCCAAGCCGGGTGCACACCCGCCGCGCGTCGATCGCCGCATCCACCGTGCAGCAGGTGCGGTCCGAGGACTCGCCGCCCTCGTGCGCCCACAGCCGCATGGTCAAGCCCACCGCCGCATGCCCTGCCCGCTGCACCAGGAGGGCCGCCACCGAGCTGTCCACCCCGCCGGACATCGCCACGGCCACCAGATCCGAATTCGTTTCCGTCGTCATTTCCATTGCCGGGACAAGTTAGTTGGTTACTCTTGCAAGAGCCCGTCCGCTCGTGAAGCGTCCATGACGGGCCAGTCCGAGGAACCTGTCGATGGAACGTCGATCCGCAGCATCAGGCCGCATCCTTTGCACCGGGGACATCTGGTGCCATGCCCAATCCGGGCTGTCGAGCCTGCTGGAGGCCCAACTGCGCCTGGAGCACCCGCAGGCGCCTTGGCGCTTCTGGCATCAGGGCGAGGCCACGACCACGGTGCGCCAGCTTCTGGAGGAGGCCGCATGGCGGCTCCTGGGCCGGGATGCGCACCGGGTCCTGATCTCCATCGGCCATTCCCCGAAGGATCAGGAGGCGTCCCCGGAGATGCTCGCCGACCTGCGCGCCCTGATGGAGCTCCTTGCCGACAAGCTCCCCGGCCAGGTGTGGATCCTGCTTCCCTCCCCCTCGCTCTGGCCCGAGTCGCAGCGCGATGCGGCCCTGCGAATTCGACAGGAATTGTCAAATCCTCGCGAAGGCGTCCGGCTGATCGACGTCGAGGAGGAGGTCCACGCCTTCCTGGCCGCCCAGGATCCCGAGCACGGGACCAGCCTCTGCCAGCCGGGTCCCGCCCCGACCCCGACCGGTGCGCTCATGGCTTCCCAAGCGGTGGTTCGCGCTTGGGCGTGAAGCCCGTCTGGACGGTCCACGCCCTGCTGGGTGGTCCGTCCACCATGGTTCCCGTCCAAGGAACGGCCCTGCAGA
>JBDKGV010000064.1:0-16192 GCA_039798005.1 Fibrobacterota bacterium
CTTCCCTGGCCACATTGAAGCCTTCCAGCCACGTGGAATGCCCCCAGCCTTTGTGGGACAGGTATTCCTCGGGGGTATACATGCCATCATAGATCAGGACGTCGGCCCCACGCGCCAATTCGACCAGAGCCTCATCCAAGCGCCCTTCGTAGTGTTCAGTATCCGTTGCGTAGACGACCGAACGCCCCGTTGCGGCCTCTTCCAAGCGATAGGCCAAGACTCCGTTGGGGTGATTCAATCGGGCATTGGAAACAGATCCGATCACGATGCTTCCGTCGGTTCCGTCGTACAACGGGATGACAGCACCCTCTTGGAGATCGGAAAACTCGATCTTTGCTCCCATCATCTCCAAGGTCACGGGAAAGCTCGGACCTTCCATCTGACCGGCAAGGATACCGCCCAAGGTTCCGTCCTGCTGCCGGAGTCCGTGGATTCGCAACTGATTGGAACGCCGGAACGCTGGTGAAAAGAACGGGAAGCCTTGGATGTGATCCCAATGGACATGCGAAAGGAAAAGCGACATCTGAGTCTGAGGCACCGGTTCCTGCAGGATGGCATGCCCAAGATTCCTGATCCCGGTCCCTGCATCGAAAATGACCCAATTCTGGCCAAGACGAACGCTGACACAGGACGTGTTGCCGCCAAAAAAGACCGTCTCGGGGCCGGGGACTGGGATGCTTCCTCGCACCCCCCAGAATTGGATCCGCATAACCAAGATTGTAGTTGTTTCCAGTCGATTCGGCAACGCATCGGAGAACAACTTCCGGTACAGATTGCCAAAAATGTGATTCAGATCACATTCATGAGCCTCGGCACAGCTACATTTCGTGGACCGGTCGGGAGTCGGATGGCCGCGGGCACTTGTGCCTGAGGAACCTCCGGGCACCCCAGAGCAATGGTGCCAGGTAACGCCTGGGCGCGGCAACGCGACGGAAAGTGCAACAGAGAAAAGACCGCCTGTTCTTCCCGCAAGGGAAAGGCAGGCAAGGGTGAAACGGTGGGGTAAGAGCCCACCGCTGGTCGGGTAACCGAGCAGGCAAGGCAAACCCCACCAGGTGCAAGACAAACAGAGGGAGTGCCGCAAGGCAGAGGTTGCTCGCCTCATCTCTCGGGTCGTCGCTAGAGGCCACCGGCGACGGTGGTCCCAGAGGAATGGTCATCGGTCCCGCAAGGGGCGCCACAGAACCCGGAGTATAGACTCCCGGCCGGTATTTTTTGTCAAACTTCTGTACTTGCAGCGCCAATCGGGATCCCTCCCCCGATTGGCATTCTATCTTCGGTGCATGAAGCAATGGACTCTCCTCCTTGGCTTGGGCTCCCTGATCCTGGCCTCCTGTTCCTCGAACAAACCCGTCGCAAGCCCCGAAGCGGTCTGCCGGGAGAAATTCGCGCAAGCCAAGTCGGCCTTCGATCGCGAGCGTGACGCCGATGCCCAGGAAAAGCTGAAGGACCTGACGATCTCCTGCTACGGCTACGATTTTCAGGAGCAAGCGCAGTACATGCTGGCTCAGAGCTACTTCCGCACCGAGCAGTGGCTGGAAGCCGAAACCGAGTTCCGCTTGCTGCGCGAGCAGTTCGAGCGGACCGCCTACGCCGAGGAAGCCCTGTACAAGATCGCCCGCAGCGGCTTCGAACAGACCACGACTTGGGACCGTGACCCCGCCCCCACTCTTGACGCCATGCGCAAGTTCAATGAGTACCTGACCGACTTCCCCCAAGGGAAGTGGAGTGCCGAGGTCAAGAAGGACTATCAGGACCTCGACGGCCGCTTGGCCACCCGCGCCTACAAGACCGCCAAGCTCTACATTCGTTTGGACGAACCGCTTGCGGCGACGATCTATTTCAACAAGCTGCTCAAGGAGCATCCGGGTTGGGAGCTCAACAACGTCGCCCAGGTCGAACTGGCCGTGGCCTACGCCCGGATCGATCAGTTCGAGCAGGCCAAGACGACCCTGTCCGCCTTGGATTCCTCCGAGGACAAGGCATCTCTCACACCCATGATCAATGATGCCAAGAAGGTGATCTCCTCCCTTGAGGAAAGTTTCCAAGCCAAGCGTGCACGCGAAGCGGAAGGTTACAGGACCGGGTTCTTCTGATCAGGAATTCATGATGCGCGCCATTTCCCTGCTGTTGCTTGCCGGAGCCAGCCTTGCCTTTTCCCAAGTGCTTGGCGCCCCTCCGGCGGCCAAAATATTGCCGCCTTTGACGGCCCCCGGCACTCCTGCGGATTCTGCTTGGCTGGAATCCACCGAATTTGTCGATCAGGAGATTCGGGACGTGCTTCGCGCCATTGCGCGCGCCCACAATCTGAACATTTTCCCATCCCCCGAGGTGAAGGGAAAGGTCACGCTCACCCTGCACCGGATGCCTGTCCTTCAGGCCTTGCAGAATTTGACCGGCCTCCTGGGATATGAAATGGTCTGGGAGAACGGCGCATACATCGTTCGCACTCCGCAAAAGCGCGGATCCGGTGCCATCAGCATGGGAATTTCCAGCATCACCTTGGTCGTGGAATCCCAGGACATCCGTCGCTTTGCCGACGATTACGCCGCAAGGACCGGCATCAATCTCCTGGTCGACAAGAATGCCAAGGGAACCATCTCCGGGCGATTGCACAATATCGACCCCCTCGAAGGACTGCGGGCCATCCTTGCTTCCAACGGCTTTTCGCTGCGCCCCCAAGGCGAGGCGTGGATCATTGCGACCGAGGAGGCCAAGACGACCGGCTCGGGTTTTTCCGGTTCCTCCTCGCGCACGACGCGACTTGACATCCAAGTGCGCAAAGGCTTGGCAACCACCCAACTGAGAAACGCCCCGCTTGCCGACGTCTTGCAGCAACTCCTGGAAGGGTCCGGCTACAGCATGGTCAGCTATGGTCAACTGGGTGGCACGGTGGATGCCACCTTCCGCTCCATTCCCGTCCTCAAGGCCATCGAACTGGTCTTGCAAGGGACGAGCTACACCTTCGCCCTGCGCGACTCCACCCTTCTGATCGGAGATCGCAATCCTGCGGGTCCAAGTGGACAAGTCCTGGCAACCACGGTGATGGTCTATTTGCGGCACATGCGTGTCGACAAGGTTCTCCCGCTGGTGCCCCGCACCCTTGCTTCCGTGGCACTGCAATCGGTGCCCGAGCTCAACGCGTTGATCATTTCCGGATCGATCGAGCAGATTCAGAAAGTTCGCGACTTCCTGGAGGTCGTCGATCAGCAAGTGCCCCAAGTGGTGCTGGAAGCGATCATCGTGGAATTCACCCGTGGCAACACCTCGGAGCTGGGCGTCAAGAACGGTCCCAAGGCAAGTGACACGACGAGTCTGTCCGGTCCACTGGCGGCGCTGAACCTGGGACTCTCCGGCACCAAGCCCGAAAGCTTCTCCCTCAACGGCTTCAAGGTCGGCACCATCGGAGTGCTTCCCCAGAGCTTCATGCTGCAGCTCAATGCGCTGGAAGGATCAAATCAGGCCCGCGTCCTGGCCCGCCCCCGCATCACCACGCTCAACGGGCAAGCGGCCAACATCAACGTGGGAACGACCGATTATTTCCAGGTCACGACCACCAACACCAATGGCGTGGTCACATCCGACTACCGCACGTTCAATTCGGGCATCACCCTGGGAATCACGCCCTACGTGACCAAATCAGGACAGATCACCGCAGAGATCAAGCCGGAGGTGCGCACCCCGACCAGCGCCGCCACAAGCGATGCCAACCGTCCACCATCGACCTCCACCCGTTCGATTTCGGCCAATGTCCGATTGCGCAATGGAGAGACCTTGGTGTTGGGTGGACTGATCCAGAGCCTGGACCTCACCACGCGAACCGGTGTTCCTCTCCTGTCGGCGATTCCCCTGATCGGCAAACTGTTCACCTACCGCAACACCCAGAAAACTACCACCGAACTTGCCGTGTTCATCACACCGCATGTCATCGACAGCACACCCGATCTGGATCTCGAACGAGCGTTGGATACGATGGACTGGCGAGTGAACGGAGCAAGCTTCGATCGCCTCCTGGGGAAGCGCAGCTTTGAACTGCCCAAGGCCGTTGGTCTTCCTGCCACTCCCGACGCAGCTCCGGCAAAACCGGCGCCAGACACCACCAAAGCCGTTCCGGCCAAGCAACCTGCCGCCAAGCCGCTGTCACAGATCGAACGTCCTGTCGAACGCCCCGTTGAGCCCCTGCCGACTCCGGTCCCGATGAGCCGCCCGCCCAGGAAAATGGAAGCCATACCAACGCTCCCGACCCCTGTGAGGATTTCCAACCCTCCCCCCGCTTCCCCGGCATCCTCCGTTGAACCGGTTCAGCCCATCATTCAACCCGTCGTGGAGGAGGTCGAGACCCCCCAAGAGTTGAAGCCGACACCGGACTCGACGCCTCAGGCTCCCCTGATGGGGGTTTCGGTCCCCTGATCACCCAAGTCGCGAACAGATCGGGCAATCTGTTTCGCGATGGCCTCGAGCCGGGCACCATTTGCGAGCGAAGTGGATGATCTGCAGGTGCAGGACATTCCAGCGATCCTTGGGGAACAGACGCTTGAGGTCGGCTTCCGTCTTTTCGACCGTGGAGCCATCCGAGAGTCCCCAGCGCGCGCTGCACCGATGGATATGGGTGTCCACAGGCATCGCGGGCACCCCGAAGGCCTGACTCATCACGACCGAGGCCGTCTTGTGCCCCACTCCGGGAAGAGCCTCCAGCGCCGCGAAATCGGCCGGGACCTGCCCGCCGTGATCTCGAATCAAAAGGCGCGAGAGGTCCCGAATGGCCAGCGACTTCCTGGGTGACAACCCGCACGGCCGGATGATCTCACGAATCGATTCGACCTCGACCTCGGCAAGGACTTCAGGCGACTTCCCCAACTGCCAAAGTCGGGGAGTCACCTGATTGACCCGTTCGTCGGTGCATTGAGCCGAGAGCAGCACCGAGACGAGCAGGGTGAAAGCATCCTCGTGTACCAGAGGAATCGCGGGATCGGGAAAGTGCTCTTGGAGGACGGATCCCACCAATTCGGCCCGAGCCCGTTTTCCCAGGCGACTCACCCCTCTTCCTCCTCCTGTGCCACCGGCTTGAGATCCAAGGGAAGATGCGGCTTGAACGCATGAAAAAGCGTCACCCATTCTTCCACGGAAACCTGTTCCGCGCGCACGGATTCAGGGATTCCGGCACAAGCGAGGCCAGTGCGCGCAATGTCCATGGGGAAGACATAACCCAGTGCATTGATCAGGGTCTTGCGCTTGTGCAGGAAGGAATTCTTCACAAACCACGGAAACCGGGGATCCTCGCACAGCGGAACTTCGCGGGCCGTGAGCTTGATGGTCGCCGAGTGCACATTCGGTCGCGGACGAAACGCATCGGGCGGAATGACATCCCGCAACTGGGCATGCGCAAAGTTCTGCACGAAAACGGTCAGACTGCCGAAGTCCCGGGTCCCGGGCAAGGCGCACATGCGCTTGGCGACTTCGTACTGCACCATGAAAAGCATGTGGCGGTAACGCCGGATGTCCGGCACGAACCGGGCAATGATGGGCGTGGCGCGGTTGTACGGCAGGTTTCCGCACAAGACCGGCAAGACCCCGTTGGGACCCTTGGCAATCTCAACATCAAGATCGACCTTCAGGGCATCTTCATTGAGCACCGTAAGCGGCAGGTGGCTCCATTTTTCCAGAAGCTTGGTCGCCCATTTGGGATCGATCTCCACAGCGACGATGCGTCCGCTGTGACCAAGAGTCTTGGTCAGGGCGGCGTCACCCGGCCCGATCTCGATGGTGAGGCCATCGCGGCGCGGTTCGATATCGCGCATGATCGACTGGCACACATCCTCGTCGACGAGGAAATTCTGACCAAACTTGCGGCGTTCCTTGGGAAAGTTCATCGGACGGAGGACGGGTGCGCCTTGGTCTTGCCGTTGGCTCCGTCATTGGGGTCCGAGACCTCCTTGTAACCCGCGCAACCGCCAAGAATTCCGACAAGACTGAGAAGAACAAGCAAGCGCATAGAGACTCCAGTGGTTGTGTTTGAGTTTGAGAACTAATTTATTGCTTCTGGGTCAACACGGGTCTGCTTTTCGGAGAACGAAGCAAACGCATGAAAAAAAATGATAACAATGCCATGGCCATGCCTGCGCGTCCTCAAGACTTTGAAGAGGCTTTGAGCCGCTATAAAGAATATCTGCGGCGCAAGCATCTGCTGTTCACGCGGGAGCGGATCTCGATCTTGGAAGCCGCCATGGCGCGCCATGATCACTTCTCGGTCGAGGAGTTGCACGACTCGCTCAAGGCTGCGGGGAAGAAGGTCAGCCGCGCCACGTTGTACCGCAACCTCGATCACCTGCGCGACGCGGGAATCCTTGCCGAGGTCGATCTTGGCAATCGCCATGTCCAGTACGAGCACGTGCTTGGCCATGAACCGCACTGCCATCTCATCTGTGAGGAATCCGGCGATGTGGTCGAGGACTTCTCCCCGGAATTGCAGGGCGTGATCGACCTGATCGCCAAGAAACACGGATTTTCCATCCGTACCTTCAAGTTGCAGATCTTCGGAACCCAGGAAAAGCGACGCTGACAACTTTTTCGCGTCTCGATTTCAGTATATTTCCGCAGCTTGTCAATTCGCGTGTGTAATCGGAGGACAGTTCCAGAATGAAGGCTCTTTCCAAGCGCATCCTTGCCATCGCTCCGTCCATGACGGTGGCCATCGACACCAAGGCCAAGGAGATGCAAGCCGCAGGTCGCGACGTCGTCGCCTTGGGTGCCGGCGAACCGGACTTTGACACGCCCGAACATGTGAAGGATGCGGCCATCGCCTCCATCCGGGAGGGGAAGACCAAGTACACCGCACCGACCGGCATTCCCGAACTCAAACGCGCTGTTTGCAACAAGCTCAAGCGCGAAAACGGCCTTGACTACCATCCCGCCCAGGTCGTGATCACTTCGGGCGCCAAGCACGCGATCTTCAACATCCTGTCCGCAGTGATCAACCCCGGCGACGAGGTCATCATCCCTGCGCCCTACTGGGTCACCTATCCGGAACTCGTCAAGCTTGCCGGAGGCGTTCCCGTTTTTCTCCCGACTTCGGTCGAGACGAATTACAAGATCACCGCAGCCCAGCTGGAACGGGCCATCACCGACAAGACCAAGCTCTTCTTGCTTTGCAATCCGTCCAACCCGACCGGAATGGTCTACGGACGCACCGAGCTTGAGGCCTTCGCCAAGATTCTTGTCAAGAACGACGTCTTTGTGCTTTCGGATGAGATCTACGAGCACATCCAGTACGGCACCAAGGCCATTTCCATCGCATCCCTTGGGCACGAGATCAAGGAACTGACGCTGATCGTCAACGGCGTCTCCAAGGCCTACGCGATGACCGGCTGGCGTGTCGGGTACACCATCACGCCAAAGCCCATCGCCGATGCGATCGCGGCGTTGCAGAGCCAAGCCACCCACCACCCCGCCAATGCCAGCCAATACGCTTCGGTCGCGGCGTTGGAGGCTGGACTGGACTTCGTCAACACCATGGTCGTGGAGTTCACCAAGCGGCGCGATTACATCGTCGGAGCTCTCAAGGCGATTCCCGGCGTGATCTGCCCGTTGCCGGAAGGCGCCTTCTACGCGCTTCCCAACGTATCCAGTTTCTACGGGAAAAAGGCTCCCGACGGCACCGTGATCAAGGGATCCTTGGAACTGTGCCGTTGGCTTCTCGAGACCCATCTTCTGGCCATCGTACCGGGCATCGCCTTTGGCGACGACACCTGCGTGCGCCTGTCCTATGCCACCTCCATGGGTGAGCTTGAGCGCGCCATCGAGCGCCTGAGCAAGGGCTTGGCCGAACTTTCCTGATGCCCGAAGCCACCCGCCGGATCGGCCGCTACGACATCGTCTCGGAACTGGGACGTGGTGGCGCCGGCTTGGTGTATCAGGGGGTCGATCCACAGATCGAACGCCAGGTGGCGATCAAGATCCTCTTCAATCGCGAAGGGGACCCGGAGCGGTATTGGAAGCGGTTTCAAGCCGAGGCCAAGGCGATTGCCCAGCTGATCCACCAGAACATCGTGGTCCTCTACGACTGGGGTCAACAGGCCGATGGCTGGAACTATCTGGTCATGCAATATGTCGTGGGTCGTCCGCTTTCCAAGTTGGTCGGACAGCTTCCCATGCCGCGAGTGGTGGAGATCACACGAGGCATGCTCCGGGCGCTTCGCCACGCCCATTCCTTGGGGATTCTGCACCGGGACGTGAAGTCGTCGAACATCTTCCTCGATGACATTTCGGGCCAGCCCTTGCTTGGCGACTTCGGCATCGCCCTGACCCGCACATCCCAGCGCCTCACCACCGAAGGTGTGGTGATGGGAACCCCTGAATATCTCGCACCGGAAGTCTGCCAAGGGCAAACTCCCGATGTGCGCAGCGACTTGTATTCCTTGGGAATCGTGCTTTACGAGGCCCTGGAAGGGGCGCCGCCCTTTACTGGCGACAACCCGTTGTCGGTGGCCTTCAAGCACGTCCATGAGCCGGTTCCCGCCTTGACACGCACCGATGTGCCCCGGGCGCTGGAAGAGGTGCTGCTGCGCGCCTTGGCCAAGAATCCTGCGGACCGGTATCAAGATGCCAGCGAAATGCTTCGGGATCTCGATGCGCTCAACACGGGCCGGGAAACCAAGAGCATCCCGAGCCTTCCCCCCGTGCTTCCCATCAAGATCGAAGCGCCGGAACGACGCAACGACGACCGGCGGCAAAACAATCGCCGCGGGACAGGTGCCCAATCCATCTTGGGAACCATCGGCTGGACTCACCCACTGGTGCTTGTGGCGACGGCCATCCTCCTGGTGGCCCTGGTCATCCTGGCCTTGGTCGCATGGATGGCGCTTGGACACCGTTGAGAAAGGCGCCATCGGCGAGGCCCTTGCTCGCCAACACCTGGTTGATCTGGGCTACTCCATCCTTGGACAGAATCAGCGGACCCGGCGCGGAGAGCTTGATCTGGTCGCACGCTCCCCCGAAGGGATCCTGTGCTTTGTCGAGGTCAAGTCATCCCACGGATTGAATGCCGGGGATCCTGCCAGTTGGATCACTCCCCGAAAGGTCCTGCGCCTGCAACGCGCAGCCCAAGCGTGGTGTTCAGTGCGGAACTGCCTCGATGTCGAGATGCGCTTTGACGCCGTCACCGTGCGAATGGACCTCAAGCCCGTCCAGGTGACGCACATTCCCGGGGCCTTTCTTCCGGACGCCAGCGGCTACTTCTGACGGATTGGAAGAGGTCGCAAAGACCGGTGGCTGGACTCCCTTGTCACCCGACCATGATTCCTTGGCTGCGGAACACGTCGCGCACGGCCTCGGCTTGGGCTTGGGTGCAAGCGGGAACTCCCTCAAGGGCGTAGTTCAGGCCCGATTCCTTCCATTTGGATGCACCCATCTGGTGAAAGGGAAGGATCTCCACCCGTTCCACGCCCTCGATGCTTTTGACAAATTCCGTCAAGGCCTCGACATCCTCGAGGGCGTCGGTGTGCCCGGGCAGGAGCACGTGGCGGATCCACAGGGGCTTTCCCATGGCGGAGAGTCGCCGCGCGAACTCCAGCACCGGGGCGTTTGAGAAGCCCGTCAGCGCCTTGTGCTTTGCGTCATCGATGTGTTTGATGTCCAGCAGCACGAGGTCGACGCAGTCGAACCATTCGTCGGGGAGGTCGGCGGCAAGGTGGCCGTTGGTGTCCAGGCACGTATGCAAGCCAAGTTCGGCCTTGACGCGCAGGAAGAACTCCTGCACAAAGTCCGCTTGAAAGAGCGGTTCGCCCCCCGAGACGGTCACGCCCCCGCCCCGCTTGAGGAACTCAGTGTATTTGCCAATTTCCGTCACCAGCTCACCGACCTCGCGCCTCTCCCCCGCCTGGACCTTCCAGGTGTCGGGGTTGTGGCAATAAAGGCAGCGGAAGGCGCAACCCGACAGGAAAAGCAGATAGCGGATGCCGGGCCCGTCCACCGCGGAGCCGCGCTCCGTGGAATGGACGAAGCCGTGGAGAGAACTCATCCGAAGAGCCTCCATGCGGGAAGGGCCAGGATCGGTTCCCCCGAGGCGCCAGCTGCAAGCCTTCGGGCCTTGGGGTCGTGGCTCACCACCAATCCCGCCAGGAGCGGCTTGTCCAGGATCGCCCCGAGGTCGCGCAGGTGCCGCGCGTCGGTCTCGGTCACGCGATCGGCCAACTTCACTTCGATGGCGTAGTATCCCTTGTCCAGCTCCAGGAGCAGATCCACCTCGCGGCCGTCGACGGTGCGCAGGTGATGGAACTCGACCCCCGTGCGGGTGAGGGCACCCTGCTTGATGCATTCCGAGACCACCACGGTCTCCAGTTCGTGTCCGTCGGGATCGCCGGTTCGCCGCAGGATGCCGCGGCGGATGCCGTTGTCCAGGAAGTGGAGCTTCGGGGTCTTCGAAAGACGCTTCTCGACGTTGCGGAACCAGGGCTGCAGCAGATGGATCTGGAAGCTCAGTTCCAGGTATTCCAGGTAGCGCCGGGCGGTACTGGCCCCGATGCCGGCCGCGGCCCCGAGGGCCGAGTACTGCAACAACTCCCCCGAGCGCAGCGCCGCGATCTTCTGGGCGCGTACGAAGGGCTCCAGGTCAGAGAGTCGCGCCAGGTCGCCCAGGTCGCGCTGCAGGTAAAGCTCCTGGTAGTCGCGTAGCCAGTCCATCCGATCCAGGTCGTCCATCCCCTCTGCGATCAGGGAGGGCATGCCTCCCCAACGCACCAGGTGCTCCCACCAGCGATGGGCCGAGGCCTCGTGCGTGGAAAGGGCGCGGACCGGATCGCAAAGGCCGTCCAGGATCTCCGGGGCCGCATTCGGCTCGCACAGGATCTGCTGGAACGGCGTGGCGGGAACCTCTTCCTTCGAGTTCATCAGCTCCGGCAGCGTAAAGGCGTGCAGACGCAGGAGGGCGGCCCGGCCCGCCAAGGTCTCCCGCACCCCGTGAAGCAACTGGATCTGACTCGAGCCCAAGAGCAGGAAGCGCGTCTTGGAGCTTTGATCGAACACACTCTTGAGAGTGTCGAAGATCTCGGGAGCCTTCTGGACCTCGTCCAGGATGGCCACTGGGTAGCGTTCGATCCAGTCGGCGGGAGTCAGCGCGTTGTAGGCCGCCCGCTCGCTGTGCGCATCGAAGCGCAAGAGCGGCACGTCGGGGAAAGCCATCTGCACCAGCGTGGTCTTGCCGACCTGCCTGGCACCCGTGAGCACAGTAATCCGGCCTCGGGATGACTTCCACAAGGTCCGGAGCCTCTGCTGTGCCAACCGCGCATTGCTCATGATTGAATTATACGTAAATACAACCAGATAGTGGTGGAATTTACGCCGAATTCAGCCACGTCTTGACCGAATTTGTGCCATCCCTCACAGCTTCACGTGGAAGGTGCGGTCGATCACCTCGCGCTGGTGGTCGCGGGAGAGCTTCACGAAGTTCACCGCGTAGCCCGACACCCGGATCGTGAGGTTGGGATGCTTCTCGGGGTATTCCATGGCCTCTTCCAGAGTCTCGCGCGACAGGACGTTCACATTCATGTGAAAGCCCTTGGAGGCACAGAAGCCGTCCAGACAGTTGGCGAGGTTCTTGATCCGGTCGGGCAGATTCTGTCCAAATGCGGCCGGAGTGGCCGAGGCCGTCCAACTGATGCCGTCCAGCGCCGCCTCATACGGGAGCTTGGCAACAGACAGGCCCGTGGCCAGGAAGCCGTGGGTGTCGCGGCCGTTGGAGGGATTGGCACCCGGCGCAAAGGGCTCGCCCGAACGGCGACCATCGGGCGTGTTGCCGGTCTTCTTGCCGTACACCACGTTTGAGGTGATGGTGAGCACCGACTGGGTGGGCACCGCCTTGCGATAGCACTTGTGCTTCTTGATCTTGGCCATGAAGGCCTCGACCAGCCACACCGCGATCTCGTCGGCGCGGTCGTCGTTGTTGCCGTAGGTCGGGAAGTGCCCGGTGATCTCGAAGTCCACCGCAATGCCCTGTTCGTTGCGGATCGGCTTCACGGTCGCGTAACGGATGGCGGCCAAGCTGTCGGCGGCCACGGAAAGGCCCGCGATGCCGCAGGCCATGGTGCGGTAGATGTCCTTGTCGTGCAGGGCCATCTCCAGCCGCTCGTAGTGGTACTTGTCGTGCATGAAGTGGATCGCGTTGAGCGCCCGCACGTAGGTGTTCGCAAGCCACTCGATCATCGAATCGAACTTGGCGATCACCACCTCGTAGTCCAGGACCTCATCAAGAATGGGCTCGAACCCGGGAGCCACCACGGCGCCGGTCTTCTCGTCGCGTCCGCCGTTGATGGCGTACAGGAGCGCTTTCGCGAGGTTCGCGCGCGCGCCGAAGAACTGCATCTGCTTGCCCACGCGCATCGCCGACACGCAGCAGGCGATCGCATAGTCGTCTCCCCACTGCTCGCGCATGAGGTCGTCGGACTCGTACTGGATGGAGCTGGTCTCGATCGAGACCTTGGAGCAGAAGTCCTTGAAGCCCTTCGGAAGCTCGGTGGACCACAGGACCGTGAGGTTGGGCTCGGGGGCCGGACCCAGATTGTAAAGGGTATGCAGGATGCGGAAGCTGGAGCGCGTCACAAGCGTGCGTCCGTCCTCGCCCATGCCGCCGATCGACTCGGTCACCCAGGTCGGGTCTCCGCCGAAGAGCTGGTCGTATTCGGGGGTGCGCAAAAAGCGCACGATGCGCAGCTTGATCACCAGCTGATCGATGAGCTCCTGGGCTTGTTCCTCGCCTAGAATCCCTTCATCGAGGTCGCGCTGGATGTAGATGTCAAGGAACGTGGAGATGCGGCCGATCGACATGGCCGCGCCGTTCTGCTCCTTCACCGCACCGAGGTAGCCGAAGTAGAGCCACTGCACCGCCTCGCGAGCGTTCTCGGCCGGACGGGTGATGTCGAACCCGTAGGACTTCGCCATCGCCGCAAGCTCCCCAAGGGCACGGATCTGCTCCGACATCTCCTCGCGCTCGCGGATGACTTCCTCGGTGAAGTCGAAGCTCTCGGACAAGGCCTTCTCGCGGGCCTTCTCCTTCTGAAGCCAAGCCGTGCCGTAGAGCGCCACGCGACGGTAGTCGCCGATGATGCGTCCGCGTCCGTAGGCATCGGGCAATCCCGTGATCACGCCGGACTTGCGGCAGGCCATGATCTCCGGGGTATAGGCATCGAAGACGGCCTGATTGTGGTCCTTGCGGTACTTGGTCCAGATCTCGTGCAGCTCCGGGGCAAGCGAGAAGCCGTAGGCCTCCAGTCCCCCTTCGACCATGCGCAAGCCGCCATTGGGCATGATGGCGCGCTTCAGGGGCGCGTCGGTCTGCAGGCCGACGATGGTCTCGTGCTCCTTGGCGATGTAGCCGGGAGCGTGGGCGTTGATGGAGCTGGGGCGGTCAGCCGACACATCCAGTACGCCCTTCTTGCGTTCCTCGGCAAGCAGGGGCTCGAGAGCTTCCCAGACCTTGAGGGTCTTGGCGGACGGTCCCACGAGGAAGGAGTCGTTCCCCTTGTAGGGGGTGTAGTTCTTCTGGATGAATCCACGCACATCCACGCGCGTGGTCCAACTGCCCGGAATGAATCCCCGCCAAGCGGTCTGATTGATCTTCTCGCAACCCATGATTCACTCCCTCCGATGTGGACCGGCCTTGGACGAGTGCCGATCCGAAGTCCTCAACTCCGCGATTCGCGCAATATACAATACATTCTTATCTGAATTAGGGGAATTGCCGCCCCGGTCCATCGGGCATTCAACAAGCAGAGCGCACCGGGCCGCGTTGGCCCCGCACAACGCGCACGCGGGGCAAAAAACAGACCGCGCCAGGGATGCCGGCCCCAACGGCCCAAGACCCCGCAGCCCCGTTGAAGTTCCGAAGGAAGAAGGCGAGGAGGCTTGGCAGGCAGCCCGCCCGGGCGCCCATGGTTCTACCTTTACCGTCTTTACCGACATTGCCTTTCAAGGAGAGCATTCTTGGCGCGTTACGACCATCGCAAGCTAGAACCCAAGTGGCAGCGCCATTGGGTCGAGAACAAGACCTTCCGCACCCCGGCGATCCAGGATCTCGATACGACAAAGCCCAAGGCCTACATCCTGGACATGTTCCCCTACCCCAGCGGTTCGGGACTCCACGTGGGCCATCCCGAAGGCTACACGGCGACAGATATTGTCAGCCGCTTCAAGCGCATGCAGGGGCACAACGTGCTGCACCCGATGGGCTGGGACGCATTTGGATTGCCCGCCGAGCAGTACGCCTTGCGCACCGGCACGCATCCGGCGATCACGACCAAGAAGAACGTGGACACCTTCCGCAAGCAGATCCAGGCGCTGGGACTCTCGTACGACTGGGACCGCGAGGTGGACACCACCGACCAGTCCTACTACAAGTGGACCCAGTGGATCTTCTGCCGTCTCTATGAGACTTGGTACGACCCCGCCATCGGCAAGGGACGCCCCATTGCCGAGCTTGAGATCCCGTCTGAGGTGAAGGCCCAAGGCGAAACGGCTGTGACAGAATTTGTCGCATCCAAGCGCTTGGCCTACATGGCTCAGGTGTCGGTGAACTGGTGCGAGGCCATGAAGGCCGTGATGGCCAATGAAGAGGTCACCTCCGAAGGCCGCTCGGTGGAGGGTAACCACCCGGTGGTCAAGCGCCCCATGCGCCAGTGGATGCTGCGCATCCCGCTCTATGCCGAGCGCCTGATCGACGATCTTGAGGGCCTGGACTGGCCCGAGGCCATCAAGGAGATGCAGCGCAACTGGGTGGGCAAGTCCCACGGCGCCGAGGTCGACTTCCAGGTGACCGGCCACGAGGCCAAGATCCGCGTCTACACCACCCGCCCTGACACGCTCTTTGGCGCAACCTACATGGTGCTGGCCCCCGAGCACCGTTTGGTGAAGGAGATCACCACCGCGGAGCAGGCCGCTGCCGTGGCGGACTACCAGGAGAAGGCCGCGCGCAAGTCCGACCTCGAGCGCACCGACTTGGCCAAGGGGAAGTCGGGCGTGTGGACAGGTGCCACCGCGACAAATCCTGTCAATGGGAAGCAGATCCCGGTGTGGATCTCGGACTACGTGCTTTCCACCTACGGCACCGGCGCCATCATGGCCGTGCCCGCCCACGACACCCGCGACTGGGAGTTCGCCAAGGCCTTCGACCTGCCCATCCTGCGCGTGCTGGATGGCGGCAAGGAGGACGAGTGCTTCCCCGAGGACGGGCCGCACATCAACTCCGCAAACGACGAGATCTCGCTCGACGGCCTGGGCTTGGATGAAGCGGTGCAGAAGATCACTTCGTGGCTCGTGTCCAAGGGACTGGGCGAGGCCAAGGTCAATTACCGCCTGCGCGACTGGCTCTTCTCCCGCCAGCGCTACTGGGGCGAGCCGTTCCCCTTGATCCATTGGGAAGACGGCACCATCACGCGTGTGGCGGACGAGGAGCTTCCGGTCAAGCTTCCCGAGATGGAGCGCTTCGAGCCCTCGGGCACCGGCGAGTCGCCCCTTGCCAACGCCACCGAGTGGCTGCATGTGACGGATCCTGTCACGGGAATGAAGGGCCGCCGCGAGACCAACACCATGCCGCAGTGGGCAGGCTCGTGCTGGTACTACCTGCGCTATATCGATCCCAAGAACGACCAGGCGCTGATCTCCCCGGAAGCCGCCAAGTATTGGTTGCCGGTGGACCTGTATATCGGCGGTGCCGAGCACGCCGTGCTGCATCTTCTTTACAGCCGCTTCTGGCACAAGGTGCTCTTCGATCTGGGGATCGTGGACACGGTCGAGCCGTTCCAGCGCCTCTTCAACCAGGGCATGATCCTGGCCTACGCCTACGAGGACTCCCGCAAGGCGATCGTCCCGACCCCGCAGATGGTCGAGCGCGACGGTGGATACTACCACGCCGAAAGCGGTGAGAAGCTCACCCAGATCGTGGCGAAGATGTCGAAGTCGTTGGGCAACGTCGTGACTCCGGACGAGATCTGCGAAAGCCACGGCGCCGACGCCATGCGTCTGTACCTGATGTTCATGGGACCGCTCGAGCGCGCCAAGCCCTGGCAGACCGCGGGCTTGGAGGGTCTGGTGCGCTTCCTGCAGCGGGTGTGGCGCCTGGTGGTGGACGAGGAGAGCGAGACGAATACTGTCAAACCCTTCGCGGACGTCGAGACGGAGGCTTTGGAGCGCCTGCGCCACCAGACCA
>JBDKGV010000065.1:0-16163 GCA_039798005.1 Fibrobacterota bacterium
GCCAGTCCTTCATTTCCGGGGCCACCCACTTGATGGCCACGAACAGGATCAGGCTCTTGACGAAGTTGTCATTGAGGACCCCCAAGGACTGAACGAGAAAGAGTCCATGCCACGAAGGGCGTGCCGTTGTGCCTTGAGCGGCTTGGGTGTCATGCATGCGTGGGGCACAAATTGCGAAAATGAAGGCCGGATGTGCTGTGGATTCCGGGACTTTGTGCGTGCGCTCAGCGATGGATGAGCAAAATCAGCAGATGCTTGGCTCGAGCGGCCATGGCGTACAGCGTTTCGGCGGGGGTGTCGGGGTCGATGTCCA
Source organism: Fibrobacterota bacterium (assembly GCA_039798005.1). Classification (GTDB taxonomy): domain Bacteria; phylum Fibrobacterota; class Fibrobacteria; order UBA5070; family UBA5070; genus JBDKGV01. Next base: position 314 of record JBDKGV010000065.1, read on the forward strand.
CCAGGATCACGGCATCGGCTTCGACCGCCGAGATCTTTTCCAAGGGCAACAGCGGGGCCTTGTCGCGATTCCAACCTCCGATGCGGGCGACCCACTTGAGCCGCGGATCCTTCCATTGGGAGAGGGCGGAGGTCTCCCGGGTGCGCGCGGACAGCACGGCGATCTGACCGGGCTCCAACCTCTCTTGCTGCATGAGCCGATGAAGCTCTTCTTTCAGGAGTCTTTCTTGATCCTGCGGCGTGGACCAGAACAGTTCCCGCACCGGCTCACCATGAGGACATCCCGGTTCGAGATCCAGATTCCTTCCGGTATGGGATGCGATCCACTGGGCGATGGTGCGGGTGCAGCGTACGGCGCGATCGAGCCGACAGCGGGCAAGGCCCGGAGGGTACACGGGCTCGGCGTGGGGGGGAAGGGCCGAAGGGTCGCGGAAAAGGATCATCGGGCCTTCGACGGGATCCCGCAACAGCAAGGAAAGGCAAGGCCACCACGCATTGGGGAAATGCTCCGCCTCATCGCAGACCAAGGCATCCCAGCGCAATTCCGGTTGCATCGCCAAGGCTTGGCCGAACCGGTCCAGCTCCGGACCCTCCTCGGCATCCAAGCCCGCCTTGCGCAGGAAGCCGTTCAGGAAGTGCTCCCGGCTGTCGACCTCCACGGCCTGCAGGTCCGCTAGGGTCTCGAGCCGTTCGGCAAGCAAGGGGTTCTGGCAGAGGTAGAGCACGCGCTTGCCGCGTGCCGCGAGGTCGCGCGCCCGGGCGATGGCCAAGGTGGTCTTGCCGGTCCCGGCGGCTCCCGAGATCAACAGGCGTTGGTTTTCTCGCAGGGCGTCGAGAAGACGCACTTGGTCGGCGTTGGCGCGGGCGTACAGGGCTTCCTCGGCGCGCACCACATCGCGCAGGAGCGGAACCGATTGCGCCACCGGATGGAAGAGCTGGAGGATGTCCAGATGGTAGCCATCGGGCGCAGGGCGATGGGTCCACGGCGAAGGCCAGGCCAGCACGGTGATCAGGCGCTCTTCAAGGCTTTCCAGGTCGAGGTGATCCAGGATCAGTCGACGGGGCAGGTCCTCGCCGAAGGGGTTTTCGTCCTGCGGAAGCGGAGGGATGTCCGGGAAGCAAACCATGGGTTCGATGCGCGGCACCGAGGGGGCTTCAGGCTGCCCGATGGAGCGTTTCTTGGCCAGTGCCTTCAAGCTGCGTCGGAAGGCGTACACTCCGTGGCTGGCCTGATCCAGCGGCGACTGGATGGGGTGCCAGCGCCGGTGTCCATCGATGCTGAACCAGCGCTCGCCTTCCCGCTGGATGCCACCGCCCTTGACTTCGATCAAGGCCACGCCATGGTCGCGGTGATAGAGCACGGCATCGGCCTCGCCGGGAAGCTCGGCGTGCAGGATGTCGTCGCGGTAGACCCAATGCACATTGAAGAAAAGGTGCCAGTCGTCGCTCAATGCCTTGCAGGCATGCGCCAAGCGAAGTTCCGAACCGGCTTTGGGCAGATCTCCATGCAGTGTGGCCATGCTTCCATTCTAGCCTGTCCGCGAGGCGGGTGCTTCATGTTTCGGGCGCCTCCCGCACCTCACCCCGGCGGCGATGCCGCCTGTCCCTCTCCACCGGGTGGCGAGGGACGGTTCAGCCGGGCCGGGCTGCCTGCCAAGCCTCCGCTGCGCGGGGGTCTTGGGCCTGTCGGCCGGCATCCCTGGCGCGCGTGTGCAGGGCAACGACTTACCTGATCTCCTCGGCCCTTTTGCGGGCGGCATCATTGGCCTTCGGGGTCGTGCGCACATCGAGAACGGCGACCGGGGCGGTCTTGGAAAGGGGCTGGACCACGAGGTATTCGCCGATGCGGTCCTTCGCCTCATGCGGGTTGCTGTTCACCGCTCCCGCATAGCAGGTGGCGCGATAGATCAGGGCGAACGGCTTGCCGTTGCGCAGGCGCCACTCCATCATCTTGCCGTAGACGACGCGATCGCATGAGAAGCCAGGATGCAAGGAAACCGGATCGCCACCGCCAGCAAGTTCGATGCTGCGGTAGGAATCCATCCCGCTGTAGTATTCGTAGATGGAGTTGCCTGCAGGCCCCTTGCAACGGGCGGGGATGTCGGATCCCGGAGCCGCTTCCTCCTCGGGGAAGGCGTTTTCGCAGTCCTTCTCCATGTCCGTGTAAGTGCTGGTGTACTTGTCGGCGGCGAAGGTCGAAGTGCCGAGAAGCAGGAGGGCAAGGGAAAACAGATGCATGATGGGCGCCTTTTCGCGAAGGGACGGATTCGGGAAAAGGTAAATGCCCCAAAGCAAAGAGACGCCCCGATCGAGGCGTCTCAAATTGCAGAGCGATGGAGGCTTGGATCAGCCGCAGCCGGTGCCGGGTTCACGCACCTTGCCGCAGCCGCACTCGCCGCCCATGCCGTTGCGGCGGGCCTTGAGGATGGCCCAGTCGCCGGTCCAGGCCGCTTCCAGGCAATCGTCGATCATGCCTTCCATCTCGAAGACCTCGACGCCCATGGTGGACAGCGCCTCGCGGGGAGCTTTGCCTGCGGCCGCCGTCAGCACGGCGCGGCAGTCGGACAGGAGCTCGCTCAGGTCGCGCCAGCGATCCACGCCGCCGCCGAACTCGGGAGCCGGACGCTCCTCGAGGAACTCGAAGCCGTTGTCGGTGTGCGTGTACACCAGGAAACGGTCGGCCACGCCCAGGTGCTGGTTGACAAGCAGGCCTTCCTGGGTCGCCACGGCAAAACGGTTCTTGTCGCGGACCTTCTTGGGGGCCTTGGTGGCGCAGGCGTCCAGGCATCCGGCCAGCTCCGAGGAGTTGCCCTCGCCAAGCAGACCCACGGCGTCGGCGCGGCAGCGGCTGCAGTGGGTCATCTGCTTGATGTGCTTGCCGGCCAGGGCGCGCAGTTCCATCATGCGCATCGCCGAGGGCTCCTCGAGGTGCGCAAAGGCCGAGCCTGGGGCCGGGGTGAGCGGGATGCAGTTGTGGACGTTGGCGCCAAGACTTGCCACCCACTTGGCCACCTCGACCACGTGGTGGTCGTTGATGCCGGGCATGGTGACAGTATTTGTCTTCACCGTCATGCCCATGGAGACGAGCGAACGGATGCCCTCCTCCTGGCGCTCCAGGAGCACCAGGCCCGCGTCGCGGCCGCGGTAGGTCTTCTTGCCGTCGCGGATCCAGGCGTAGATCTGGCCGGTGAGGTCGGGGTCGACCGAGTTCACCGTGACGGTCACGTGCGACACGCCGATGTCGCAGAGCATCTTGGCCTTGGCCTGGGTGAGTCCGAGTCCGTTGGTGCTCACGCACAGGAGCATCTCCGGGGCCACGTCCTTGATCAGGCGCAGGGTCTCGAAGGTCTCGTCGTTGGCCATCGGATCGCCGGGGCCCGCGATGCCGACCACCGACAGGCGGGACTCGATCTTGAGCGCCTCGAGCACGTACTCGGCGGCCTGCTCCGGGGTCAGCACGCGGCTGGTGACGCCGGGGCGCGACTCATTGGAGCAGTCGTACTTGCGATGGCAGAAATTGCACTGCACGTTGCACTTGGGCGCGACCGGCAGGTGGATGCGGCCGAACTTGCCGGCCATCGCCGGATTGAAGCAGGGGTGCTTGGAAAGGTCAGGGGTCGAAAGTGTCGCGTCCATCGTCATTCTCCTTTGCTTACCAGTAACCGTATCCGACTTCGTTGTCGTCCTGTCGTGACTCGATCAGCGTGTTGGCCACCTGATCGAGCAGCCGCAGCGCCCCTTCGTAGCCCACGTGCAGGATTCGCTGGGATCCGAAGCGATCGTGGACCGGGAACCCGACCCGGATCAGGGGGATGCCCCACTGCCGGCACAGACGATAGGCCTTGCTCGATCCCAGCACGAGGTCGACGGGCTTGCCTTCGGCCTTGAGGGCGTCGACCGCCTCCTCGAAGTCGCGGAAGTCGCCGCCCTGAATGGTGCGGGGTGAGTTCTCACGCAATGATGCGCACACGCGGGAGATTTCGGCATCGAGCTTCTTGGAGGTGCCGCCGGAGACCACGAGCACCACATCGGCGCCCATCTCGGTCAGGAAGGAGACCAGTCCGATGGCCAGATCCTCATCGGCCTGCACGGCGATGCGCTTGCTGCGCAGGACCTTGTGGGCATCGATGAAGGCATCCACCAGACGGCCGCGATCCAAGGTGAGCTCTGCAGGCGTCTCGTGGCCGGTGATTTCCTCAAGGCGTGCCAAGAAGGCGTCGGTTTCACGCAGTCCGATGGGGAAACCGGTGCGCCAGAGCTGGACCTCGTGGCGCTCGGCCAGGATCTGCCCGGCCGATCCCTTTTCGGCAAGGGTGCGTCCCAGCTCCAAGGTGGCGCGGGCACCGGCCATCTTGCGGATGTCGGCAAGCTTGGTGCCGCCGGCGGGGATGGCCAAGGCTTCTTCCAATACCGGGCCGTCCATGGTCTCGGAGTAGTCGGGAAGCATGGTCATCGGCTTGCCGTACATGGCGCAGATCTCGCGCAGGTGGCGCAGGTCGGCCGGGCTGACCATGCCGGGCAGCAGGTTGAAGCCGTCGTGGGGCATGTTGTCGTCGGCCAGTTGGTCGACCATGGCATTCACCGCGTCGTGGAAGCCGTCGATGTGCGTGCCGTTGAAGCTGGGGGTGCTGGCGTGGACCACCGGAGTGGAACTTTCGCTGGCGTACTTGTTCAAGGCGGGAGTGAGGTCCTCGCCCTGCACTTCGGTCAGGCAGGTGGTGGCCAGGCCGATCATGCCGGCCTCATACTTGCCCGCGGCGTTGTGAAGACCAGCCACCAAGGAAGAACCGCCGCCGAAGACCGCTTCACTCTCGCCCAAGGAGGAGGACGCGATGTCCACCGGCTCGCGGAAGTGCCCGATCAGGTAGCGGCGGATGTAGGTGGCGCACCCTTGGCTGCCGTGCAGGTAAGGGACGGTCCCCTCGACGCCACGGTACGCGAGACACGCGCCCAAGGGGCGGCACACCTTGCAAGGGTTGGCTGTGGACACGTAGTCCTTGGTTGGGGCCTTCATGCGAGTCTCCCGGTCTTGCGTGGGGTGAAGAGCCAGACGGGCGAGGTGACCGTATCGCGCACTTCACGGGCGAAGTTCACCATGCCTTCGAAGCCTTCGAGAGCGAGCTTGCGTTCGTGGTTGTGATCGACGAAGCCCAGTCCCAGCTTGTGGGCCAAGGGTCGTTCCTTCACGCCGCCCACCAGCACGTCGACATCGTTGTCCTTGAGGAAGGACAGCAGCTCGAGTGGATTGCTGTCGTCCACGATCACGGTGCCCTTGTCGGCGATCTCGCGGATCTCGCGGTACTCGTCGGAGGTGCCGCTTTGGCTGCCTACCAGCGAGACCTGCATGCCCAAGTGGCGGAAAGCCTTGATCAGCGAGAACGCCTTGAACGACCCGCCCACGTAGATGGCGGCCTTCTTGCCTTCGCAGGCCTTGCGGATCGACTTGATCTCGGGGAGGATGGAGCCCAGCTCGGTCTTGACGAGTTCGCGGGCCTTGAGCGTCACGCCGAAATCCACGTCGGCAAAGTGACGGGCCACCGCATAGAGCGATTCCGCCATGTCCTCGACGCCGAAGTAGGAGGCGCGGATGAAGGGGATTCCGTACTTGTCCTTCATGGCGCGGGCCATGTCCATGGTCGATCCGGAGCACTGCACCACATTGAGGCTGGCGCCGTGGGAGCGCTGGATGTCGGCCACGCGGCCATCGCCGGTGATGTTGGCCACGATGTGCAGGCCCATGGCCTCGAAGTAGCGGCGGATGATCCAGATCTCTCCAGCGAGGTTGAAGTCCCCGAGGATGTTGATGGAGAGCTTGGGGATTCCGGTGGTGTCGCCGGTTCCCACCAAGCGCATCATGGCTTTGCTTGCGGCTGAGTAACCGGCGCGCTTGTTGCCCTTGAAGCCTTCGGATTCCACCGGAATCACGGGGATGCCGTACTTCTCCGAGACGCGCTTGGCGGCGGCCTCGATGTTGTCGCCGATCAGTCCGGCAACGCAGGTGGCGTACAGGAAGGCGGCCTTGGGGTTGTGCTTTTCGATCAGTTCCGAGACGGCGCGCTCCAGTTTCTTTTCGGCGCCGAAGATGATGTCCTTCTCCTGGAGGTCCGTGGAGAACGAGAGGCGGTGCAGCTCGGGGCCTGACGACAGGGCGCCGCGGATGTCCCAAGTGTAGGCGGCGCAACCGATGGGGCCGTGGACGAGGTGGATGGCGTCGGCGATCGGGTAGAGCACCACGCGGGCGCCGCAGAACACGCACGCCCGCTGTGACACGGCACCCGAAAGGCTGGGCTTGTCACATTCGATGGTGTCCTTGCCATCACCCACGGTCAGCATCTGACCGCTGCGCTCCTTGAAGATGTCCATGCCCGTGCCGTTGCTCATGCACTGGCTCCAAAGGCCTGGATGGTCCAAGGGCGCTGAGGAAGGCTTTGCACCATGTCCGGCAGGCAGGAGGTGCCGCAAGAACCGCAGTCGGAGGGGGAGCACTGGCCTCCACCGCTTCCGAAGCCGTCATCGAAGAGGCGCATGGGGCCGTTCATGGCGATCATGCGTCGGGTCTGGGCGTCAAGGGGCTGGCGACGGGGCTCGTTCGTGAGGGTGTCCGACATGATGACCTCCTTGGCAGACCGCTTTCCTCCCTCGACAGTGATGGAGCATTAGATCTGTATTGAAGGCTTGTGCAATCCGCGTACCAATCGAAATCCGGTTCGCAAGACGGTCATTCAACCTCTTGTCAGATGCATTTGTCAATCATTGTCATTGACGCGGCATCTGTCATTGACGTTCCGAACCAACGGATGGCTTGTCAGTGAACACAGTGCTGGAAAGGCTTGTTGCAATGCGCTACCATGGCAGGATGCATGAACAATCAAGCCAAGTGGCGGGGCGCGGGATCACCACGGATTCGCTGTGGAAGTTGATGGATCGGGTGGAAGCCAGCATCACCGGTGTCAACAGCAAGGCCACCATCCTCTTCTATCTGAATGGTTTCCTGCTCACCAACCTGGCCCTCCAGTGGCCGCGGTTGTTTCAAGTTCTCAAGGGCTCCTCGGGTTCGGCAGGGGTCGCCGGGTCGGTCGCGGTGGCGGCCATCGGACTTTCGGCGATCGGAACGACGGTGTCCTTGTGGGCCAGCTATTCGGCCATCCTGCCGGGGAACATCGCACGCCAGAAGGCTTCCGGCCCGAAGTCGCTGGTCTTCTTCGCCCATGTCAGCCAGCGCACGCCGGAGGAGTACAGCCAGGCCATCGGTGCATGCACCGAGCCGGAATTGCGGGAGGACCTGATCCGCCAGATCCATTCCCTGGCAGTCTTGGTCCACACCAAGCAGAAGTTGATGCGCCTGGCGGTGCAATCGGCCATGAGCCTTTCGATCCCAAGCCTTGTGATCCTGCTTGCGCTCTATCTGGTGCGAGGCGTTTGAGACCCGTTCGTTGGCTCTGGTTGTCAGGATCGTTGTGCATGGCAAGCGTTCCTGGCTTCGTGCCGTATGATCTGCGCATCGATGTCCGGGAGGTTGACTCGGCAGGGCACCGGCGCATGGCCTTGCGGCGCTTCGAGGATTCGTCGGGTGTGAGCTGGAGGCTCCTCTTGGACCCGCACCGGCTCGAAACATCGGTTGGCCGGGCCGATCACTGGAAGGGTCTCCAAACCAGTTCCGGCTTTGAAGGGACGGTCTGGGGACGGCTCACCAAGGCCCAGCGCCAAGGTGGCTGGCGCACCGGGGGCATCAGTCAAGCAGTGAACCCGAGCCAAGGCATCGTCCTTTCAGTCGATCTCTGCCCTTCGCGTAAGCCGTTCGACCGCCGATTGCTGAGGCGTCTCTTCGAGGTGTTCCCGGCAGGACAGGCGATCCCCGTGTCCTTTGCGGTCTCGGGGGAGTGGCTGCGTCGCCATGGCGCTGACTTGGCATGGTTGCAGGCCTTGGAACGCAGTGGACGGATCAAGTCGACGTGGATCAACCACAGCGATCACCATCACTTCCGCAAGGGCATGCCCGCACGTCGCAACTTCCTGAACCTGCCGGGCACCAACGTCGAGGCCGAGATCCTGGGGGCCGAGTCGGAAATGCTCCGGCATGGCTGCCTGCCGTCCGCCTTTTTCCGTTTCCCGGGGCTGGTCGATGATTCCCTGCTCAGTGCGAGGGTCCTGCGCACCGGACTGCTTCCGGTCGGGTCCGACGCGTGGCTTGCCAAGAGCCAGGCGCCTCGGCTTGGCAGCATCGTGCTGGTCCACGGCAACGGCAACGAGCCCGCCGGCGTGCGGGAATTCCTCAAGCTTCTGGAGAAGGAGCGGCCAAGCATCCGACAGGGCCATTGGCGACTGATCGATCTTCCGCAAGGGTTGTGAGGGGAAAGCCTTCCCCTGAAGGCGCACGCGGTTGCGCCTTCACCCCTTCTCCTGGGGGCTTTGCCCCCAAACCCCCGTTTGCTGTCTTGCAGGCGCTCCGGCCTGCCCTTGGTCATAGTGTATGCGCGTTGTTCTGGGCCTTCCCGGCCCAGACCCGGGCCCAGGGCCACTGGCGGCCCTGGGAACCGCCACGGGGGGATTGCCATCCCCCTCGACCCCCGGATAGAGACACTCCGTGGGCCGTGAAGTGGGTCAAGACGGGTCACGCTTCGAACCGATCTTACCGTAGGCCCTTCGTGAAATGGGTCGTACGGGCTTTGCCCGCTGCGCGGGCAAAGGGCTGTTGTCACCGTCGCTTCGCTTTGTCAGAAGGCGTGCGCGGAGGCCATGGTGAGGGCATCTTCAGAAGTCGGCGGACGGCAAGCCTCATGTATTGTTTGGCTCGCGAGGCACGCACAAGGCCATGGCCACGGCAGTGGCCACGTGTAGTTCCCTTCTTGGGGTCCCCGTGTTGCGATCCTGATCGCGCGGGGTAAGCTGACGGTCATGCAAGCACAAGGTTGCTGATCGTGAGTGGTGGCACGACTCGCGTAGTGGTTGCGAAAATGCAGGGTCCCCAGGGATGCCATCCCTGGGTGGCGGTTCCCAGGGCCGCCAGTGGCCCTGGGCCCTGGTCTGGACCGGGAGGGTCCAGAGCGACAGTTTCAAAAAAACGTATTACTTCGCGGATAGCAAATCATCTCACCCGAGGCAGTGGAACTTCACCGAAGCAGTCGCTCTTGGCATTCCTCAAGGGATCGCGAAAAGTCGAGTTTCCTCGATGGCTCCGACTTGCATCTGGACCAGATGAAGACCAGAGGTCAGAGGAACGGACTCTCCAGGGTCGAGCGGCACATCGGCTTCGAGTTGTCCCGAGGCCTTGAAGAGGCGCAGCCGAGCCGCCCCGGTTCCGGTCCATCCCACGCGATTTCCCTTCTGCCACAGGCGCGACCTCCCTTGCGGCGATTGGCGCAGTCGGAGCGGAGTATGGGGGCCGAACTCCATGCGGGTGGCCATCATATAGCCTCCATTCCCCGTCATGGTGGCACCTTGAACGCTTCCGGCCAGCCAGAGTTCGTCACCGTAGGCATGGGCGCTCATCACGTTTTCCAAGAGCGGAGAGGCATCCAAGACTTTCAGGGAATCGTCGAGTAGGAGCAGGTTGGCCGTGTCATTGTAACCCGTCCAATCTTCACCCCAAGCGAGCCAGCCATGTCTTGGGGCTCGTCCCACATTCCAACTGCCCGGGCGGCGCCAGCCAGTGAGCGGTACACCCCGAACAGCGGCGAGGGTGGAATCCAGCAGGAGGAGCAAATTGCGCCCGATGGTCGGAGCGTACGAGGGGCGATTGAAAGAGGCGGAATCGGCCGGAACTATTACTGTCTTGCTTGCGATCTGCACCGCGTTCGCCTTGGGGCAGATGGACAGGAGGATGGAACCGTCTTGGGCTTTGGCCATGCCGTGCACGGATGCCGTGGTCGTGTCCAGAGGACTGGATTCATTGAGAAGGGAGCCAGAGGCGTCATACCTGGCAAGGATGACTTTGGTGTTGTTCCAGAGGGTGTCCGTGGGCGCACTGCGGGCAAGCAGGATCTCGTTGCCGCGGACGATGGCGGCGGCCCCGGAAGGGGGTAGGTAGCTGACGCTGAAGTTTGGTGTGGCGGCTGAGAACGGTTTGATCCAGCGCAATGCGCCTTGGCTGGAAAGGCATCCGAAAAAGCCGGCCTCGGAGAGGTTGCTGATGCGCACCTTCGCTAAGCTGGAGGAGATGTCCAGGGTGTCCGTTTGAGGGATGATCAGACTGGCATAGCTGGAACGGCCAAGGAACACGATGTCGCCATTGGCCAGAGTGTCGGTCCAATGGATGGATAATCCTCTACTTCCTGCTGCAAACGAGTCGGGGGCAGAGGTGATGCGCCAGCTCCAGAGCAGGTCGCCAGCGCGGCTCCAGCGGGAGATCCTCGCAGTCTGGACCAATGGATTCCGGGCGAGTCGACTGGTATCAAAAGCAAGGGTATCCCTGTTGATGAGACCGGCCGTGAGGATGTCTCCATTGGAGAGGATCGAAGAGGTGTACCAAAAACTGCGAAACTCGCTCTTCTGAAAGCGTTTCCAGAGCAGGTTGCCGGACCTGTCCCACATTTCGACGGTATTGTCTGCGATGCACGCATCGCCTTGGCGAATGCCAAAGAGGAGTGGGGCACCCGGTTGGCAGTACGTCGAATCGGCGCGGACACCGACGACCACGATGCTGTCCTTGCCATAAGGTCGGGCATCTAAAAGGCGGTCCCGGGAGGATACTCCGGCGCCAGTCCATATTCCATCATATCCACTCGTCCAGGTCGTGGCATTCTGGAAGGCAGGAATGGACAGGCTTGTGAGGAGGCAAAGGAACAGGGCGCGCATTTGGGCGAATGTAAATCAGGAACGCTATGGGCACTCGATTGCTCTGAGCATGCGGATCTCTGACCCGTGACCCATTGGTATTCTCGGCTGAAAGCATGATCCATAGAACATTGGCAATCCAAGCACGCGCCAAGCAGTGGCCACGGCAGTGGCCATGTGAAGTCACCTGCTTGGGGTCCCCGTGTTGCGATCCTGATCGCGCGGGGCACGCTGACGGTCATGCAAGCACAAGGTTGCTGATCGCAAGTGGTGGCAAGACCCGCGAAGTGGTTGCGAAAATCCGTGGGTCCGGGCGGCGGAACGCCCGGCGGCGGTTTCCAAAGGTGGGCCGGACCACCTTTGGCCCTGGTCTGGACCGGGTTTGGTCCAGAGAGACAGTTATTTAGCGCGTTACTTCGCTTCAGGGACTCCAAGTGGAACGATTGGCCTTCATCGCTCCAGGTCGAGATTCGTGAACGAACCGGTCGTGGTCAGGTTTGATCCCGCCGTGCGGGCGCGGACCAGAAGAAGGCCCTTGGGCAGGCTGCTCAGGGACAGGCTGCGACCTCCGATTGCCGGGTCGATCGTTCGCACGAGATTGCCACGCACATCGAAGAGATCCATGCGCACGCAGGCCTCGGCGAGTTCGATTCTGCCATTGCGCACCTCGAAGGTCTTGCTGGCGGTTTCGACGGTCTCGAGAACTCCGGTCGGGGTCGGGTTCTTCTCGCCCAACAGGTTCGTGTTGGCAAGCAGGATCTGATAGGGCCATTGCTCGTCGTTGGTATTGTCGTCGTCCCATGCGTGGCGCCAGTGCTCCTGAGGGGAGCCCGACACCACAAGCCACAACTTGGAACAGTTGGCCGGGACGGTGAAGCTGAGCTTGCCTTCGGGATTGGCGCCGCTTGCATACTTGGCCGTGGCCATGGTGCTGTAGGTTCTGGTGCCGTCCTTGAGCAGGGCGACGAAGCCGTACCGCCAGCCGCCCTTGTCCACCTTGAGCGAGCGGAATCCCGTGGTCCCGGCCTTGCCCTTGAAGTTGACGGAAACGATCGTCCCGGCTGTCGGGACGTTGAGCTTGATGCTGTTGTAGCCGTAGTTCTCGGGGGCCACCGCCGCGTCGACCGTCCACGACTTGTCCGAACCCGCCGTCATCTTCACCTGTGCCCGGCTGTCGATGAAATTGGCTCCGTAGGACTTGATCGCAGGCAGGTCCCACGTCGTCAAGCGCGAGGCATGTTCATACATCTCGTCGTTGAACTGCTCCTGGGTGATGGAATTGAGACGCTTGTAGGTCTCCACCGGGTCTTCCGGGCTGCGCGCCTCACGCCACAGCTTTCCGATGAAATGAGGTCCTCGCTTCCATGTCCAGTAGTCGGGAAGGAAATAGTTCGCGTAGCGTGGCGTCTCGTGCAGGATGTGCAAGTGGTTGCTGCGGATGTATTCGGGAAAGTCCACTTCGGTGAACTGCTGCTCCGGGTACACCTTGAAGGCCTGCCATTGAGCGACCTGCTCCCAGAAGCCGTTGCCGCCGCTTGCATTGGCACCGAAGCCGTAGCGCCAGCCGCCGCCCGGGACATCCGCTCCCGTCATGTATTCGAAGCAGTGGCCGATCTCGTGCGCGAGCACGTTGTCGATGTTGGCGGCCGCCGGATTGACGTGCAAGGTTCCCACCATGTCGTCCTGCCCCGATCCGTAGGCGCCCCATTCGGTGGAGTAGAGCAGGAAGATCATCTGCTTGTACTTGTCGGTGAGGGAGGATCCTTTCGTCACCATCTTCAGGGAATCCACATAGGTGGCAAAGCTCTTCTCCGCGACCACCTTCAGGGCTTCCATGTTGACCTTGTAGTCGCCGGTGGCCTTGGACGGATCGGCTCCGAAACCGGGTTCCCAGAAGATCACCCAGTTGTCCGTCTCCACCTTGCGGCTGTTGCTCCACTTGGCATCGGGCTTGGTGACGTCGATCCCGTCCCGGGTGATGAACTGCGGGATGTAGATCTGCTTGGCCCCGTAGGCGGCAGGGGCCAGGCAGGACGCCAGCAGCAGCCCTTTCAGGCCGAGGATGCCGGAACGCAGCGGTGTGTCGGATCTCATGGGTTCTCCTGTGCCAAGTTTGCGAAGTGAATCCCAACAAACCTATGGCCGGAACTGTCCCCATGCCTTCCGATCCACGCCTGCCTATGCGGATATCGTTGAGGAGAATGTTCAACATCTGTCATCATTCACGACCCTTGAGGTGTGCCAAGGACGCACCCTGACGAAAAATCCCCCGCACGGATCGTGCGGAGGGATTTGACAGAATTTGACTTTTTGGCCTTCAGGTGATCTCGATCTTGCGGGGGCCGACCTCGGGCTTGAGGGCCAGGGTCACTTCCAGGACGCCGTTGTCGAAGCGGGCGGCGATGGCTTCGCGGTCCACCGTCTTGGGGAGTGAGAAGGAACGGCTGAAGTCCCCGTAGCCGCTCTCGCAGTAGCGGTACCCCTTGCCCGACTCGGGGGCCTTGCGATGTCCGGAGATGGTCAGGGTGTCGTCCTTGGTCTCGATCTTCACGTCCTCGCGGGCCACGCCGGGAAGGTCCAGCCGCAGGGCGTACGATCCTTCGCGTTCGATCACGTCCACGGCCGGGCGGAAGTTGGCGGTACGGGCGCTGCGCTCCACCTCGGAGAAGAACTCGTCGAAGAGGTTGTGGGCCAGGGCTGCGCTGCGGGTGAGGGTGATGGCGTTCATGGTGTGCTCCTGTGTGTGGTCTTTGGTGAGAGTGGGCCATTCCGGCCCGTTGCGTTTCTGTCCTTACCAGAGATCAAGAGCCGTGCCAATTGCGGAAACGAAAAGAGCCTGCGGTGGCAGGCTCGAGATGGTGCAGATTCTGCTGCGCGATGCGACAGAATCGGTGTTTCAGGCGTGACGAAACGAAGCGATCACTTGAAGCTGACGTCGTAGCCTTCCCCGGCTTGGGCGATCGCGATGAAGACCCGGTTGAGATCAAGCCTCTTCGGATCGTATTCCAGCCGCACCAATCCCGGCTTGATGTCCTGGGCATCGATCTCCGCGATGCCATCCAGGACCTGCCGGATGATCTGGACGTCCTTCTTGTCGTTCATGCCGCCAATGGCGAGTTCGGCGCGTTGCAGGGCCATGGGATTCCTCAGTAGGGGGGAAGGGTGAGATGGGTGACGCCGCCCGGCGTGGTCAATCGGGCGATCCGTACCGAACGTGAGCGTGGAAGCTCAAGGCGCAGGGTGGTCCAGTCTTGGCGCGACAGGATCTTCCCTTGGGCGTCCAGGAGTTCGAGGCGGGCCGTGGCTGGGATGTTGCGCTCCAGCCAGAGGCGTGCCCCTAGCGACTTGGCCTTGAGTTCCATGGCAAGGCTTGAGCCGGGTGTGCGCTGGAGTCCGACCGTCGTGGAAGGCGCCGTGGAGGTGTCGTCGGACATGCGCGTCGCAAACATGGTGAGCAGAGCCGCTCCGTCCAAGCAGACTTCCGATTTGAAATAGTCGTTCCAATCGTCCGTAAACACGGTGCTGGTGGCGGCAGGGTTCATGCCTCCATACAGGGCCCCTGCCGGGATCCGGTAATTGTACGGTTCGTTCTCCAGCACGTTGCGGCCTTCGGGATTGGCGGCCCTGTGGTGGGGGTGCATGGGGTTCTTGGTGCCCACGCCCAGAATCCACGAAAGATCCCACGGGTTCATGCCCAAGAGGGTGTTGGAGCCGGCGAGCAAGATTTCCTGCAAGTCGGCTTGCTTCCAGTCCGGATTGGGCGTGTTGGGGAGGATGGTTCCGCTCTGTACCAAGTCGGCCGTGATGTCGAGGTAGAGTGCCAGTTCCACCAGATTCCCGGTGTGGTAGCGATTCCAGACCCAGTCCTGCTGGGTGCTCATGGTGCCCCAAGTGGGATTTGCCTTCACGGCAATGCCGCCGGGGGAGAAGGACTTGTTGGACGTTGGCAGTACAATGCTGGTGGTGCCGTTGCCGAGTGATGCCAAGTTGGCGATGGCGTTGTGGATGACCTTTTCCTCCAAGGCAGCGCGTTCGGCAGCGCTGATTCCAAAGCTCTTGGCGACCGTGGTGTCCTTGAGGATGAGCTTGTGGAACGCATAGAGTGCCGGGGCATGGATGCTGGCCCAGTCGGTATTCGCAGCCGCTTTGCGCATGTTGTCCGAGCCGCAGCCCAGGAATCCGCCCGTGAAGTTCGATGCGGGGAAGGACGCGGCCTGCGTCGATCCGCAGGTGCTTCCGTTCCCGGTGGGCATGCCCGCGGTGTAGGCCAGGTCCTGGAGGTAGGCGTTGGTTCCCGTGGCCCATAGGAGGGCGGTGGCGGCCAAGGCAAGGTCGTCACTGCTCTTGCTTTCGCCACTGTAGGCGAAAGAGCTTTCCATGGCGTTGGTCGTCTTGGCCAAGGTGTAGAACGCCTTGGCAACCGTCAGAGCGGAATCGCTCCAGCCGGTCTGGTCGTAGGGTTTCCAAAGTTTTGAGGCGAAGGCAAGACCCGCGGCCCAATCCGCCAAGGATGGTGAGCCCCAATCCTTGCGGATCTCCCGCTCGCGTCGGTTGCCGCGACGGATTGCGGGAAGGGTGTCCTGGACTTCGGGCAAGTGCCAATAGCCGTGGTCCGATCCAAAATTGCCGACGGACAGGGTGAGCTTGGCCTTGTTCATCGATTCTCCGCCGGCCAGCGCCCAGGCTTTGATGGCAAAGTCGCTTCCCCACTTCACTTCGCGTACGAGATCGGGGATGCCATCGGTGGTGGTGGCGGAGTGGTTGAAGGCGAAGTGATCCCGATCCCATTGCGGGTTCGTTGCGGCGGTGAGGCCAAGCATCGCCAGTGCAAAGCTCTGGGTGCGAGTCTCCTTGAGATGGTCGCCGCAATCGTACCAACCTCCGGAGAGAGCCCCCTTGTAGAAATCCTTGCCAACCACGGTGCCGGTGGTGTCAAAGAGCCAGCCGTCCCAAAGGTGAGACGGCGCATGGAACCACGACTGGCCATCGCCACTGCGCTGGGTGCCAAAGAACATCAAGGAAGCGTCGCGCACCATGCCGTAGACGTTTGGTGAGACGGTGAAGAGCACGGATTCCTG
>JBDKGV010000066.1:0-15975 GCA_039798005.1 Fibrobacterota bacterium
CCGCGCGGGGTGCGCCGCCTGATGCACCGCATGGTCAACGAGCTCAAGCTCCCGCTCTATGTGTTCGTGGACAACGACCCGTGGGGCTACTACATCTATTCGGTGGTGAAGCAGGGCTCGATCTCGCTAGCCTACGAGTCGCGCCGCATGGCCATTCCGTCGGCCCGCTTCATCGGCCTCTCCAGTGCCGACGTCGAAAAGTACCAGATCCCCGACGAGGTCACGATCCGACTGGAGGACACCGACATCAACCGCGCCAAGGAGATCATGGCCTACCCGTGGTTCCAGAGCAAGCCTTGGCAGAAGGAGATCCAGCGCATGCTCTCCTCCAAGGTGAAGTTGGAGCTCGAGGCCCTCTCCGCGAAGGGAATCACCTACGCCTCGGACGAATTCCTGCCCAGGAAATTGAAAGAGAAGGACTTCCTGGACTGATTCCGACTGCGCCGCGGCATAGCGCTTGATCGCATCGTTCTTGGGACCCGCGTCGAAGGCGCATCGCCTTCGCTAGCGGGCACCGCGAGATCGCCTGACCGCAAAGTTTCACTGCCAGCGAATCCTTTTGCTGGGGTGCAGGGGGCGGCAGCCCCCGCGAGCGGGTTCCAAGGGTGGCCGGCGCCATCCTTGGCCGGGTCCGGGGCGGAGCCCCGGCAACAAGCATCAAACCCAACGGAAACGAAAAACAACCGTCAGCCGGTCCGACGCAGGCAAAATTCCTACCGGCTGTTGAGAAGCACGAAGATCGTCAACCCCGCCACCACGGTGGCCAGGATCGCATTGATCCCGCCGATGGTCTCGCCAAAGCTCACCTTCTCGGGAATCTCCATCGGGACCGTCACCACCGAACCCGGATTGGGCCGGGTGCGGAAGCCGCCATCGCGCGTCTCGATCGAACCGTTGGCATACTGCACGTAGACACCGTCCGTGTTTGCCGAATCGGCAAAGCCACCGGCCATGGCGACATACCACTTCCAGTCCTTGCCTTCGACCCACACCACATTGGAAGGGCGACGCACACGGCCGTCGACCTTCACCGTCGCCGGTCGACGCGGCACGTCGATCGTGTCCCCGTCGCGCAGGGGCAGGTCGGTGATCGATCCGGGCTTCTTGAGGACCTCGGGGAAATCGACCGCAATGCGCCCCGTGCTGTCCTCGGCACGAAAAAGCCTTGCGGCCTCCATGTAACCCTCCGGCCGCGGACCACCGCAGCGCACAAGCAACGACGAAAGGCGCTCCTCGGGAAATTGCAGTGCGTAAGTCCCCGGATGCGCGACATGGCCACGCACGGTCACCGTCTCCATCCGGCGGTACTGCGGATTGTACGGCACCGAGACATGGCCGAATGCGGAAACCGCCCGGTCTGCAGAGGCAACGGAAAGATTCGAATCCAGATCCAGGATCTCGACCAGGATCGAGTCGTTGTCCTGACGCAAATTTTCCAGGCGCACCTTTCCAAACTCCGCCCAGCGCAAGAACCCACCAGCACTGAGAATGAGGTCCTTGACCGTCATGCCGTTGCGATAGGGCACCTTCCCTGGATTGCGCACCGCACCTGAAATCACGACACTGTCCTGGAAGAGCATCTTGCCTCGATGAAACACCGTAAGGGTGTCCAGTGGGCGCAAGGGAAGCGCCGATGCCGAATCCAAGGCAATCCGCCACTGGCTGCGGGAGCCATCGCGTTCGATCCGCTCGACCAAACCTCGCCCCAGATAGGCATCCAATCCCGGCCCTCCGGCCAGTTGCAGGATCTTGCCCGCCGTCACGCCTTCGCTCCATGGATAGTTGCCGGGAAAGCGCACTTCGCCCCGCACATGCACCGTCCTGCGGCTCGGATCGCGCCCCGGTTGCACCGTGACGACATCGTCGTCTTGGAGAAACGCCGTTTCGCCGCCCTTGAGAAGCGCTTGCGGCGAGGGCAATGCCACGACGTCCCGGCGGCCATCCTCGAAGGTGCGCAGCACGGAAAGCGAAGTGGAGGCGGCAGTGGCCTTGAGCCCACCGGCATATTCAAGCAAGTCCCGGGCATCCTCGGACGGCAAGAGTTCGTACCAACCCGGATTGCCCACATCGCCGCGTGCCCGCACGACCATCCCCTTGCGCGGCACCCGAACCACGTCGCCATCTTGGAGCACATCGCCCGCAGGCCGTTTGCCGTTGAAGAAGTATTCGTACAGGTCGACCTTGAGAATCAAGCCACCCCGATTGATCTGCACCACCCGCTCGGTCCCGAGGTCGGAGGGGCCCTTGGCTTGGAAAAGGGCAGCCAACACCGAAGTGTTGCCCGAAAGCAGATACCCACCGGGATTGACCACATCGCCGACCACAAAGACGCGAATGCGCTTGAGCTTGCCCAAAGTGATATCCAAGCTCGCCTGCCCCGTGGAGAGTCCTGAATAGATCCTGGAAAGGCGTTTCTTGAGCAGATCCTCAGCGCCCTTGAGCGTCTTCCCGTTGAGACTCACGACACCGATCCCTTCGACCGACACCTGCCCGTCGCGATCCAAGGTGAGCTGGTAGCGCGCTTCCTTTTGCCCCCACAGCGTGAGGATCATCTCATCGCCCGGCCCCATCTGGTAGTTGGAACCGACGGCCCCGGTGAAGGAGGCGAACATGGAAGGATCGGCGTTTTTGAAGATGCGCCGTCCGTAGCGCAACAAACTGTCCGGAGTGGCCGTATCCTTGGGAGGTCTGCGCAGGCCAGCGCCCTGTTGCGGACGTGCCGTATCCTGCCGCCCGGAAGGTCCAGCTTCCATCGAAGTCTCGTTGGGATCCAAGGCGCCAAGAGTATCGATCTCATTGGTGCGTGCGCTGCCCCGCCCGACAGGACTCTCACTGCCCCGCCCCGCCGATGACTCCAAGCTCTTCTGGCGCACCAGATCACGCGCCTGATCGGCATTCATCCCAGTCGGCAAGTCCACCATGCCCACCGAGGCTGCCATCGAAAAAGCGGACAGGCACAGCAAGACGGTCAAGCAGTGGATCGATCGGTTCGCAATGCACCGGCACACGGCAGAAAACCCGCGCCCGGCACACCCCGAGTTTTTGGTCTGGAGCATGAGAGGGCAGAAAGTACACGACTCATCCCGTGCCCGCTCTGCAATTCGCACAATTCGCAAGGCCAGCAAGGTCAAAGTGTTGACTGCTTTTGCCTTCATGCCTCAAGCCTGTTGTCCAAGCCTCCGACTTGCCGGGTTGGTCGCAAAAAATACCCGTACGGTTCAGTTGCCAGCAAACAACCGCCCATGGCATCAGATGGACGCGGCCCTTTCCGGCTGACACCAAGCGCATCGGCTCCCTCACGCCCATGAAAACATCGCTTCACCGGGCGCTCGAATAATTGGATTGAAGAGTCCGGTGCTTTTGTTAGCTTTGACATGCTTTCGGCGGCAACGCCGGGTACCATCCACCTTCGAAAGGGACAGTGACTCAATGGCTATCAAGATTGGTATCAACGGATTTGGCCGTATCGGCCGCATGGTTTTCCGCGCCGCCATCAAGAACTTCTCCGACGTCGAGATCGTCGGCATCAACGACCTGCTCGAGCCCGGCTACTTGGCTTACATGCTCAAGTACGACTCCGTGCACGGCAAGTTCCAGGGTGAAGTGTCCGTCGACGGCACCAACCTGGTCGTCAACGGCAAGACCATCCGTCTGACCGCTGAGCGCGACGCCGCCAACCTCAAGTGGAACGAAGTCGGTGCCGACATCGTCATCGAGTCCACCGGCCTGTTCTTGGACAAGGAATCCGCCGCCAAGCACATCGCTGCTGGCGCCAAGAAGGTCATCATGTCGGCTCCTTCCAAGGACGACACCCCGATGTTCGTGTACGGCGTGAACCACGAGACCTACGCCGGTCAGACCATCGTCTCGAACGCTTCCTGCACCACCAACTGCTTGGCTCCGATCGCCAAGGTGTTGAATGACAAGTGGGGAATCGAGAAGGGTCTCATGACCACCGTGCACGCAGCCACCGCCACGCAGAAGACCGTCGACGGTCCTTCCGCCAAGGATTGGCGCGGCGGCCGCGGCATCCTCGAGAACATCATCCCCTCCTCCACCGGCGCCGCCAAGGCAGTGGGCGTGGTCATTCCCGAGCTGAACAAGAAGCTCACCGGCATGGCCTTCCGCGTCCCCACCTCCGACGTCTCCGTGGTCGACCTCACCGTCGTCCTGAAGACCCCGGCCAAGATGGCTGACATCATCGCCGAGATGAAGGCTCAGTCACAGGGCGCCCTCAAGGGCGTGCTCGGCTTCACCGACGAGAAGGTCGTTTCGACCGACTTCGTGGGCGAGACCTGCACCTCCGTGTTCGACGCCGAAGCCGGCATCCAGCTGGACGAGACCTTCGTGAAGGTCGTCTCTTGGTACGACAACGAGTGGGGCTATTCCAACAAGGTCCTGGAGATGGTCAAGGTCATCGCCAAGTAAGGCTTTTCCCGGCCATCGGTCGGGAACTCCCTTTGGCCCCTGTCACTTCGGTGGCAGGGGCTTTTTGCTGTCATCTCCAGCTACGACAATCGACTGGGGCGAACTCCAACAAGGTCCTGGAGAGGCCCGCGGTCATCGCCAAGTAAGAAGTTCCAACCCGTTCACCCTGAGCTTGTCGAAGGGTGTCCGTTGTGCTTCGGCCCTCATCACGCAAGTGGCGAGGGCTTTTTCGTGCCCGGAATCATGGCAATGCCCGCGATACGGGACTGAAACGAGTCTGCATGGAACATAATTGAGATTGTGTCCAGGTTTCTTGCTAAAGTCAGCAGATCCAAATCGAGGGGGCACTCGTGAGACTATCCATCGGCATCCTGGCTCTTTCCGCCACCATCGCTTCGGCCGCACTGCCTTTCGCACCGATCGACTCCTCGTGGAGCGCACTCACCTTGAAGCACCCGACCGGCATGCGCGCCAGCGTCCTGCTGCGCACCGGCGACACCATCGATGGGCTCGGCGGGGTGAAGACCTTGGTCCGGAAGAACCTCGACTACATCGGCTTCCGGGGACTTGGCCCCTCGGCCGGCAACGACAGCGCCATCCTGGGCGTAAACTCGGAACTGCGGGACAGCTCCACCGCCCACGGGGATGGCGGCGGCTTCACCCTGTTCAAGGTCGTGCGCAACCCCAACGACGGCACCTGGGCGCGGGTCGGCTCCGGCAAGGCGTTGAACTTCCGTTCCATCGGCGGCACTTGGGTCAATTGCGGCGGCTTCGACACGCCTTGGGGCACCATGGTCTCGGGCGAGGAATACCCGCCGCTGAGCAATGCCGAAGCCTACGCCAGCGGCAAGCAGATCCGCGACACCTCGGACGTGATCGTGAAGACCATGGGTTTCGACGACACCTTGCGTCGGTTCGAGGCACTTGGATGGATGACCGAGATCGACCCGATCACCGGCACGGCCCGCAAGCTCTACAAGATGGGACGCTTCTCGCACGAGGGCGGTGCCCTGCTTCCTGATCGCCGCACGGTGATCCTCACCGACGACGCCACTCCGGCCGTGCTCTTCAAGTTCGTGGCAAGCAAGGTGGACGACTTCACCGACGGCCAACTCTACGCCTACAAGCAGACCGAGGACAAGTCGGGCGGCTCCTGGATCATGCTCCCGATGCAACTGGATTCCCTGGTCAACATCCGCGACGTGGCCATCCGCCGCGGCGCCACCGTCGGGATTCGCCACGAATGGGCCGTCTATCACGGTGGCAAGGTCTACATCAACGAGACCGGCATCGACAACGACAAGGGCGCCCTGGCCAACGCGGTGAAGAGCGGCGCCACCGTCGAAGGCCACCTCAAGGGCGGCGTGTGGGCCAACGACACCGCCAAGGACTACTACGGGCGCACCCTGGTCTTGGACACCCTGACCAATGCCCTCACCGTATTGGTCGAAGGCGGAGTCTCGGCCTCCGGAAAGCACTTCTCGAACCCCGACGGCATGCATGTCCAGGTCGTGGACGGCAAGGCCTGGCTTGTGATCATGGAAGATCTCAACGGCGCAAGCCAAGGACGCGATCCCGGCGGCAACAACAACTGCGAAGCCTGGTGGCTGGACCTGACCATGCCGCGCCCGACCCTGGACAGTCTCCAGCGCATGCTGGTGGGCGCCAACGGAGCCGAGCTGACCGGCGGGAACCAGACACCCGACGGCCGTACCATGTTCGTGACCGTGCAGCATCCTTCCGCAAGCAACACTGCCCCTTGGGACAAGGATGTCGTCGTGGCGCTGACGGGCTTCACCCCTGCGACGACCGGCATTTCCCGCTCGGTCCAAGCCGCAGGCTCCGCACGTCCCTTCGTTCTCGATCAGGCCAACCTCGTGTTCCAAGTCCCGACCACCGGCACCCTGCGCCGGCTCGACGGCTCGGTGCGCCAGCGCTTCACGGACGCCCACAAAGTGAACGTCCCGGCTGGCGGCGCATGGCTGGTGGAGACCGCCACCGGCTCCTGGTCCTTCGTGAAGCCCTGAGCCTTTCCGACATTTTCCCCACTCTTTCGGGGAATCGCAGACCGGCCCTCGTCACGCAAGTGGCGAGGGCTTATTCGTATTTGGACAGATTCTGGCAGCCCGAGCTCCTGAGCCCGACGGCACCCGCTGGCAGGGCAAGCATCTCCTGGGAAGCCGTCGCGCCATTCGATGATTTGACAATTCCTGTCAGGCCACCACGGATGGCCGGGCGCGGGCCTCGCGGATCGCCTCGTGGTTGGCGGTGGCCCAGGCGACCAAGGCATCGACCGGCTCAAGCAAGGAATGGCCAAGCGGCGTGAGCGTGTACTCCACCTGCGGCGGGACCGTCGCATGGACCTTGCGCGAGATCAGGCCGTCCTGCTCCAGGTGCCGCAGCGTCTGGGCGAGCATCCGCTGGGAGATGTCGTCGATGGCCCGGCGCAGGACGGAAAAGCGCAGCGTGCCGTTCTTGAGCTCACCCAGGACCAACAAGCTCCAGCGGTCGCCGATGCGGTCCAGCACGTCGCGCACCGGGCAACGGTCCGCGTAGCTTGCCTTGGATGGATGCATGGCCGCCTCGATTCCGCATTGGGTGGTTACTGAAAGGTTACCTGGTAAGGAAAAAGACCCCTCTTGCCTTGGGCGTCCTCTTCCCCGTATCTTGCCATTAGTTCCAAAAAGGAACTTTCTTTGGAATATAAACTCATAAGACCAGGAACACACCATGTCCGCATCGACCCTTCTTGTCACCGGCGCCGCCGGCCACCTTGGCCGCGCCACTCTTGAACACCTGCTGAAGGCCGGCCACACCCGTTTGGTGGCCACGACCCGCAACCCTGACGCGCTGGCCGACTTCGCAGCGCGCGGCGTGGAAATCCGCAAGGCCGACTTCGACGATGCGACGACCCTGGAGGCCGCCTTCCAAGGCGTCGATCGGATGCTTCTCATTTCCACCTCATCCTTCGACTACCCCGGCCAGCGCCTGGAGCAACACAAGCGCGCCATTGGGGCGGCAGCGGCGGCAGATGTAAAGCACATCCTTTATACCTCGGTGGTGCGCGCCGACGAGGCCGAGTCGCCGATGATCTTGGCCATCGACCACCGCGCAACGGAAGCGGCCCTGATCGAAAGCGGACTTGATTACACGATTTTGCGCAACAACTGGTATGCCGAGAACATGGTCGGGGACGTCCAGCACGCCTTGGCGACCGGCACCTTGGCCACCGCCACGGGCGAAGGCAAGGTCGGCTGGGTGACCCGTGACGACTGCGCCCGCGCCGCCGCTGCGGCCTTGGCAAGCAGCTTCACCGGCAAGCGCATCGTGGATGTGACCGGCCCGGAGGCCCTTTCCTTCGGGGAGATCGCGCAGATCCTGTCACAGGTTTCCGGCAAGGAGATCACCTTTGCGCCGCTGCCTTCAAGCGTGCGACAGGAGATTCTCGTGCAGATCGGGCTGCCCGCAGGATTTGCCCAGGTGCTGGTCAATTCGGAGGAGTCCATCGCCCAAGGCTGGCTTGCCACCGTCTCAAGCGACGTGGAGACCCTCACCGGCACCAAGGCCACAAGCCTTGCGGAGTTCCTGCGCACGCTGGTGTGAACGCAGCATCCGAAAGGCAAGCTCAAGGTTCGGTCCGTCGAGATTTGCGAAGCTCCAGCACCAGGGCGATCTTGCGCGAAAGATCGTCCAGCCGTTCCTCTGCTGTCATCTTTTCAAAATCCCGGGTTTGATGGCCATCAAAGGCAGGATCCGTCATGCCAGCGCCTCCAGATCCTCGATGTCGCGCAGATCCTTCCGTCGGGGTGGCGTGACCCTTCGCTTGGCCAGGATGAGATGTTCCCGACTCGATATCCGCACCGAAAAACCACGGACCGTCACCATTTTGGCCTCGCGTACAAGGTCTTCCCAAGACACCGGATACGACAGGAAAATGTCGATTTGTTCAAGGCCATCGGAGGATTGCGCCGTCCAGACCAATGCGCCTTTTTCCTCCACCCAAGCTTGCCGACGCGCCGCATCGCAGAGCGCCGACATCGGCTCCGGAATACGCGACACCATCCCGCGCTTATCAAGCACCGCGACCAATCTACGGTAGTTGGCTTCCTCTTCGGGTACGCGAACATCAAGGTCCATCGTGACGCGTTCCACCCCATGAAGCACGCAGGCGACCCCCCCACACAGCACGAAGTCCACCTCGGAGGAAGCGAGATCGACGATGAGTCCAGCCAGATCCGGTCGAGTGGTCATTGGGAAACAATCTAACCTCGAACCATAAACTCATTGGTCAGGGTCAATGCACCAAACAGGGGAATGCCGGACTGCGCAAGCCATGCGAAGGGCCGCGCAGCGGGTGCGCAGCACCGACCGGAGGTGAGCCCGCAGCACGGCGACCCCGCGGCCCGCGCGGGGATGCGCCCAAGAAGACAAAACACCCCACAGCAAGCTGCGGGGTGTGCACCGAACTTTGGGAAATGCCCCCCGATTCAATCCACGGTGGGCTTCACTGGAACCGGAAGGATCACCGGCATCGTCGATTCGAAGAGCGCTTCCAGCATGCGATCCACCCGATTCAAGGCCTGGTACGCCTCGGGGAGCACACCGCAATAGTTCGAGAAGCTCCAAGAGAGGTCAGCGAACGTGTTGTCGGAGTAGCGGATCTTGCGGCCGTGGAACGGTGCGTCCGTCGGACACGAGGCGGTGGTCGTGTCAGGAAGTCCGGCCGCATGGCGGATCGCGGGCGATTGCAGGATGCGCAGGGCGATGGCCAAGGAGTCCTTGGAGAGGATGCTGACGGAGGTGTCAGGCGTCGTATCGATCCCCATCCCCATCCCCGCAACCCCCGCAGTCGTGAACCGCTTCACGGCACCGGTGGACTCCAAGGTATAGGTGGTGGCGACCGGCATGAACCCCGAGATCGAATGGACATAGCTCACGAAACCCGAGTCGGTGGGTTCCTGTTCGGTGTTGCGCGGATCCTTCAGCTCGATGGGCCCGGTGGATGTGTAGATCGTGACGGTACCGCGACGCGTCCATGGGACGAAATGACGGACTCGCTGGTTCGCGCCGATCTTGAGCATGAGGCAACTGACCACGGCCCGCTGGTCGTCCAGTTCCAAGACAAGCCCTGAGGAATCCGGGATCGGCATGAAGGTGCCGCAATAGTTCACGCCGGGCAGGCACTCGCGGGTGGTGCTGGCCAACCGCACCTTCGGGATGAGCCCGCATTCGTGCGGGAGCGAGGTGAGGAAGATGCCATCGGCGGTGCGCACAGCTTGGATCGCACTCCAGGCGGCCATGTTCCCCCAGTCGGCGCTTCCCACGGCAAGGGTGTCGGTCCACAGGATCGACTCGCCGGTATCCAGGACGATGCGCACGTTCACCGAACCTGTCGCCTTGCGCAAGCGCACGACGGCATCGGTGGCACCCCCGGGCTGTACATCCACGGTGGTGTCTCCAGCCCAGCGGATCGTGCGGGAAGCATCGTACAAGGCCACCTTCAGGGACCAAAGGCCCGCCTCAAGCCCCGTCAGGCGCGTCGCGCCATCCAAGGTCCCGGACGCACTGCGCGTCGGGTACCCTTGGCGCGAGGCCTCGATGCGGATCGAGTCCACCGACTCGCGCACCACGAGCAGCTCCGCCTGGGCGAGCCGGAACGAGATGGCGCCCGCTTGGGAGGACTCGCCGCTTATGGAGGCCGGGGAGGTGGAATCAAGGCAGCCTGCGAGGCCAAGGAACAGGCCGAAGGATGCGGAAAGGACAAGCGGACGGATGCGTTTCATGGCGGGTCTCCGGTGAATGGCGGTGAAAATCTCTTGATTCCAATTTAGGACCGGCCATCCTCCAAGGCACATCGAACCGGTGCCGGCGGACGGGTTCCGTACTCCTTGCGGAAACGCGAAGGCCCCCGCGCGGGGCGGAGGCCTTGCCGACAGGTCACCCCGCAGCAAGCTGCGAGGCGTTTCCTTGGCCACAGGTTCCGGGGCGTCGATGCAAGCTTCGAGGAACCGAACCCGGAGAGATTGACAAATTCCGCCAAATCAGATCAGAGCACCTTCCGGTACCCCGCCGCGTTCCAGAAGACCAGAGGCCGGTTCCCCCAATCACCCAGGAGAATCCAGGTGCGGACGCGCCGGTTCGAGGCCACGCAACCCGAGGTTCCTCCGGTCATCGTCCAGGCAAGGACCGCCGGCGTCGCGCTCGTGTCGAGCCTTGCCACGGGAATGCCGCATCCGGCGGGATGCAGGACCGTCACCACGTTCGAGTCCCGCCAGACGGTATCGAGAACCCCGGGGCGGAAGGATGCGCCTGCGGTGTCCACCTGTCCGAGGGTCCATCCGATGATCGTGTCGAGGACTGCGTCTTTGACCGAATCCGTCACGATTTTCGATGTGTCGGGAAGCCAAACCGAGTCGACCGGCCATGCCGTGTCGATCGGGGGCCTTACGGAATCGGACGGGACGCGCACCGAGTCGGTCCCGTGCACCGTCGTGTCCGTGTTGATGAAATTCACCCAAGCATGGACGGAATCGCTCAGCCGCCCCGACTTGTCCCAGGCGACCGCACGCGAAGGGACCCATCCGTTCCGGATGGAATCCACCCGCCAGGTCCATTGAAGGATCCATGCCGAGTCCGTGCGCAGGAGCGTATCGAGTCTGGCGGGAACGGACAGGAACGCCCGGACCCCGGCGATCGGCGAAGCGCCCGAATGCGCGATGGCCCGGAACCGCAGCGTATCCCCCACCTTGCAGGCCATCCCCACGCTGCTGTCGAACTGCCCCTGGCGATTGACCAGACCAAAGCTCAAGGTCGGACCAAGGTCACCGGGCTGGTTCACCGTCACGTAGGCCACGCGCCCCAGACGGCCATCCAGCATGCGGATCTGGGCCGTGTAGAGCCATGTCTGACGGGTCGGGAAGTACACGGACTCCCGGTCCTTGAACGTGCCGGAATCGGAATTCCCGATCACCTGCGCCGAGTCGTAGCTGCTCTTGAGGACGCGACGGATCAGGACGTCCCGCACCCCCTTGAGGTCGGGGAGATCCCAGCGCAAGGTGACGCCTCCGCTCATCGTGTCGATGCTCGCCTTGAAGCCGGTCACCGGAGGGACGCCGGTGAAGTTCAGTTCGATCGTATCGAGCTTCGAAACCTTGTCGCGCTCGATCCGGACCGTCCGCGCCGTCACCGTGTATCCGTCCAGGGTCGTGGACAAGCGCAAGGTGTAGGTTCCCGCGGCCAGCGTCCCCAGCGAGAACTTCCCGTTCTTGTCGACGTTGGCAAGGACGTCGGTTCCCTGCACCTGCACCAGGACGCTGGCGGGATTGTCGTCGCCGACCATCTTCACGGTTCCTTCCGCCGTCGGAGCGACCTCCAGCGTATCCGAGGACGCGGTGGTCTTGCCACCGGCCGCCACCACGGAATCCTGCACGGCGACAAGCGATCCCTTGCGGGCGATCACGCGATAGAGCCCGTTCTCGAGGGTCGGCAAGGCGTAGCTTCCGTCCTGCCCCGTGAGGATGGTGGCCGAGGCCGTACGGGTGGTGTCGTCCCGGCGGAACGCCTGCACGATGGCCTGCGCAACGGGCATCCCCTCGCGGGAATAGACCACGGCGGTGGCCGCGTGATTGGTTTCGTCCATCGTGCCGGTGGAGGTCGAAGAACCGGAATCGCAACCGGCCAGCATCATGAGCGGCACGGCAAGACAGGACAGAATCCGTCGGCGGGGATGTTTCATGCGGAGATCTCCTGAGTAAGAAGCGGAATCAGTTGGATGCCCAGATGCAGCACGCGCGTGGCAGGTTGGGTGTCCTTGTGGACGATGGAACGCAGTTCGGAACGAAAATGGCTCATCCGCTTGCGCAGCAGGCCCTCGGCCTCCACGGACACGGAAAGAAACAGGGCGGAAGTATCGCGAGCTCCCGGAGGAAGATCCGCGAGCATGGCTTCCGAGACCAGTTCAAGGCATTGGAGCTGGTGCTGCAGCACCCGAGCGTCACGGACCCCATCGCCCGTGGAGAGGACCTTTTGAGTCGGCTTCCAGAAGCCCGAACCATTCGCTTCGATCATACCCATTCGCTTGAGGAGCTCGAAGGAGGTCTTCACCTCACCCGCGGTGAAGCGCGGCGTGAGCTTGCGCCCGAGAGACGCTGGTGACTGACCATCCCAATCGAGCACATCCAATGCACAGCGCAGGGCGGCATGATGCCAATCCTTGTAGTAATCCCAAGCATCCCGGTCGAGGACGGCCTTCGGGGAGCGGTTGAGCTGGATCAACTGCTCGTAGCAAAGCTCGCGATCGGAAGGCGAGGCCGCTTGATTGAACTTCACCAGGCAACGAAAGAACTGCGCCTCGTCGCGGGGGAGGTCCATCGCCTGCACGAAGCGGTCGATGAACGTGGAAGTCACCGTCTTGCCGCCCAGCACATCGTTCAGGAAGGATCGGGTTCGGGGAAGACCCAGCCGGCGACTGAATTCGCTGCGCGAGAAGGACGGATCGCTTTTCTGCTTCCACACCTGCCAGTCGGCCAAATAGGCGCGAAAGTCATTGTATGTGTACACGCTTGGAGAGTCCATCGTGTGAATCTATCGAGGTTTGATGGATTGTACAAGGCCATCAAGTGCACATGATTTGTAGTACAGTCCACTTTGCGGTTGTCGTTGGCGAAAGGGATCCTCTCGTTTCGAAACCACATCGAAACACCAATGAGCTTGCTTTGTTGGCAGGACCTTCCGTATATTTCGATATATGACGAAACATCGAATTGAGTGTGCGCCAGAGAGGCTTGCCGAGATCGCCTCGGCCCTGTCGGAGCCGCATCGCTTGCGCCTGTTGGGCCTTCTGGTTCAAGGTGAACAGTGTCTGTGCGACTTGACTTCAGGCGTGGAGCTGGTCTCGTCCACCGTTTCCAACCACATGGCCATCCTCAAGCGCGCAGGTCTGGTGGAAGCGCGCAAGGAAGGCCGCTGGATGCACTTCCGCCTCACCGACACCTCTGCCGACACCCCCGCGGCCACGCTGCTGTCGTGGGCCCTGGAACACCTTCCCGAAACCCTCAAGACCCCTCCCGTCCAAGAATCAGGAGCCTGCTGCCCATGAAAACCAAACTGCTCTTCCTCTGCACCGGAAACTCGTGCCGCTCCCAGATGGCCGAAGCCTGGGCCCGCCACCTCAAGGGCGACCTCTACGAGGTCTTTTCCGCCGGCATCGAGACCCACGGGCTCAATCCCAACATGGTCAAGGTCATGGCCGAGGTCGGGATCGACGTCACCTCCCAGACCTCCGACAACATCTCGATGTACATCGACAGCGGGCTGGACCTCGTGGTGAGCGTGTGCGGCCACGCCGACGAGAACTGCCCCGTCTTCCCCGGCCGCGTGAAGCGCGTGCACAAGGGCTTTGACGACCCGCCGAAGCTTGCCCGCGAGCTTGCCGCGCTGGGAGCCTCCGAGGACGAACAGCTCGAGCCCTACCGCCGGGTGCGCGAGGAAATCAGGCAATGGGTCGAGACCCTGCCGGGAGCCGTGGCGTGAAAAAGACAATTCTTGTCCTATGCGTCGGCAACTCGTGCCGTTCCCAGATCGCGGCCGGTTGGCTGCGCCATCTCGGCGGAGACCGGGTCGAGATCGTCGGAGGCGGAGCCAAGCCCGCCAAGGGCGTTGCGGCCCGCGCCATCACTGTGATGGACGAGGTCGGGATCGACATCCGCGACAACACCCCCACGCTCTACACCGAACGCTTGGGACTTCCGTTGGACCATGCGATCGCCGTGTGCTCCGTGGAGGAGTGCAGCTACCCGGCCCTGCCCGAAAGTATTCCCTTCCATCGCTTGCCGGTCACCGACCCGGGCCACCACGAAGGCACCGAGGAGGAGATCCTGCAAGCCCATCGCGAAGTGCGCGACGAGCTCAAGCTCAAGATGGAAACCTTCCTCAAGGAGATCTTCGCATGAACCTGGCATCGCTTGAAGAACAGATCCGCGAGAAGGTGCGCGCCGGTTACGGCGAGATCGCCGAAACCGACCTCGGTTGCTGTGGCGGCGCCTCGTGCTGCGGATCCTCGCCCGAGGTGGCGCGAGAGCTGGCCGAGAAGCTCGGCTACGACCCCAAGATCCTCGAGACCCTGCCCGAGGGCACCAACCTCGGCCTGTCGTGCGGCAACCCGCAGGCCATCGCCGACCTCAAGCCCGGCGAGACCGTGCTCGACCTCGGCTCGGGAGCGGGCTTCGACGTGTTCCTGGCCGCCCAGGCGGTAGGCCCCACCGGCAAGGCGATCGGCGTGGACATGACCGCCGCCATGCTCACAAAAGCACGCCGCAATGCGACCTCCTTCGCCCAGCGCACCGGGCTTGACAATGTCGAGTTCCGCCTGGGGGAGATCGAGCATCTCCCGGTGGCCGACGCATCGGTGGACGTGGTGATCTCCAACTGCGTGCTCAACCTTTCGCCCGACAAGCCCCAGGTGTGGCGCGAGATCGGGCGCGTGCTGGCCCCGGGCGGACGGGTGGCGATCTCCGATCTGGCACTGAAGCAGCCCCTGCCCGATGGCGTCTTCGCCTTGGCCGAGGCGCTGGTGGGCTGCGTGGCCGGTGCGGCGCTGGTGGACGAGATCCATGCCGCCGCCGAATCCGCCGGTTTGACAAAAATTGTCATCGAGATCAAGGCGGACTACGTGGCGGCGATGGAGAACATGCAGGACCCGCTCTACCGGCAGATCACCGACCTCCTGCCGGTCGGGCGGAAATTGTCCGACTACATCGTGTCGGCGGCGGTGTCGGCCAAGGCCCCCGGCTGCAAGCCCGGGTCGGGGTGCTGCTGATGGCCGCCCCTCGCCTTTCCTTCCTCGACCGCTGGCTCACCTTGTGGATCGGGCTTGCCATGGGTGCAGGCCTGCTCCTGGGCCGCTGGGCGCCGGACCTCGTGAACGCGCTGGCCAACGCGTCAGTCGGTTCCACCTCCATCCCCATCGCAGTGGGGCTGATCGCCATGATGATTCCGCCCTTTGCGCGGGTCAAGCCCTCCGAGCTTCCCAAGGTCTTCAAGGATCCCAAGGCGCTGGCGCTGTCGGTGGTCCTGAACTGGATCGTCGGCCCGCTCCTGATGTTCGGACTGGCCTGGTTCTTCCTGCGCGACCGCCCGGACCTGTTCGCTGGCCTGGTGCTGGTGGGCTTGGCCCGTTGCATCGCCATGGTGGTGGTCTGGAATCAGCTCGCCGGCGGGTCGGCCGAAGCCGCCGCGGGCCTGGTGGCCTTCAACAGCCTCTTCCAGGTCTTCACCTTCGGCGGCTACGCGTGGTTCTTCCTCTCGGTGGCCGCACCGGCCTTGGGAATTCCCGCCACGGACATCTCGGTGAGCATGGGGCAGGTGGCGTCTTCGGTCCTGCTCTACCTGGGCCTGCCTTTTGTCATCGGCATCGGCTTGCGACAGATCCTGTCGCGTACCATCGGCGAAACCGGCACGGCCCGCTTCAATGCGCGCTTTGGCCCGGTGACCCTGGTCGCGCTGCTGTTCACCATCGTGGTGCTCTTTGCCCTGCAAGGCGGCCGCATC
>JBDKGV010000067.1:0-15759 GCA_039798005.1 Fibrobacterota bacterium
GGTTCGGATTCAGGCATGCCCGGGAAAGATGCATGAAGAGGGGGCATTGACGGGCGGGGTGTCGAATTGTTCAGGTTGCAGCCCTGTGGCAAGAATGATAGGATGAAGGATCTACGATCATCGCTTGAAAGGGTCCCCCATGATCATCCCCCTTGCGCAGACCTCCTCCGGTGCACACGGGGGTGCTCCCGTCCCTTGGTTCCGGGGTATGGCGGGCGCAGCACCGGAGCATGGCGGGGGATGCCGCTTGATCGGACCATCGCGGCAGCGTGGGGCGATGCCGTGAAGCTCCCGTCTGCGCCTGTCGGGTTGGCGGGCAAAGTGCTGCACTCGATCCTCGTGTCCCTTGCCTGCATGCTCGTCGCCGTGCTGGTTCGCCGGTTTCCCTTGCATGGCCTGGAAGGACGGATCATCTGGGTCACCTTCTATCCGGCCGTCGTCGCCGCAGGCGTGCTTGGAGGCTGGAGCAGCGCGCTTGTGACGACTTTGGCGTCATGCCTTGTGGCAGTGCATGCCTGGCCGTTCTTCCATACGCGTCCGTTCATCCGCGATGGGGGCGATTGGCTGGGCCTTTGGGCGTTCGTCTTCAATTGCGTCCTGATCGGAGCCATGGCCTGGATGATGCGTCGCTCCCGGGACCGGGCGGAGCTCGCGCGCTGTGATGCCGAAAAGCAGCGGGAAGCGGCGCTTGCGGCGAATCAGGCCAAGAGCACCTTCCTGGCCAACATGTCCCATGAGCTGCGCACCCCCCTCAATGCCATCCTGGGATTCTCCCAGATCCTGGGCAACGATCCGGCCGCGACGGCATCGCAGAAGGAAAAGCTCCATACCATCCTGGGGGCGGGGGAGCATCTGCTCGCCATCATCAACGACATCCTGGACCTGTCGAAGATCGAGTCGGGGAAGGTGGTGGCGGAACCCAGGGCCTTTGATCTGGGCGAGATGCTTCAGGACATCGTGATGATGTTGCGAGGGCGCGCTCACGCGAAGGGTCTTGAACTGGAACTGGATCAGTCCTCGTCGTTTCCCCGTTTCGTGCTGGCTGATTCCGCCAAGCTGAGGCAGGTGCTCATCAATCTGGTGGGGAATGCGATCAAGTTCACCAATGAGGGGAGGGTCGTCATCAAGCTTTCCTTGAACGGGCAGAGGACTGAAAACGGACTGCGCCGGATGTGTTTTGAAGTCAGCGACACCGGCCCCGGAATCGCGGCGCAGGATCATGCGCGGATCTTCGATCCCTTCGTCCAATTGGGGACTCAAGAGGGGACGGGCCTTGGGCTTGCCATCACCCGGCAGTTCGTTGCGGTTCTGGGTGGTTCCATTTCCATGCAAAGCGCCCTTGGGGAGGGGACGAAATTCGTCTTTACCGCCTGCTACGAACCGGCGGAGGTCACGGCCTTGGACCCCGGCCTTCGTGGCCAGGGCAGGATCATTTCCGTGGAGGGTGCGAACCGGTTGCGGGTCCTGGTGGTGGACGACAGTCCCGAGAACCGCGCCGTGGCGCGAGGGTTTCTCGAGCCGCTGGGGTTTGCGATCCGGGAGGCCGCCAATGGACACGAAGGAGTGCAGGTCTTCAGGGACTGGAAGCCCCATCTGGTCCTGCTCGACCGAAGGATGCCGGTGCTTGACGGAATCGGCGCGGCGCGGGAAATGCGTCAACTTGAGCCGGTCGGAGAGCGCTCGGCGATCCTTGCGGTGACGGCCCATGCTTACCGCGACGAGCAGGAGCAGATGCTGGAAGCGGGGTGCGATGCCTTCCTTGCCAAACCGTACAGCGAAGCGGATCTCCTGGGGGCGATGGTGCGCCTGTTGCGGCTGGAAATCCACAGGGAGGTGCCGACGGGAGTGGAATCGGCAAAGCTTGGAGTCCTGGAGGCAAGTCTCCTGGACGGGGTTCAGGATGCTGATCTCGACGAACTGGCCGAACTGCTCGACCGTTCGGACATGATGGGGATTGAAGGCAAGATCCACGCCCTTTCAAAGGCTCATCCGGAGCTTTCGCGGCACCTTTTCCATCACACCGAACGCTTTGAATATGGTATGCTCTCGAAGTGGATCAGGACGGTTCGCACGGGGAGGAACTCATGAACGCTCTGGCCGGCGATACTTCACGATCCTTGGATGCGTTGGTCCAAGGTCTTGAGAGCGAGGGGGCCGGGAGTATCGAGGAGATTCTCAGGGGCCTGCCGTCTCCGGCCCGAGGCGTCCTTGTGGTCGACGATACGGTGGAGACGCTGCGCGTCCTGGTCGCGACCCTCTCCGCGGAAGGGTATGAAGTCCGCCCCGCCAATGGCGGGGAACAGGCCTTGGAGGCGGTCAGGGCGCAGCGGCCCGAGCTTGTGCTCCTGGATGTGCGAATGCCGGGAACGGATGGATTCCAGGTGTGCAAGCACCTGAAGGAAACGGATGATACGCGCAACATCCCCGTTCTCTTCCTGAGCGCGACCGGGGACGATGCGGAGCGGTTGCGCTGCTTCGAGGTCGGCGGGGTGGATTTCATCCCCAAGCCCTTTCAGCGGGAGGAACTGCTAGCGCGGGTGCGCACGCACCTGGAACTCACGCGATTGCGAAGCCGGCTCGAGGAGCAGGTGCAGGAGCGTACCGCAAGCCTCAAGACCGCCATCCTGCGCATCGCGGAGGAATATTCGGAAAAGGAGATCCTGGAAGGGGAGTTGCAGAAATCGCATCGGCGCTACCGGCATCTGGTCGAGAACGTGCCGTTGGGGATCTTCCAGCTTTCCCAGACCGGAAGCTTCAAGTACGCGAACCGCGCCCTGCTGCGTCAGTTCGGAAGCATCGGGCACGAGGAGTTCATCCGGGACCATTACGACTTCCGCCGCTGCTGGGAGGACCCCCGCGAGTTCGAGGACTTCCTGCAGCAGAGCGTGCGGCGGGGCGTTCTCGACAACCATCCGGTCCGGCTGGTGCTGGGAGGCCATGCCAGACACTTCCTGTACTACGTCTGCTTCGATCCGCACGGAGGGTTGATCAACGGCATCAGCGTGCCGGAGCGGGGGGGATTCGGATGAACACTGCGCTGAAGGTCCTGATCGTGGATGACAGTCCGCTCTTTCAGAGGACCTTGCTCAAGTGGGTGCTTGGCATGGGGCATGACGCCGTGGCCGTATCCGATGGACTCTCGGCGCTGGAGGCCATGCGGGAAGGCCGGGCCCAGGTGGTCATTTCCGACATGATGATGCCGGGCATTTCCGGGATCGAATTGTGTCGTTGTCTGCGCAAGGATCAGGAACGCCGCGCGCTCTATTTTCTCCTGATCTCGGCGGACGACACCAAGGAGCGGATGCAAGACGCCTTGGATGCCGGCGTGGACGATTTCCTGTCCAAGCCGGTGGACCGGGAAATCCTCGCCAACCGGTTGCGGATCGCGGCCCGGATGAGTCGCTTGGAGGCCGAGGTCGAATGGAGGACGAAGCTTGCCGGGGAACGCGAACGGTTGAGTCTGGCCCTCAAGGAACAGGAACGGTTGGTTGCCGTCATTGCCCACGAACTGCGCACCCCTTTGGGCGGAATGCGCATGGTCTGCGACATTTTTCAACTGCGGCGCAGCGAACTTCCATCGGGGCTTGACAAGGCTGCCGACATGCTTTCCAGCCAGGTCCTGGGCATGGTGCAAACCCTGGAGAACCTGCTTTCGGTGTCGAACCGGGAGAATCGCGGCGCCGTGAAGTGGTGCGAGTTCGATTGCCTGGAGGTTGCGAAGGAGGCCGTGGCGTTGATGGAGCACCTCGTCCCGAAGGGGGTCGACCTGAATTTGCGCCTTCCCGAAAACCTGCTGATGCAAGGGGATCCGGAGCGGATCCGTCGTCTGGTCGTGAACCTGCTTACGAATGCGGCCCGGCATGTGCATGCGGGATGCGTCATCGAGTTGTCGGCCGATCGCTTGGCGGTGGATCAATTGGAACTGTGCGTTCAAGATACGGGGGATGGCATTTCACCAAGGGTTCTTTCCGCGTTGGGCGAGCCGCTCTTGCTCAACTCAAGCAACCTCGACGCCGATCGCCAGGCGCGTGGCTCGGGGTTGGGGCTTTCGGTCTGCAAGGAGATCGTGGCCCGCCACGGTGGCTCGCTCTTCGTGGAGTCCGCTCAAGGCATCGGGACCCGGGTGCGCGCCCATCTGCGCAGCAACCTGGACGACCCTTCGCCGGTTGCCGCCGAGGACTGTCTGTACGCCCGCATCTTCCCTTGTCATCTGGCCGGAAACGAAGGCAAATGCCAAGAGTGCTCGGAGGATTGTCTTTTTCGCCGGAGGAACGTCTGATGCGTGTGCTCTTGGTGGACGATCAGCCGGTCTTTCGCGACCCGGTGGCCATGGGACTTGAATCGATGGGATTCGACGTGATGTGCGCCGACAGCGCCACCCAGGCGCTTGATCATCTGGCGCGCTTCCTCCCGCAGGTTGTTGTGGTCGACCTTTCGATGCCGGCGATCAACGGACTGGAATTCGTGAAGTACCTGCGTTCGCGCGGCCACTACAGGCTGATCCCGGTGATCATGCTCACGGCCCACAGCGACCAGCGGTTCATCATCGAAGCGGCCAAGCTCGGCATCCGGGACTATCTCCTCAAGTCCTCCTTCTCGCTGTTGGATCTGGTGCAGAGGATCCGCAATTACGAGGGGGGCATGGGGCAGGGGCATTCATCTCTCCATGGAATTCCGGGAAGCAGCGTTCCCGGCGATCCGTCCTCCGGCGTGCCGAATCAAGCGGTTGCGCCTCCCTTTGAGCTCCCTCGCATCCCTCTCCAGACGTTGCTGGACGGTGTGGCCTTGCGGGCGCTCAAGCCTCAGGCCGCCCGGATGATCGGAATGTGCGCATCGCCCGAGATCGGACTCATGGAGCTCGAAGGGGAGCTCAAGCAGGACCCGATGCTGGCGGCCCGTGTGCTGCAGACGGCCAACACCACGACCTACCGGCGCGGCTCTCCGGTCAACAAGCTGGGGGAGGCGATCTCGCTTTTGGGGCTCACGAACCTGCGCAATGTGGTGGCCTCCACGGTGATCGAGGATGGCCTTCTGACGGACCTCGTGGAGGAGGATGCGTGGCGCTCCTGGCAGAACTCGCTTGCGCTGGCGCGGGCGATGGGGGAGATCGATGATCCCAAGGTCGGCCCCTTCCCGGGATCCGGCTACATCCTTGGATTGTGCGCAAACCTGCCGCAGATGCTCTTGACGCAGTTCTGGGGAGATCGGTACCGGCCCATCCGCGACTGGGCCGAGGCGAACAAGCAGTCTCCCGCCAAGGTGCTGGAGACGATCTTCAGCCATCCTCTCGACGAGATCTACCAAGGCATTCTTCTCAAGATCGGTCTTCCTCCCAAGATCGCCGAGCCCGTGGTGGAATTCACGCAGGCGACCATGGGCGCGGGGATCG
The DNA here is from genome assembly GCA_039798005.1 of Fibrobacterota bacterium. Classification (GTDB taxonomy): domain Bacteria; phylum Fibrobacterota; class Fibrobacteria; order UBA5070; family UBA5070; genus JBDKGV01. The sequence continues at coordinate 5,390 of JBDKGV010000067.1, forward strand.
AGCTGCTCAGCCGCACGGCCCGGGTGATGGATGCCGCCAACCAGTGGTGTCGGGCCATGGGTTTTTGCATGGTGCCCTTTCAAACGATCCGGGCCGTGACCCGTGATGAACTTCGGGACACCCCGTCGCTCGGGAAGATACCGTTCCGGTTGGGGGAGATCCGGACCGAGGTGATGTCGCTTTCCTACGAGTACACGCGGGAAAGCAAGCCGCTGCGCAAGATCCTTGAAAAGCCGTTCTTCGCCATGCGTGATGACATCCGGTTGGCTTTGCACTGCGATCCTTGGGTCGTGGCGGACGGTCCGGTTCACCAGTTGCTCGGATCGCTTTGTCAGAGTGAAACGGTGGATTTGCAGTTCTTCGACGACCCGAAATGGACGGGACTCGTGGTGGTCACGGACAACCCCAAGGGGATGTTCCCGATGGGGGTTCCGACCAAGGCACCACTATTGATCCTGCACAGGGTCGCCCTGAAGAAGGAGGATCTCCCCTCGGGTGCGCGGGTTGGAGCCTTGCGTCTGCCCTGTGCGATGGCGGACATCGCACGGGCGGTGCAGAGCATCTGAGCGCTGCACCATCCGGCGATGGATGAACCCGTTGCGCGGGCCCTTTAGTGGGCGTGGCCCTCGTGGCCTGACTTTGCCGCGGGGGCCTTGGCGTCAGCCTCGGCCTTGGCAAGCATGCTCTTGGGGTCCTTGGCAAAGCTCTTGATGCAGCCCTTGCAGCACAGGCTCACGGCTTTGCCCTGGTAGACGACCTGGAGCGGGGTTCCCATCGAGCCCAGTTCCTCGCCGCTCACGGGACAGTGCTTGTTGCCCACGGCCTTGGCCGCCTTGAGCTGGGCCGCATTGGGCTTGAGCACAAGCGAAGTGTCGGCGCCGGTGGCGGCGATGGAGGAGACGGAGAGGAGAGCGGCAAGCAGGAGGATCTTCTTCATGGTCATATTCCTTTGGTGAGAGTGTGCGCGTTGGCGCGGTTGGTCGGTGGTCGGGTTGGAAGATACGAGGTGTGCAGGAGCAAAGCGGTTTGCGCCAGCCACCCGAAGGACCGCGCGCAGCGCGGGTGCGAAGCACCGAGCGGAACTCCGCGAGCCCGCAGGACGGCGGCCCCGGCCCTGGTCCCGGACGGAGTCGCGCGGGGCGGGGAGGCGCCCTGACAGAAATTGTCTTTCATAAGGCTTGCTTCCCGGAGGCTTTCAGGCCTCGGCGCTGCCACAGCAGGAAAAGGGCCGGATACACCAGGAGCTCCATGGCCACCGAGGTGACCACGCCACCCACCATCGGGGCGGCGATGCGCTTCATGACGTCGGCCCCGGAGCCTTGGCTCCAGAGGATGGGCAGGAGCCCGGCCAGGATCACGGTGGCGGTCATGATCTTGGGGCGCACGCGGCGCACTGCGCCCTCGTCGATGGCATGGACAAGATCTGTCAAACTTGGATTGGCCTTGGAGGCGCGCACCTTGGCCCACGCCTGGTCGAGGTACAGGAGCATCACCACGCCGGTCTCGGCGTCCAGTCCCGCCAGGGCGATCAGGCCCACCCAGACGGCCACCGACATCTGGTAGTCGCCAAGGTACAGGAACCAGAAGGCGCCCACCAGCGAGAAGGGCACCGCCAGCATCACGATCGCGGTGCGCACGAACGACTTGGTGTTGAGGTAGAGGATCAGGACGATGAGCAGCAGCGTGTAGGGAATCACCGTGAGCATGAGCTTGCGCACCCGCTCCATGCCTTCCCACTGACCGCTCCATTCCAGTCCGTACCCGGCGGGCATCTGGACGTGGGCGGCGAGCACCGGGGCGAGGCGTTTCACGAGACCTCCCAGATCGGTTTCGCGGGTGTCCAGGAATACGAAGACGTTGGGTCTGCCCGCCTCGGAACGCACCACCATCGGGCCCGTGGTCCATTCCACCTTCGCGACCTCCGAGAGGGGCACGCTCCCGGTCGGGCTCTCGATGCGAAGATCCTCGATGGCCTCGCGGGTGTCGCGGCTTTCGCGGTCCAGACGCAGGGTGATGTCGATGCGCTCAAGGCCTTGGATGGCCGTGGCCACCGGCATTCCGGCAAGGCCCGTGCGCACTGCGTCGTTGATCATGGCGACCGAAAGACCGCGCAGGGCCGTCTTCTCTCGATCAATCGTGAGATCCAGGTAGTAGCCGCCGGCGGCGCGCTCGGCAAAGCTCGAGGTCACGCCGCGCTGCCCTTTCAGGAAGCTCTCCACACGGGTTGCGATCGCCTGCAAGGAGTCCGCATCGGGACCGCTCACCTTGATGCCGATGGGCGTGCGGATGCCGGTGGAGAGCATGTCGATGCGCGACTTGATGGGCAGGGTCCAGGCGTTGGTCAGCCCCGGCACCTGCACGGCGGCGTCCAGCTCCTTGATGATGTCAGAAACTGTCAAACCTGGCCGCCACTGGGACTTGTCCTTGAGCCGGATGACCGTCTCGAACATGTCCAGGCCTGCCGGGTCGGTGGCGGTCTCGGCACGACCGGCCTTGCCGAACACGAGCTCCACCTCGGGGACGGTGGCGATCATGCGATCGGTCTGCTGCAGCAGCTCCTTGGCCTTGGTCACCGAGATCCCGGGCAGCACGGTGGGCATGTAGAGCAGGTCGCCCTCGAAGAGCGGCGGCATGAACTCGCTCCCGAGCTTCTTCAGCGGGTAGAGGCTCGAGGCCAGCACCAGCATCGCAAAGGCAAGCGTCACCCACGGGCGGCGCAGCACCGTGCGCACCACCGGATGGTAGGCCTTCACCAGGAACCGGTTGACCGGATTGGCGCTTTCCTTGGGGATCCTCCCGGTCAGGAAGAGTCCGATCAGCACCGGCACGAGGGTCACCGAAAGCGCGGCGGCCGCGGCCATGGCCCAGGTCTTGGTGAAGGCAAGCGGATGGAAGAGCCGTCCTTCCTGGGCCTGAAGCGCGAAGACCGGCAGGAACGAGACGGTGATCAGAAGCAGGGACCAGAAGAGCGAGGGGCCCACTTCCAGGCAGGCCTCGAGCACGACCTGGGGGCGCGGCCGTTGCTGCTCCAAGGGCAGTTCCTGCTCGTGCTCCAGATGCTTGTGGGTGTTTTCCACCAGAATGATGGCGGCATCCACCATGGCCCCGATGGCGATGGCAAGGCCGCCCAGGCTCATCAGGTCGGCCCCGATTCCCTGCAGACGCATGACCAGGAAGGCGGCCAAAAGCGCCACCGGCAAGGTGAAGACGGCCACCAGCGCCGAGCGCGCGTGGTACAGGAACAGCCCGCATACCAGCGCCACGATCAGCATCTCTTCCAGGATCTTCCAGCCCAGGTGCGACACTGCGCCTTCGATCAGGGTGGAACGGTCGTATAGGGGCACGATCTTCACGCCCTTCGGGAGGCTGGGCTCGAGCTCCTTGAGCTTCTCCTTCACCGCGTCGATGGTGGCCAGGGCATTCTGGCCGTAGCGCATCACCACCACGCCCGCGACCACATCGCCCTTGCCGTCGAGGTCGGTCACGCCGCGCCGCATGGCGGGTCCTTCGGAAATATGTGCGACCTCGGAAAGCCGCAGGGTCCGTCCCCCGATGGGGTTTGCCGTTCCCGCAGCGGGGGAGCCGGTCGCCATCGCGCCCATGCCTCCACTTGCCGTTGCCGTGGCGGATGACCCCGCTCCCGCGCTCAAGGGCAGGTCGCGCAGATCGTCAAGGCTGTCGACCAATCCCCGGGTGCGCACCATCCACTCGGTCTCGGCGGTCTCGATGGCCTCCCCGCCGGCATCACTGCTTGCCGCACGCAGGGCGGTCTCGATGTCGGCAAGGGAAAGCCCGTAGCCCCGCAGGCGCACGGGGTCCACGGTGACCTGGAACTGCCGCACCTGGCCGCCCACCGAGGCGACCTCGGCCACCCCCGCCACGGTCTGCAGGGCGGGCTTCACGGTCCAGTCCTGGATCCGCCGCAACTCGCGGTTGTCGACGGAATTTGTCGAATCCGACACCAGCCCGTACTCGAAGACCCAGCCCACGCCGGAGGCGTCGGGCCCGAGCCGGGGCGTCACCCCGGCGGGGAGCGCACTGCCGGAGGAGGCCAGCATCTCCTGCACCCGCGCCCGCGCCCAATAGAGGTCGGTGCCGTCCTCGAAGATCACATACACCAACGACTGCCCGAAGAACGAATACCCCCGCACCGCTTGCGCTCCTGGCGTGGAGACCAACTTGCGCGAGAGCGGCTGGGTGACCTGGTCCTCGACCGTCTGCGGGGAGGCCCCGTCCCACGGGACCTGCACGATCACCTGCGGATCGGAGAGGTCGGGAATGGCATCCAGGGGAATCGTGCGCAGCGCCCAGACCCCGGCCAGGGCCACGAAGACCGTGAGCATCAGCACCAGTACGCGGTTCTCGAGCGAGGCCCGGATGATATTACCCAGCAAGGACAATTTCTGTCGGGTCGGGGGGAGGGCCTTCCCCCCCGGGCGGGCTTCCTGCCCCGCATCGTGCGGTTCGTGGGGCAGGCGATCCCGCCCTTCCCCCTTCTCTCCCGCCGGACTCACTTGTGACTCCCGTGCCCGGCGGGCGCGCTCTCGGCTCCGGCCATCATCTGATCCAGCGCCGCCTGCAGGCGGCTCTCCCCGTCGAGCAGGAACTGGGCCGACACCACGACCTCGTCGCCGGCCTCGACGCCTTCAAGCACCAGCGTCTTGCCGCCTGAGGTGGTGCCGGTCTTGATCTCGACGGGCCGGAAGCGTCCGTTCCCCAGGTCCAAGAACACCACCTCGCGCCGCCCCGAGCGCAGCACGGCATCCTGCGGCACGACAAATCCTGTCGTGGCCTTTGCCTGGAAGCGCGCCTGGTACAAGGCGCCGATCCGGATCTCGCCGCCCTTGGCAAGGGTCAGGCGCACAGTGGCCGAGCGCGAAGTGCGCTCCACCTGCGGGAGCACGGCGACCACCTTGGCAACCAACGCAGTGGCGAGTCCGGCTCCGGTCAGCTCGGCGGCATCGCCCCCCTTGAGCAGGGCGGCCTCGGCCACCGGAAGCCGCGCCTCCAGCAGCACGCCGTTGCCCTCAACGATCCGGAACAGCTCGGCGCCAGCCATCACGGCCTGGCCCCGCACGGCGGCGCGGGCCTTGAGCCAGCCGCTTGCCGGGGAGGTCAGCGGGATGGTCCGCTGCACCGTGGCGGTCCTTGTGAGGTTCGCAAGGCTTGAGGCGGGGAAACCGAGGGTTGCAAGCCTTTCTCCGGCGGCGCGTTCGCCCAGGCTGTCGCCGGAGCGGCGCGCGGCCAGCCAGTCGCCCTGGGCGGCCGTCAGTTCGGGGCTGTTCAGGTTTGCCAGAATCTGTCCAGCCTTCACCCGGTCGCCGCTGCGCACCGCGGCGACGGTCTCCAGGTACCCCATGGTCCTTGAGCTGACCGAGACCTCGGCGGCCTCGTCCGCGACGCCCTCGGCCTCGGCCCGGATCTCGCGGCCCACCACGCCGGCCTCCACCATCGCCGTGCGCACCCCGATCTTCTGCAGCACGGCCGGGTCCACCTGCACCTCGCTCCCGGCGGATTTGGGGCTGGAAGACGTGCCCTGAGCAGAATCTGTCGCGCCCTTCCCCGACGCGGCGGCGCCCGGTTCGAACTCGACCAGGTCCATCCCGCACAGCGGGCAGGTGTCCTCGTGATCCTTGAGGATCTGCGGATGCATGGGGCAGTGCCAGGCCTTCTTGGCGGCGGCCTTGGCGTGGTCGCCGTGTCCGGCCTGCGCCGGTGCATTGCTCTTTTCGCAGCTGGCGAGCAGCAGGGGCAAGAGAAGGGCCATCCCGGCCCCGAGCCCGAGGGAAGTCTTGCGGTTCGTGTCTCTCATCGGGTGGTCTCCTTGCCGCCAAGTCCTGCGGCGGCCCGCAGGCGCACTTTCTCCAGTTCGTAGTCGCCGCGCCGCATGATCGCCTCCATGCGGGTCATGCGGATCATGTCCTCCATCGCAAGCACCATCGAGAGCATTTCCTTGCCGCTGGCGTAGCGGGCCCGGGCATCGGCGGCGGCGCGGTCCTGTCCGGGAAGCAGGGTGCTGTCGATCTCCTGCAGGGCGCTCCACGCGGCCCGCGCCTTGGCGGCATGCTCCAGGACCTCGATCCGTGCCATCCGCTTCATGGCCTCGCGCTGCATTCCCCGCTCATGCCCTCGGGCGGTGCTGCTGCTGATTTCCGCCTCGGCCATGCCGCGCGACCACGGGGCAAAGGGCAGGGTCATCCCCGCCATCACGCCCCAACCCGGCATTCCGCTGGGCATGCGCATGACCATTCCCCCGACCATGAAATCGGGCACCAGGCTCCTCTTCATGGCGGACTGCATCGCCTTCTGCATGGCGATGTCCTGCTGCATCGAGCGCAGGTCGGGCCGCTTCTCCAAGGCTTCAAGCAGGGTGGAATCGTCCCAGTCGGGGGCAACGGGAGTCCCGGCCACCAAGGGGGATGCCTCGCCCCCGGCCAGGCTTTGCCGCATCTGCGTGGCGGTGAGCGCCTCGGACTTCAGCTGCTGGGCCTGGACCTTGAGCTGGCGGACCCGCACCTGAGCAAGCCAGCTTTCGCTGGGCGTGGCCATGCCGGCGGCCTGGCTGCGCAGCACGGCTTCGTGCAGCCGGCCAGCGGCATGGTGCTGCTCCTCGACAAGTCTCTGTTTTTCCCAGGCCATCCACTCCATCCAGGCGGCTTCCCGCACGGCGAGGGAAAGCTTGCGCAGGCTCTCGGCGGAGTCGTTGCGGCCCATCTCAAGCTGCGCCTCCCGCACCGATCTCTGGCTTGAGAGCTTGCCCGGCCCGGGGATCATCTGGGATAGCGAGAGGTCCACCAGCCCGTCTCCTTGCACCCGCAGTTCGGTGCTGGGGGGCATCCAGGCCTGGGCACCACTGATCTGGGCGCGGGCGGCCTCGACGCTCCATCGGGCGGCGGTGGCGGTCGGGTGGTGGAGCCGGGCCTCTTCGACCCAACTCTCGATCGTCTTCGTTTCATCGGGCTGCGGACGGCTTTGGGCAAACGACAGGGTCGTCCACGCAAGCGCGGCAGCCGCAAGGCGGCAATTCATGGTTCATCCTATCGCAAGCGTGAGAGCCGCGCACGGCAAAGCGGCGCAGGCAGTGGGCTACCGACGGGATGAACTCAGCAGAGGATGGCTTGGTTGCGGACCCACAAGGGGGGCCCGGACGGCACAACGGCACTGGGCGGTTTGGGTACGAAGCGATGCCGGGAAGAAATCGGTTTGAAGACGATCGCTTCCACGACTGCAACCATCGGGGCCACGAGAACCCCTCGTGGGGCTTCACGCAACAGCTCGGCAGGAGCCGCATCCCAAACGACTTGAGGGCAGTCGCAAGAGCCCTGCCACTGGACGCTGCCCGCCGGGGCAGGTGGGGGCATTGAGGCCTTGGAGCAGCAGGTGGGCTCCTCTTCAAGAGCCGCAGCGTGGGCATTGCGGCTGGCCTGCGCGGCCTGCGCCATGGGGCACAGATAGGTGTCGGCCAACACTGGCGCCAAGATCGACAGCAACGCGATCGCCAAGAGAAGCATCGCTCCCCAAGTTCTGCGAGCCTGTGCCGGTTGGCTGTTCATGGCCATAACATACACTCATGGACCTTCCGATGCAAAGGTCCAGAACAGCTCAGGAGGCGCCTGCGGGTTTCTCAAATATTTCCAGGAATTTTTCGCATCGCCTCTTGCGTTCCCGAGAATTTCCCCGTAACGTATGGATGTGACCCACGCCGGGTCGCATGTGAGGAAGACAGAAAATCAGAGACGTCAGACCATCACAGAGAAGCGGCCAGCGGGACCTTTCCCGTTTGGCAAACCACTGAAGACGGACCTCTCCATGAGGCCGTGACTCCGAATCCGGCGAGATTGAGTGAGACAGGGATTCCGGACGGAGCGAATCGAGATCGGGGCCTCCGCTGTTGCGGGGCCCCTTCTCTTTTTTGCACGCAGGACCGGTCATCCGTGTGCCAGGTCCTCGTAGCCGCCAACCCCGCACCGGGACGATGTGCGCCGCCAAGCCTTCATCGGGAAATGCCGGGTGGGGTGGGAGAACGGGAATTCAGGTGTGCCTTGCCCACTCCGACATCGCCTCCGCAAGCATGGTCCTGGCCCATGCCGCACCGTTCGGTTCGTCCAGATACACCAAGCACGCCTCGCCCAGGCGGGCGCGGGCATGCCCTGCCATGCGACCCTTCCACAGCAGAAGCAGCTCCATGGCCAGTCCCTCCGTGCGATGACGCAGTTCCAGATGTTCCCAATGCGGGTCCGGTTCCGTCTCTCGAGTCATGCTTCGCAGTCGCAAGAGCATCTTCTCGAAAGGGCTCGGCCAACGGGAAACGAGGGGAGGGCGAATGGTGTCCATGCTACGTTGAACACTGTTCCGCCTTCCGTTTTGCACCGGTCTTGTCGAGATTCTCATCGTCATGCCACAGTCCATGTCTTCCTGCCCTTGCGCTGTTCGAGCCTTATCTCGCTTCGCGGCCCAAAGCGCCCACGGTTGCGAGCCAGGCCTCCCGGTTCGCGGGGGTGCTTGACTTCACCGGACCGAAGGCGGTGAACCGGACCGGCTTGATGCCGCAAAATCCCAGCGTCCCTCGTCCCAGCATCTTCCGGGTCGGAGCTCCGATCACCAGGCGGTAGTACCAATCCGGGGCATCCTGCGTGTAGATGACCCGTGCGGTGCGGCCCGCCAGGAGCTTCGCCGGGAAGGGGCTGCCCTCCCGCATGGCAAAGGCGTATCCCGGCAGGAAGGTCCGGTCGAAGAGCCCCTTCAAACGGGCCGGCAGGTCGGACCACCAGACGGGATGCACCAGCGTGAAATGCTCGCACCATTGCAGGGCCTCCTGAAAGGCGACCAGGTCCGGTTCGAGATCGGTGCGGCTGTGGTAGCCGTGGAGCAGGTCATGGCTGAAGGCCATGGCACCGAGATGGATCGTCCGGACCTCGTGTCCAGCTTGCTTGGCTTCCTGCGCATAGCGCTCCGCCAACGCCTTGCAGAGCGAAGTCGGTTCCGCCACCGGATTCCCGTTCAGGACGAGCACCCTCTTCAAACCCATGATCTCCTCCAATGTTGGCATTGCCTACATAAGATAGGGTGCAAAGTTGGCGTTGCCAACATTATTTTGTCAGGATGGGAGATCGAGATTCGGACCGGGCCAACTATCACCACGGGAACCTGCGTCAGGCGCTGCTGGACCTGGCGCTTTCGCGCGTGGAGGCCGCAGGGCTGGAAGCCTTGAGCCTGCGTGACCTGGCCTCCAGCTTGGGCGTCTCGAAGACTGCGCCCTACCGGCATTTCCCCGACCGGAACAGCCTCCTGCGCGCGATCATCGAATTGGGCTGGGCCGACCTGCGCACGGATCTGCTGGTTTCCCGAGGTCGCGAAACCGCTCCTGAAGCCGGATTGCGGGCGATGGGACGCGCCTATCTGGCCTTTGCCGTCCGTCGTTCCAACCTTTACCGCCTGCTCTTCTCGGGACAGGGCAAGGAACTGTTCACGGAGGCGCCTTGCCCGAAGGAGATCGACGCCTTCGCCCCTTTGGTCGAGCAGATCGCCTTGTGCCAAGCGGCAGGTTGGAGAACCTCGGGTGACCCTCAGATGCTGGCCCTTTCCGTCTGGGCCCAGGTGCACGGCGCGGCGGAACTGGCCATCGAAGGATTGGTGCCGGTGCCCGAGGGAATGGAGCCCCACGAATTCTGGGCAGGAATCCTCGAGACCATCCTTTAGCGGTGGGGCGCCTCCCCCGAGGAGATCGGGGGCCAGGCCACCTGCCAAGCCTCCTCGACCCAACAAACCCGCGTAAAAATGTGTACGGGCGGATCTGAGATCCGCCCCTCCAACAGCATACGCGGGAACATCTCCGATTTTGGGCCTGCGGGGTCTTGGCCCTGGCGGGCGGTGTCCTTGGCGCTGAAGCCCTTCGCCGCCTGCAACACGATTTCCAAGAAATCTTCGCATCGCCTCTTGCGTTCCTGAGAATTCGCCCGTATCGTATGGATGTGACCCGCACAGGGTCGCATGTGAGGAAGACAGAAAATCAGAACAGTCAGACCATCACAGAAAAGCGGCCGACGGGACAGCGACCGATCGGCAAGAACCTAGAACAGACCTCTCCAAGAGGCTGCGCTTCGGACCGGCGAGACAGTGACAGAGATTCCGGCGAAGCAAGACGAGATCGGGGCCACCGCAAGAGCGGGGCCCCTTTTTGTTTGTGTCCTCAGCCGCGATGGGGCGTGGTCAATCTCTCCGGGGACAGGATCGCATCCAGTTGCTCCGGCGCCATGAGTCCCTGCTCCAGCACGAGGTCGCGCACGCGGCGGCCGGTGCGGTGCGCTTCTTGGGCGATGGCGGTGGCCTTGGCGTATCCCAGGTGCGGATTGAGCGCGGTCGCAATCCCG
>JBDKGV010000068.1:0-15740 GCA_039798005.1 Fibrobacterota bacterium
TATGGTTGCAGGATCACTTCCCGCATCTCCCCGCCGATGCCCTGCTGATCTGCGCAAGCGAGCTGCATACCCGCAGCGATCTCGATACCTTGGTGAACCTGATCAAGGAGGCACAGTGAGCTCCGCACCGACCTTCGATCCTCCCGGCCATACCGTCTTCGAGAAGTCCCGCCCCGGCCAGCGCGGCACGGGCGAGTTGGAATGGGACATTCCACGCCAGGGCATCGAGACGCTGATCCCGCAGGACTTGCGCCGCAAGTCCCTCCCTCGTCTGCCGGAACTCTCCGAAGGCGAGGTCGTGCGGCACTACACCTCGCTTTCCACGAGGAACCACCACATCGACAAGGGCTTCTACCCGCTGGGCTCCTGCACGATGAAGTACAATCCCAAGGTGCACGAGACCTTGGCTCGATTGCCGGGATTTTCACAACTCCACCCGCTCCAGCCCGAATCCAGCATCCAAGGCGCGCTGGAGCTGATGCACCGTCTTGAGGCGTCCCTTGCCGAGATCTCGGGGATGGATGCCGTGAGCCTGCAGCCCGCCGCGGGAGCGCACGGGGAATTCACGGCGCTTCTGGTCGTTCGTGCGTTCCACCTGCATCGCGGCGAGCGACGCAACAAGGTCCTGATCCCCGACTCGGCGCACGGAACCAATCCGGCATCGGCGGCGATGGCCGGCTTCCTGACAGAAACCGTCAAATCAGGACCTGATGGCAGGGTCGATCTGGAGGATCTGAAGAAAAAGCTCGCTCCGGACGTCGCCTGCTTCATGATGACCAACCCGAACACCTTGGGACTCTTCGAGACCCGCGTCCAGGAGATCTGCGACGCATGCCACGGCGTCGGCGCCCAGGTCTACATGGACGGCGCGAACCTCAACGCGCTGGTCGGGCTCTGCCGGCCCGGGGATCTGGGTTTCGACCTGATGCACTTCAACCTGCACAAGACCTTCACCACCCCGCACGGGGGAGGTGGACCGGGGTGCGGACCGATCGGGGTGAAGTCCCATTTGGCGGCATTCCTGCCGAGTCCTCGCGTGGTTCAAGACCAAAGCGGATTTCGTCTGGAACGTCCGTCCACATCCATAGGCCCGGTGCACGGGGCGTTTGGAAATTTCCTGATGATGGTGCGGGCTTGGGCGTACATCTTGGCGATGGGCCCCGATGGGCTGGCTCAGGTCGGTCGAACCGCGGTGATCAATGCCAACTACCTCCATGGCAAGATCGAGGACCTGCTTCCCTGCCGGTATCCGGGGCCGTACATGCATGAATTCGTGCTGGAAGGCACGCCCTTGAAGGCGAACGGGCTGCACACCTCGGACTTTGCCAAGCGCCTGATGGATTTCGGCATCTACGCACCGACGATCTATTTCCCGCTGATCGTCCCGGAAGCCATGATGATCGAGCCCACCGAGACCGAAAGCCGCGAGACGCTCGACCGCTTCGCGGAGATCTTCCGCAAGGTGTGGACCGAATGCCAGGAGACGCCGGATCTGATCCGCACCGCTCCGCATCATCTGCCCCTTTCCCGTGTGGACGAGGTGCGAGCCGCCAAGGAGCCCATCCTCACCCACCCCTTTTCGACGGAGCCCTGAATGCCTTTTTCCCCCGCCGACCAAGCATGGCTTTCCACCCGTGGAATCTCTCCGGAAGAGTCGTTGCGTCAAGTCACCTTGCTCGAACAAGGGACTGTCGCCCCGGTGCTCGAACGAGCGGCAAGTCTCCATGACGGCATCGCCGAGCTTGCCCCTGCCGAACGCGACCATTGGGTCAAGACCGGTCGTGAAGCCGGCCGTTCCATCGGCTTTTTCGTTCCCGCCTCGGGTGCGGCGTCCCGGATGTTCGCCGGCCTCAAAGCGTTGCAGGAAAATCCTGCCAAGCTCGAGCAGGACCCTGCCGTCAAGACCCTGCTGGCCACGCCCGCCGTCCACACGAGCTTGACGGCCTTCAACGCACCGGCCACGGCAACGCAATCCGTGACCACCCTGCTCACGGCTCCCCCGGAGGGACTCGGGTGGCCGTCGCTTCCCAAGGCCTTCCTGCCTTTCCACATGCAGGACGACCAGCGCACCCAAACGGCTATCGAAGCGCAGATGCAGGAATCCTGCACCGTCCTGGGACCGGGAAGCAAGGGCACGCTCCACTGCAGCTTGAGTCCGGAGCATCTTGCCAAGGAGCCCGAGCTGAAGAAATGGATCGAAGCCATTTCACGGACCAACGGATGCACGCTCGAGTTCATCGCCACCGTCCAGGAGTCCTCCACCGACACCCTGGCGCTGGCCGCGGACGGCGAGATCGCCCGCGACAAGCAAGGCAATCCGCTCCTGCGGGCAGGCGGCCACGGCAGCCTGCTTGCCAACCTCGCCCGCACCCCGGGCGAGGTGATCCTGGTCAAGAACATCGACAACATCCAGCCGCATTGGCGTCAGGAACACGTGGTTCCATGGAGGCTGGCCTTGGCCGGCATCGCGCTTGAACTGCGGCGTCGCGGCGATGCGCTGCTCACCAGCGCCCCCGGATCAAGCCAGGAATCCGAGCATGCCGAGGCGTTTGCCACGCTTTTGGCCAAGCTCGGACGCAAGGAGAAGATGGACGCGACATCGCTCCGAAGCCTGGCGGATCGCCCGTTGCGGGCCGCCGGCATGGTACGGAACGACGGCGCCCCGGGAGGCGGCCCCTTCTGGGTGGCCGGAAAGGGCCTCCAGATCGTGGAGCAGAGCGAGGTTTCACCGGAATCGTCGCAACAGGCAATTTTGGGAAGCGCCACCCACTTCAATCCGGTGGACATGGCGTGTTGCCTGAACCGTCCCGACGGTTCGCGATACGACCTGGAAACCTTCCGGGATCCGACCCGTGCATTTATCGCAGCCAAACCTGACGGCAAGGGAGGTACCTTGCAGGTTCTGGAACATCCGGGACTCTGGAACGGCTCGATGGGCGAATGGCTGACGGTGTTCGTCGAGGTCCCGCCCGACACCTTCCTTCCGGCCAAGACCGTCTTCGACCTGTCCCACCCTTGGCGCCAATCGCCTGAAGGAATCTGAAGTGATCGTACTGGGTATCGAGACCTCCTGCGACGAGACCGCCTGCGGGATCGTACAGGATTGGAAAGTGCTTGCCAACGTGTTGCGTACCCAGGAAGTCCATGAGACCTTCGGCGGAGTCGTTCCTGAAATCGCCTCCCGGGAACATCTGCGCCTGCTGCCGGGGATCGTGCGCTCTGCGCTCGAGGAAGCCGGCATCGAACTCAGCTCGGTCGATGCCATCGCCTTCACCCGTGGCCCGGGCCTTGCCGGTCCGCTTCTGGTGGGAAGCGCCTTCGCCCAAAGTTTGGCTCTGGAATCCGGGATCCCGGTCTACGGGGTCAACCATTTGGAAGGACATCTCGCCGCAGTGCGACTTGATCGACGGATCGAGCCTCCGTTCCTTTGCCTGACCGTATCCGGCGGCCACACCGAGTTGGGCATGGTGGAAGCGGGACCAAGGTTCCGCTTGCTGGGAGAGACGCGCGACGATGCCGCAGGCGAGGCTTTCGACAAATGCGGCAAGCTCCTTGGCTTGGGGTATCCGGCCGGTCCCATCGTCTCAAGGTTCGCCGCCAACGGAAACCGCAAGGCCTTCGATCTGCCGCGCGCCATGCCCGGAGATACGCTGGATTTCAGCTTCTCCGGACTGAAGACCGCGGTGCTGCGCCTCTCAAAAGAACTCGGCCCCGATGTCGTCAAGGAGCGGATCGCCGACATCTGCGCAAGTCTTGAGGAATCCATCGTGGACGCTCTTTGCCGCAAGGCGGTGCTTGCCTTGGAAAAGACCGATCTGCCCGGTATCGCCGTCTGTGGCGGTGTGAGTGCGAACCCCCGGCTTCGACAGAAATTGTCCGAACTGGGCGAGAAACGCGGCTTCTGGACCGCATTCCCCTCGCCCGCGCTTTCCACCGACAACGCAGCGATGATCGCCGCGGCCGCACTTTGGCGTCTGGAGCTTGGCAGCACCGGATCGATGGGACTCGATGTGGAACCCGGGCTTTCCTTGGAAACACGCGACTGATGTTGTCGAAGAGCCGTGAGCCGCAAGCCTGTTTGGTTGAAAGGCCGTACCTTCACCCCATGCACCTGAGGAAGGACCGATGATCGATTTCGTGAAAGGCACCGTTGCCCACAAGAGCGAGACTCGCATCACCTTGGATGTCCATGGCTTGGGGATGGGCATCGACGTTCCCGCCTCCGTTGCCGAATCGGCGATCGTCGGGCGCGAACAGCTCCTGCACACCGAATTGCTGGTGCGCGAGGATGCCCTCCAGCTCGTGGGATTTGCCACGACCCAACAAAGGCAACTGTTCCGCAATCTCACCAGCGTCTCCGGGATCGGCCCAAAGGTCGCCCTGAAAGCCTTGGGGAGCATCGAACCCGAGGAACTGGCCGGTGCCATCGTGCGCGGCGACCTCACGCGCCTCACACGCCTTCCTGGCGTGGGCAAGAAGACGGCGCAAGTCCTGGTGGCCACCTTGGCCGACACCATGGCCAAGCTGCGTCCTTCCCTTGCGGCCGCTGGCACACCGCAGCATCCTGCCACGACTCCCCTGCCAAGGTCCAGCGCCGTGGACGACGCCCTGCTTGCTCTCATGGCCTTGGGAATGGATGAGAACCGGGCTCGCCAAAGCTTGGCAAGGGCCTCGGAGACGCTGGGCGCAACTGCTGAAACCCCGGCATTGGTGACTTTGGCCTTGCGCCAACACTGATCCGGTTCGCCCCTGATTTGTACTGTTTGACTTTGCTAACCAAGGAGTGGGAATGATCCGAAAGATGGCTGCATTGGCATTGACCCTGGCAATGGGTGCCTTTGCTGGAGAACAGAAGAACTTCACCCCCGACTTCACCGGTGTGGACTCCATCCACGCCACCGTGAAGACCCAGTACGGCGCCATGGTCTTTCGCCTGGAGCCTCGCAAGGCCCCGGTGACCGTCGCCAACTTCATCGATCTGTCCCGCAAGAAATTCTACAACGGACTCAAGTTCCATCGTGTCATTCCAGGCTTCATGGTCCAAGGCGGCGACCCGGCCGGAAATGGAACCGGCGGACCAGGCTACACCATCAAGGACGAGTTCTCCTCCTTGAAGCATGTGCCCGGCGCCCTGTCCATGGCCAATGCAGGCCCCAGCACCGGTGGATCGCAGTTTTTCATCTGCCAGACCAGCCAAGCGCACTTGGACGGCAAGCATTCCGTCTTTGGCCAACTGGTCTCCGGCTGGGACGTGTCCTGCCTGATCGAGCAGAATGATCTGATTCAGGACGTATCGATCCAGGAATTCAAGAAAAACTGAAATGCGGATTCCTGCAGGCATCCTCGTTGGCATCGGCCTTCTCTCCAGCGAGGGATGGGGTCTGCCACTGGAATGCTCGCAGGAAATGCCCAACTTCGGAGCCGTCGCCAAGGGGCAGGAATCCTCCCTGCGGCTGGTGTGTCGCAATACCAGCCGTGTTCCCTTGCAACTTGAACCGCCGGGATCCAGCTGCCCGTGCCTTCAAGCCACGATCAGCAAGGAGCGACTTGCTCCTGGCGAAGCGCTTGAAGTCAAGCTGTATCTTTCGACGGCAGGCTTGAGCGGAAAGTCGCAATTCTATGTGGCCATCCCGTTGCACGGCCCGATGGAAGGCGCCAAGATCCTTCCCACCGTCGTCGATGTCAGGCCGCAGGTGATTGCCATTCCTGAATTCGTCGACTTGGGAAATGTCCGGCAAAACGGCGCACGGCAGGTGCTGGTGCTGGATACGACAGGCTCACCGCTTGAGCTTCGACACACGCGGGTCCGCAATGGATCGGTTCAGGTCCGGATCCAATCCAGCCAATTCCTCCAACGGGGTGGCCGCTGGCAGCCAGTCCCCTCCAGAGGTGCCATCCAAGGCTATGTTCTGGAAATCCAGCCGCGACAAGGCAGCACCCAAGCCGTTTCCGATGAAATCGAACTGGTCTTCGAAAACTCTCCGCAACGCACGCTGCGTCTGCGCATCACAGGATACTCCCCATGAGAACCTTTGTCATACGATTGGTGATCATCGCGCTTGCTTCCTTCGGAACAGCGCTTGCCGTAAACGCCTTGCGCCCCTCCGGCTCCATCGCCTTGATCCGTCCGTCTCAAGCGGAACTCGCCATGCGCGACGGAATCACGCCGTTGCATCTGGACACGGCACAACTGTACTACAAGGATTCGGCCATCCTGTTCGTGGACGCCCGTCCGGCATCGATCTTCAAGCGCGGCCACATCCCCCGATCGTTGAACCTGCCTGAGGAGGACTTCGATTCACTGTACGCCGGATTTGCCGCCAAGGTTCCGCTGGACCGCCCGTTGGTCGTCTACTGCGACGGCATCGAGTGCCGTTCGAGCGAGATCCTGTCCAAGAAGCTCAAGGAAAAGGGGCACAAGTACATTCACTGTTTCTTTGGCGGGTGGATCGAATGGCGCGACGCCAAGCTGGAGATTGAAAAATGACATCGCTTCTTCGTCACCAAATCGTCTTGTTGCTGCTGCGCGTCTTCACTGGCGGCATCTTCATCTACGCTCCCTTGGACAAGATCATCCATGCCAGTGGCTTTTCCGATTCCGTTTGGAATTACCACCTGTTGCCACAGGCCATGATCAATCTCTGGGCGCTCTGGTTGCCGATGCTGGAATTGTTGCTTGGCATCTTGATTCTCATCGGTGTGTGGTCCATTGAAGCGACGGTTCTTGTGAACTTCCTCTATGTCTTGTTCTTGATCGCCATCGGGCAAGGATTGGCGCGCGGCATCAATTTCGAGTGCGGCTGCTTCAGTCAAGGTGGCAAAGGAGCCTCCGCCAATTGGAGCACCATCTTGCGTGATGTGTGGTTCTTCGCCATGAGCCTGTGGCTTCTATGGGCGGAAAAGCGCCAAAGCACCTGGAGCTTGCTCCAAGAGATTCAGCGCCCGGAAAGCCTGAGAGACTAGACCTCACCCCAAGAGATCCGATCAAGGCACCCACTTGGGTGCCTTTTTCTGTTTTGCCCAGAATTGACATTTCCATCCAACGCCAAAAAAAATTAGCATTGTCATTTAGTGTCAATCAATTGCCAATTGCTGTCAAAGTCATTGCGCTTTTCTGACCCCAGGTTCCACCGCCAGGTTTCCAAATCATTTGGCACGCAATTTCCTAGAAGGTATTGCAGCGATCCACTTTCACTCGTCTCATACAAGGAGCCAATATGATCAGCTTCCGGAACCTACCCACCGCACTTCTGCGGGCCGGCCTGATGGCAGGTGTACTTGCTTTTGCAGGCACCGTCCATGCCGAAGATACCACCAAGGTGGACTCGACCAAGCCAGCAACTGCCGCCGTGGTCGATAGTGCGAAGAGCGCTGCGCCAGTGGCTGCCGACGCTGTCACTGACACAGCCCTCCTCCACCGCGTCGCCGCTCTTGAGGCCTATATCGCCAACACGGACCCGGCCCTTTCCAACAAGGCTCTGGCTGTCGGCGTTGCTGGCCCTGGCCATAACGCATTCTTGATGATCTGTGCCGCCTTGGTGCTTTTCATGACCCTTCCGGGCCTTGCGCTCTTCTACGGCGGCCTTGTGCGCACCAAGAACGTCCTTTCCGTTCTGGCCCAGTGCATGGGCATCGCCGGATTGGTCACCCTGCTTTGGTGGGCATTCGGTTATTCGGTCGTCTTCGACGCCGGAGGGTCGATTTTGGGCGGCTTCTCCAAGGCCTTCCTTTCAGGCGTAGGTGCGGCTCCAAATACGGCGTATTCCTACTGGGTCGGCGAGAATGTCTTTGCCATGTACCAGTTGATGTTCGCCATCATCACTCCCGGACTCATCATCGGTGCCATTGCCGAACGCATGAAGTTCTCCGCAGTCCTTCTGTTCGTCCTTGGCTGGATGATCGTCGTCTACTTCCCCCTTGCGCACATGGTCTGGGGCAGCACCGGCTTGATGAACGGCGTCTGGAACGCATCGGCTTCCATCAAGGCCATTGACTTCGCTGGCGGCACCGTGGTGCACATGAGCTCGGGTTGGTCCGCACTCCTGCTTGCCATCATCCTGGGCAAGCGCAAGGGCTTCGGCACCTCGAAGTTCACTCCCCACAGCTTGACTCTGACCATGGTCGGCACGGGAATCCTGTGGGTGGGCTGGTATGGATTCAACGCCGGATCTGCAGTCGCTGCCGACGGCATCGCCGCCAACGCCTTCCTGACCACCACTCTGGCCGCAGCCATCGCAGGCTTCATCTGGCCCATGATGGAATGGATCGTCCAAGGCAAGCCCACTGTGCTTGGTTTCTGCTCGGGCATCGTCGCAGGTCTTGTGGTCATCACTCCGGCAACGGGTTTCGTCACGGCCAACGGCGCGGTCATCATCGGTATCCTGGCAGGCATCATCCCCTTCTTCGCCGTCTACAAGCTCAAGAACTGGCTTGGCTATGACGATGCACTGGATACCTTCGGCGTGCATGGTGTCGGCGGTACCTTGGGTGCCCTGCTCACCGGCTTCCTTGCCACCACCGAGGCCAATGCCAACCTTGCCATGAACCTCAAGGACATCGTCGGCAAGACTCTCTGGATCGAGCAGCTCAAGGCCATGGGTCTGACCATCACGCTCTCCTTGGTGGCCACGGCGATCCTTGCTTACGCCATCAAGTTCCTCATCGGTCTTCGCCCTGACGAAGAAGCCGAAGTGACCGGCTTGGATCTCGCCGAGCACGGCGAATCCGGCTACCACTACCAAGAGGGCTGATCTCAACCGATCAACCGGTCCATCACCCCGCTCCGGAATTCCGGCGCGGGGTTTTTCTTTGCCTGTCCATCAGATGCCCGCAAACAAAAGACCCTCTGCTGAGCAGAGGGTCTTTCCTTGTCCTAGGTCGACGAAGCACGGTTCAGTGATTCGGACCGGGAGATTGGCCATTAACCGCCTTAGGCGAGGACTTCGATCTCCACCGATTCCAGAATCTGATCTTCGGCAGGACGGTCGCCCGAGTCGGTCCGCACCGAACTGATCGCGTCCAGCACTTCGAAGCCTTCAAAGACCTGACCAAAGACGCTGTAGCCTTCGGCAGGACCGCCCTTGGCCGGATGATCGAGGAAGTGCGCTCCGCCCTTGCCGTTGACGACGAAGAACTGTGAACCGATGGAATTGGGCATGGAGGTCTTGGCCCAGGAGAGAGCACCGTAGATGTGCTTGAGCTCCGGGTGGTACTGGTCACCGATCTGGGTGCCCGGTCCCTTGGCCGAGTGGCCGCCGGTGCCGTTCTTGCGGGTGAAGTCGCCACCCTGGATCACGAAGTTCTTGATCACGCGATGGAAAGGCACATCGGTGTACTTGCCCTGCTTGGCCAGCTCCACGAAATTTGCGGCAGCGTCCGCAACGACATCCACGAAAAGGATGGCTTTCATTACGCCGCGATTGGTCTTGAGAATGGCGATGGTATCGCCGCTTTTCGGTGCTTGAGTCTGCATCATTTCTCCTTTTTGGTTGCCGAATCGATCGTTGCGAGAAGGCGATTCTTCTCGACAAAGGCATTGGTGTCCGCCAGAACTCCGGCACGGGCTTGGGCCAGGACTCCGGTATCGGCCGAAATCACAGCTGCCTTCACGCCCTCTTCCAGAATTCGTGCGGATTCTTCCCATTCCCCGATACGCCCGAGGCGATGGGTCATGAGCGTGTCGTTCTCCTTGGAGACGAAATGCGATTTTTCCTGCAAGGTCTCGTAGGCTTTTTTGGCCGATCGGTAATCCTTGCGCGACCACAGGTCATCGGCCGCCTGAAAACGCTGGTTGCTTTCCTGCTTGGCGCTCTGATACCACCACCAGAACCCACCGGCCACAAGAGCGATGACAAGCAAGGTCACCACATCGGAGAGGCCGAAGGCCTCCATCTTCTTCCCTTCTTCCGGGGGAGGGATTTCTTCGTTCGAATCCTTGGGATCGTGTTCCTGCATCTTGAATCTCCTGTGAGACGGGAAAGATAGGATAGATCGAACCAAGAGGACCGGAATCCAGCCCGCTTGAAACGAATCGAGTCGATCACCATCCAGCAGGTTGCGGGGTGCCGATCATTCGCGGCGATTGCAAGTCCACGGAGTGGAATCCGGGTGACGGGAACGCGGCGGAATCTCAAACTCGATGGTCCGCTAGGGGACCACGGGGGCGACCATGCTGTCCACCACCGGGGATGGCGCAGGTTCGGAAACCACAGGCATCGGAAGGCTCAAGGAATCCTTGAGGATCTCGTAGACACGCGAACTTGCCACGGAAGAATTGTTCAGCAATTCCTGGATTGCAGCCGCACGTTTCGCAGGATCCTTGATCGCACGGGCACGGCGCACCAAGGTGGCCGCAAGCAGTTCGGAAGGGTCGCTGGAAAAACCAGGGCGCAGAATCCAACCGCGCTGCGCCCGATTCATGGTGACCACTTCGATCCAATCACCGTCCTTGCCGTCCTTTGAGGTGAACTTGGCGACAAGTTCCGTCGAGGCGATGGACTTTCCGGTTGCCGTCGCTTGATCAGGCCGTTTGTAAAGCGGAGCCTTTTCCAAGAGGACGGCGGCTTGCGCAGGGGCCGCCAACTGCCAGGAATTCACCCACCCTTCCTTGCCATCGGTCATGCGCACCTTGAAGTAGGCCTTCTTGGGATTGTTCGCGTCCACGACCGAATCTCCAAGCCACTCCACTTGTTCAGCCAAGGAGAGGCTGGTCAATACGCGTCCCTTGCTGTCAGGTTCGGCACGGACTGCCGCCTGATCACTCAAGGCCACTCCTCCGGACTGTTTTCGGGAGCAACCCGAGCAACCCGAGAGAACCAAGGAAAATGCTCCAAGAAGGACCAAGGCACGAACCGGAAGAGGACGACGGGAGTTCATGCCCAAAATCTAATTCCCGATCACCGGCCTTGGAGACGCCCCATCAAGGCTCGGCATCCGCGGCAAGGGCTTGTGCCCATTGCGGCGTCAAGCATTCATCCAGCACCTGCTGAAGAAAACCTTCCCATTCATCACGACGCGCACTGGAACGCAACGCCAGAATCGAGGACCGAAGCGGAAGGCAGTCGTTCTCCTCCACGATCTCCACCACCCATGATTCGGGGATGCAATCGGCGACCTCGGCGGCAAAGCTCGGGCCTTCACAGGAATGACGATCCAGAACGATCAAGGTCGGTGGATCCCCTTCGAGCAACGGTTCCCGCAAACTCTTGCGCACGAGGTTCACATCCTCACACACGAAGACCATCCGCTCGAAGGGCGTATCGTTGCTTTCCATCCACTCGAGGATCCAGCGGCATACTCGCTGGGAGCGATCGGAATCGGAGCATAGCAGGAAGACTGGACCGTAACTCATCCTTGGGGAAACATAACACCAAGTACGGCATTGACAAGGACTTCTGCGTCTTGGGGCCCATGATCAAGCAGCATGGCATCGGCCAGGCGAATCGCATCCCCAAGCGAAGCCCCCCGCAAACGAGCATCGGCAGCCATCCAGATTTGCCCCGCAGGAGGCCTCGGAGTGACCATCACCCGATCCCGGACAGCGGTCCAACGAGGTGCCAGCTCCGTACCCAACCGGTCATCCCAGTGCATGACCATCGCCTGAAGTGCTGGGTAGGCCCGTTCACGGACCAAGGAGGCCTCTTGAGAAAGAGCTTGGGCCGGAGCAAACATTTCAGGGAAACGCTTCCAGATCAAGCGTGCCGCCTCCTTTTCCTGATTCGATGCGCGCAAACGCTCAAGAAACGCTTCACCCGCCTCGGTGGCGACCAAGGACATCGCCGGGACCTCTTCAGCCATCCAAGGACAAAATCCAAGTCCCAGAACCGCGATCCAAGGGAGGGCTTCCGGCAAAGGGCTTGAAAACAATGCGCTCATTCGTTCCAAAACCAGGGGATTCCGCCACGTGGCTTCAAGTTCAGGGAACAGCACATCGAAGATCCCGCCTTGGCGCAACAGCTCCCAAGCCGGGGCGAAGGCACCTTGGCCCGCCATTTTTCCCAGTTCCTCGTGCAGCCGCTCCGCGGAAAGCGTACGCACTCCATCCGACAGTTCACAGAGCGCCTGCCAAGTCCCCGCCTCGATGGCAAAACCCAACCTCACCGAGAAGCGCACCGCCCGCAGGATCCGCAGATGGTCTTCCGTGAAGCGTTCGTGCGGATCCCGGATGCAACGCAGGATCCCCTTGGAAAGATCGGCGACGCCATCGACCAGATCGACGACTTCCCCGGTCATGGGGTCCAGAAGCAGGCCGTTGATGGTGAAATCACGCCGTTGCACATCCCCTTCGACCGTGGTGCGCTTCACCCAGGCCGGCCGACGCCCATCGAGATAGGGGCCTTCGGAACGGAAGGAGGTCACCTCGATCGGCTTGCCCTTGGGGACCAGCACCACACCCAGTTCGATCTTGAGTGCGATGGCCTTCGGAAACAGCTCCATGACCTGAGCCGGTTCCGCGGAAGTCGCCACATCGTAATCCTTGGGCTTGGTGCCAAGGAGAAGGTCGCGCACGCAACCGCCGGCAAGCCAAGCCTCATGCCCTTTTTCCCGCAAGCGGCGCACCACCTGAAGGGGTCCGTCCCATTCCGTCCAATCCAACGCAAGCGTATTCATCAGACCGGCAAACTTAGTTGTCGAATCCATCCGGCAGCGGCGCACGCACGGAACGGGGCAAACCAGGCGGCGCCGTATCCAGGAATTCGAGCGAACAGGAGTGGAGCCAAAGCCGGGAACCTCCCGAAAGTCTCGCGACTTCCTGCGCATCCTTGCCATCCACACGCGCCAAGTATCCGATCCCTCCTTGGCCATCGTAAAGCGGATCCCCCACCAACGGATGCCCGATATGCTGGGCGTGAACGCGAATCTGATGCCGTCGTCCTTGCAGGGGATGCACACGGCACCAGGTCCCTTGGAGGGCATCATCCCACCTGATCGGGACGAATTCCGTCCGACTTGGCTTGCCTCCCGCAGAAGGTTCGTCGGGCACGACGCAGAGCCTTGAGCGGATCATGCTCCCGACCTCCGGCCCGATCGCGCCCTCCACCGTGACAGGCTGCGTCAATTCCCCGCGAAGACAGGCGAGATACTCCTTGCGAACCTGGCGATGCTCGAAGGAACGCTGCAGCCACGAAAGCGCGGCGTGGGTGCGGGCAAACAGCACAAGACCGGACGTATCGCGATCCAGTCGATGGCATGGCGACCAATCCGCTCCGTGGAGCTTCCGCACCTGCCAAACCAAGGTCTGCCGAAAGATCCGCGAGGTCGAATGGATCGGTTGACCGGATGGCTTGTCGATGGCCATCCAATCATCGCCTCGGTCGACCACGCGCCAATTCGTCGGCACATCCGGTTCCTGGTACTCTCCGTGATTGTAGGCAAGGACCTGCCCCGCCACAAGCCGTGCCGATGGATCGAACCACACGTCCCCTGCCACACTGACGGCGCCCGCCAAGATCCGCTCCTGCCATGTTTCTCGAGGATGGTAGCCGAAGCTCGCTTGCAGGTGATCGAGAAGCGCCTTGCCTTGAGCGCTGGCGGGAAGGATCGAGGTGAAGATGTAGGGTCCGTCGTCACCGGGGAGGAGCGCCATGATCCCTCTCGCGACAGATCATGCGGCGAATTCCTCCTGCCTCAGGACCGGGAACTCCAGCACGACCGTGGTGCCTTGGCTCTTGCGACTGCGCAGCTCGATGCTCGCACCGCATTGCTCCAACAGCGACCGGACCACGGGCAATCCCATGCCCACGTCGGTCGGCCGGTCCGCGGCGGAGAAGAAGGGATCGAAGGCCCGCTTGAGATCGTCATCATCCATCCCGACTCCTTCGTCGGAAAGATGGACGACCAGACGATCGTCATGGGCCTCCAGCACAAGATCCATTCGCCCGCCCCCGGGCATGGCGCGCATCGCGTTGTTCAGGAGCTGGTAGAGAATGGCCTGCAAGTCGGTGGGGGAAGCGGGGATGAAGGCCCCCAAAGGGGTCGTTCCACTCACCACCAGCTGGTGATTCTGTTGCGATCCGGCCCGCAAGGTGTTCCAAGCCAAGGTGAGGCACTCGGAAAAGCGGGAAAGTGAAGGATGGTGATCGCGACGAGCCCCGGCAAAGGTCACCAATTGCTGGGAAATGGTCGCCGCCCGCTGGGCATTCTCCAAGATGGTCTCGACATATTTGCGCAATGGATTCACGGCCTCCATCCGGGCATCGAGAAGTTGCGCAGCACCGGAAAGGCCACAGAGGATGTTGTTGAACTGATGGGACAGGCCCCGCACCAGGGTCGTCGTCGCCCGGCGCTTTTCCTCCTCCATCAATCGCTTCTGCAATCGCGACAGATCAAGGTAGGTGCGAACCTTGGCCAAGATCTCGGGGGCATTGCAGGGCTTGGTCAGGAAGTCATTGGCCCCCGCCTCCAATCCCCGCAAGCGTTCGTCTTCCTTCTCTCCAAGCGCTGACAGGATGATGACCGGAACGGCATTGCCCGCACCGCGCAGGCGTTGCACCACGGAGATGCCGTCAAGCCGAGGCATGACCACATCGAGCAGCACGAGATCAGGGCGTTCGCTCTCGATCTTCGCCAGCGCATCCTCCCCGTCGACAGCCTCCACAAGGGAGACGTCGAGCTTGTCCAGAAGGTGCCGAAAGAAGTGCCGCATCCATGCATCATCGTCAGCGATCAGGATTTTGAGCGAGGAATCCATATGGTCCACACAGTAGCATATCCCTGACATGCTTTGCAAACCGTTCCTTCATCCTCCCGGCAAAAACTTGCCGTTTCCCGATCAGAGCGGCAGAGCGGTCCAGCGCGGGTTCTTGGAGGACATGTCCACCCGGTAACTGACGACTTCGCCCGCAGGATCAAGCCCCAACTGCACGCGCAGGAAGCGGGCGATCCACTGCTCGATCTTGAGCACGACCATCTTCTTTCGCAGGCGCCCTTGGGTGTCGCGATTGAGGATGGTGGGAAGGGTGTTCAGCGTCAGGATCTCGTCGATCGCGGGGTGAGCCATGTTCTCACGGCCCTCTTCGCTTGAGTAGAAGTGGCTGACGCAGAACAGGATGCGGCGAGGCTTGCCTTTTCGCAGGCTCTGGCAACACTTGACGATGGTCGAGCCGGTGCGGACCATGTCATCGAACACGATGACGTCCTTGCCCTCGATCGCTTCAAGGGGAGTCGGTGATTGAGGGGAAACCATGATCTCCACCTGACGCTCCCCGGTACGTTCCTTGGTCATGATGCAAAGACCGGCCTTGGGAAGCCCCAGCGCCTGATGCATCTGGCCGACGAACTCCGCCGCGCCCTTGTCCGGTGCGCACAGGACGAGATTGGCGCCGAGATCCTCCGATTCGACGATATCCGAGGTCTTGATGTAATCCGCGTAGATCTCCGTGGGGAGCAGATTGAAGAACTGGCCTCCGAAGCGCTCCGAGAAGAGATGCTGCACCGACTTCGAATGGTTGTGAACGGTCACCACCATGTCCACGCCGGCGGTCTTCAGCAGATCTGCATACAGGCTGGAGGAGAACGGCTGACCGTCAAACTTCTTGCGATCCTTGTCGTCACGAGGGAAAGCGGTACGGCCGTGCTCCAATTGGGGGCCGCGGTCCTGGGCCGAGAAGAAGAGATCGGGTTCGACCAGCACGACCCGATCCGCTCCATTGTCCTTGGCGGCACGGGCGATGAGCATGTTGCGCATGGCAAGGGCTTGACGGGAATGCCCGTCGGAGGTGGTGCTGACGATCACCGCGGTC
>JBDKGV010000069.1:0-15547 GCA_039798005.1 Fibrobacterota bacterium
AAGCCTTGCCAGTTACGCAAAGACCACGGATCTGACAGGCTATGCAAAGGCCACAGACCTCGCGGGTTATGCCACATCCACCTCGCTTGCCAGCTATGCGCCACTCACAAGCCTTGCCAGTTACGCCAAGACCACCGCTCTGGCTTCCTACGCGACCACCGCTGCTTTGAACTCGAAAATGGCAACTGCGGACTATGTGGAGACCGGTCACCTCAAGGCGGTGGGTGGGCTCACCGGTGGACGGGGACAAAGTGTGTTCGTTGGAAGCGCTCTTCGCGTGGACACCTTGGGACTTGCGGCCTCGGCCGGAACCAAAGCCGTTTCCTTGACCCACGCAGGCTTGGCTTGGAGTGACAGTTATGACCAATGGAGGATTTCAGCGATCCCGGGTGGAGCCTTCTCCCTGATCTCGGGCAATCGAACGTTCGATATGACGGTATTGACCATGACCACCTCCGGTGCGCAATTTGCCGGCGACGTGAAAATTGACGGCAATTTGACGCTCAAAACCGCAGCGACGATCGTCCCCGACTACGTCTTCGAGCCGGAATACCGCTTGGCTCCGCTTTCCGAGGTGGAAGCCTACACCAAGGAGAACAAGCATCTCCCCGAGATTCCTTCCGCCACGGAAATCGAAAAGGGTGGACTGGATCTGGCCCAGATGAACCTTCTGCTTCTCAAGAAGATCGAGGAGCTGACCCTGCATGCCATCGCCCAGGAAAAGCGGATCCAGGCTCTGGAAGCCAAGCAAAGCGTCTCCCCCTGATGCGCCGCCTCCTTCCTCTTCTGGCCATTGCGGCCCTGCCCGCGCTGGCTCAGACCAATCTGGACTGGCAACAGGTCGGCGGCTCCCTGGGTGTCGTACCGACTTCCAAGGGAATCGCGGGGCAGGGGTATGATACCCCGCTGATGGCTGGCGGCGAGGTCCAGGTCCAAGGCGGGTTCCTGGCCCATCGGTTGATGATCAACCACGCACCGTTCCTGGTCTCGGGCCTTGCCGACCTCGACGAGAACACGGGCTTCATGCCTGTCAAGATTCCTTTGGCCAGCCACTTCGCCGACTTGGACGGGGAATCGTTGCGTTATTCGGTCACCCTCGACGGCAAGGCCACGACCGCGACGATCTCCCATGACACCCTCACCCTTTCGGGTGCGGGTGGATTTTCCGGAACCGTGAGCATCGTCCTGAATGCGCAGGACGAAAGTCGATCCGTGGCCGACACGTTCAATGTCGTGGTGCGCCCCTCCGTCGGAATCCACACGGCTCCACGCCAATCCACCTCGAAGTTCCTGAACGCCCGCGTTCCCAAGATTTTCGCATCGACCGTGACGGGACTCGGAGACGGCACCCTGAAGAACAGCGCCTGCAAGGAGACGGAGGACTGTCTCTCGCTGGAACTGTTGCTGCCGGGCGCGGCCAGCGTGAGCCTCTCGATCTTCGACCAGATTGGTACACCCGTGATCGCGTTGGACCAGAACGTCACCAAGGGCGATCTCGCCGCACTGGCCCCCTCGGGCGATGGACGATTCCTCTACCCCGTCACCTGGAACCTGCGCGCCGGCAACGGACAGCCTGTCGCGGCGGGCGTGTATCTCTGGAAGATCAAGGTGCGTACGACCACTGGCCAGGTGCTGGAAACGATCCATCGCATGGGTGTGAGAGGACGCTGACTACCTTTCCAAGATGACTCTGCGATTTCCCGCTCTCCCGAGGTTCTTCCGCATCGCCATCGCGGGGGTGGGGCTCGCCTTTGCGGGAGGCCAGTGGGCCTGCACGGACATGAGCGAGTACCGCGAAGGCCGACCCCCTCCCGAGGCGAGGCTTTCCGGGCGCATGGTGATCCTCGACTCGATCCCCTCCAAAACCCCGTGGCGAGAGCTTTCGCAGGTCGCCCTGACCAGCCGCTGGAGCGCGGACGCCTCCGACTTCGCCCAGCACCCCCACCTGCTGCAGGTGACCGCCGAGACGGACACCGGCCGGATCATGCTGGTGCACACGCTGACACGCCCCGATGACTCCCTCACCGACACATTGATCTGTTATTCGCCATCGATCCATGTCGAACTGTTCAGGAGCCTTGGCGATTCGCAGTATCTGACCCAAGCGACCCTCACCTCCACAGGGATGGACCGGTGAGACGCTGGCTCTTGGTGGCCAGCTTGGCCACGAGTCCGGTCTTTGCCGAGAACCTCGTGCGCAGTCACGCCTTGGTCGGGTTTTCCGGCGACAACAACCCTTCGGGCGCCCTCTGGCTGGACCTCGGCGCACAAGTCGACATCTCGCGTCTGGCCCTGCGTTACGAGCGATCCTTCCCCCTCTGGTGGGCCACCAAGGACGACTACATCATTTCCCATGGCCAACTTCCCGAACACACCGGGGAGCGTCACACCCTCACCATGGGCTATGTCGGAACCATCCCCTCCGGCTGGCTCGGAGCCGGGGGCGGATGGAACTGGACCACCCTCGACACCTTGGCCACGGATTTCGACATGCGCGATATCAAGACCCGGGCCCCCGACGGCACCTTGGAGGACCGCGCGGGACCCGGCTATTTCGACGGATGGATCTGGAAGGATCGCCTGAGGACGAGCGAGCCCCTGTTCTACCTGGAAGCCGGATGGAAATGGCGCGCCTTGGCCTTCTCCCCTCGACTCTCCTTCTCCCCTCCCGGTCTGCGTTTGAGCCTGAACACCCAGATCGTCCTGGATTTCCTGTAAGGGGGATCAAAGTCCCGCGAAGCGGACGAACCATTCGGCGGGCACGGATCCGACCTTGAAGGTCAACAGGTCCACGCGAGAGACCCCGGCGCCAGCGATGACAGGATCTGTCAAAGTCGCACGGTCGGCCAAGGTCGTGTCGTCCAGCGAAAGCAGCAGGTCGGCGCCCAGCCACACCTCGATCTTCGTACCGTTCCAAGCAAGGCCCACCTGCTGGATGCCTTGATCAAGGGGGACGCCGGCGATCTTCCGCGATTTTCCGGCGACCTCCAGCACGATGGTATCGCGTCCCTCCCAGCCCAGTCGAACACCGGCCGATGCACCATCGGTCCACGAGACGAGCCAAGTGGCCGTTGCGGGTTCCGTCCGTTCGAAGCGCAGCGCCACGGCAAAGGGACCGCTTGCGCCCAGCACCGCGCGCGGCAGGCTCAAGGGAATGGCTTGTCCTGTCGCCTTGATCAAGGTGTCCGCAGGCAGCACCCCCAGCGTGGAGGGAAGCGAATCCACCTTTGCAAGGACGATGCCCTGCTCCCCGGAAACCATCGTCACTGAACTCGAACGGCTGACGCCACTGACGGCAATCGCCAAGGTTCCGGAGGGCAGGCTGTCGAGACGGAAGCGCCCGGTGGAATCGCAGGTCACGGCCATCCCGAGACCAAGAAGGGAGACCAGGCGCCCGGCCCCGCCCTCGACGACCCCGGAGAGGGATGCCATCGGACGCAAGGTGTCCTGCACCTGATCGAACTGCCCGGAACGCCTCCAGAAGGCGCTTCCCCCTTTGGTCACAAGGACCGACCATTCGCCCGTTGGGAGGACCAGTCGGGCCTGGCCGCTGGCGTCCGTGGTGTCGCGGAAGCTGGGCGCGGTTCCCCCGAGCGCCGGAACCTGAGCCGACGGCCAGACCTCCACCAAGGCACCCGAAGCGCGGGACCCATCCTGGGCCCGGGCCAGTACCGTGAGGGCATTTTCGGCCTCGGTGCCCGATCCTCCGGCGACATCGGACGAACCGCATCCGGCAAGCGAAAGCGCACCCAGGAGCCACCACGATCTCAAGAAGACGGCCATGACCGGAAACCTAGACAGTTTTTGTCGGAGCATGGAGACCGTGACCCGCCAATGGAACCAGTTGCAGGCTCAGCTGCACCACTTTGGTGGGCCGCTCCACCTTGGCCGAACGCGTGAGCGCCCGTGATCGCAGGTCGGCGATCATGGCGACCAGTTCCGCATATTCGGCATCGTCCACCGTGACCGTCGCTGACGAAAGATTGCGCTCCGCAGGATCCAGCCCCTCGATCGCATCGATGGCCAGAAGCAGCGACTGCCGATGAAAATTCCGCAAGGCCCGGGCCTGAGTGCCGGGAGCGTTCTTCACGAAGGGCTCGGCGGTGCGCCAGAAGCCCGATTCGTCCTTGACCACCATGCCCATGCGCTCAAGGGCCGCCATCGCCGTCTTCACGGCCTTGGCCCCTTGGCGCGGATGCAAGAGATCGCCCATTCCGACCCAGTCGTCCTTGAAGTCCCCGCAGGTCAGGAGCGAGCGCAGCGCAATGTGGATCCACTTGTCCCAGTACGATTCCTGGGCATCGGCCAGCGGCACCGGTGCGATCCGCCGAAGCTCCTGCAGGCGCTCGAAGCAGGCCTGCGCCTCGCGCGCCGTCTTGGACTTGGCATGCAGGACAAGGTGGCGGAAGTATTCCGCCTGATTGCCTTCAAGACCGACAAGGTCGCAGACCGGCTGGATGCGCGAGGTCGCCAGATGCCGTTCTCCCAGCAGGATCTTGCCCAAGAGGCTCGGATCCAGCGCCAGCCGCTTCGCGACCATGCGGATCGAAAACGAGGGGCGACGGTCCCGTTCGCGCTCAAGCCAGGCCGCCAGGAATTCCCGGTAGCCCTTGGCAGTCCAAAGGATGGCGTCCATGTCCGTCGAGCGCATGAAAACAATGTGGTATGCAAACTGCGCGACCACGTGATGTGGCGCACACTTTCTGCGGACATTTTGGCCGCACAATTCGCCCGATTTCCGTTGCGAGCCTGACCGGAAGGATCCATGTTTTCCTTGAAACGAATTCATTCCTTCACTGATCCCGACCGAAGGCCCTCCTGATGAAACCCTCGCTTGCCCTCCTCCTCGCCCCCACCTTGGCCCTTGCCGGCCCCTTCTCCGGAACCGTCGTCTCGCTCGACGGCACGCCCGTCGTCGGCGCGACCATCAAGGCCGGGACGGATTCCGTCACCACAACCGCCAACGGCACATGGACCTTGGCCAGGGCCTCCGGGATCGCTTCGCGGTCGGGAAAGACAATTTCTGTCACATCTCACCTGACCGTGGAAGATGGGCATCCGCGCATTTCCTTTGGTGGCATGGACATCCGCGGGCGTTCCCACGCATCCGCATCCCCGGCGGGTGCGAAGGGCGGAGTCGAAGGACGCCAGGCCATCACCGGCCGCACATCAGCGGAACGCGACACCCTGCGTGTCTACTGGAAAGGCAAGCGACTCACCGTCTTGACCATCCCAGGCGATACAGGCAGCATCACGTTCAAGATCGACACCGCTTGGAAGGACGATGGCGGGATTCCCTGGAACCCGCGCATCGCCTATGGATCGCTCCTTGATGCACGCGACGGACAGACATACCGGACCGTTGAAATCGGGGCAAGGACCTGGATGGCCGAGAACCTCAACCATACCGTAAAGCTTCCTCTCAACAGCGACGGATCGACGCCCAAGCCGTACCTCCCACCGAGCCTGATGTACGACAACAACGCGGATTCCGCAAAACGCTACGGCATGATGTATCCATGGAACGGAGCAATGAATCTTCCCGACAGTTGCCACAACAAGGTTTGCGCACCCGACTCGCATTCCAGAAGAGGCATCTGCCCGAGTGGATGGTCCGTTCCTAAAGGATCCCAGTGGGACTCCGTGATGAACCTCGCCGGAGGGCTGGAGCACGCCGGAACCGTTCTTCGCAGTCAGTCGGGGTGGAAAGGCACTTTCAACACGGACTCCCTTGGATTGCGTCTCCTGCCCTCCGGGTACCGCGACGATCTGAAGAAAAGCTACAGCACAAGCGGATATGCAGGTTTCTGGTGCTCTGAGGAAAACAGCGCCACGTTGGCCTGCCAACGATACTCCTACGTCAACAATACGTGGTTCGGTGGGGACATCTACGACAAGACTTTCTACTACTCCCTGCGCTGCCTCAAGGACACCCCATGAAGCTCCTCTCCCTCCTCCTCGCCCCCACCCTTGCGTTTTGCGCCACCTTCTCCGGCACCGTCGTCTCGCTCGATGGAACGCCCGTCGTCGGCGCGACCATCAAGGCCGGGACGGATTCCGTCACGACCACGGCCAACGGCGCATGGACCTTGGCCCGGGCCTCCGGGATCGCCTCGCGGTCGGGAAAGACAATTTCTGTCACATCCCACCTCACCGTCGAGAACGGTCACCCCCGCCTCACCTTTGGCGGCATGGACATCCGCGGACGTTCCCGCGCATCCGTCTCCCTGGCGGATGCGATGCGGAGCTCGCGCGATGACAAAGGGCCAGCCATTGCGGCAGCCCGAAGCCAAGGATCAAGGGACACGCTCCGGGTCTATTGGAAAAGCAAGCGGCTCACCGTCCTGACCGTTCCCGGCGACACAGGCAGCATCACCTTCCGCATCGACACCGCTTGGAAGGACGACTTCGGATATGCCCGCAACCCCCGCATCGAATACGGGTCACTGCTCGACGCCCGCGATGGCAAGACCTACCGGACCGTGAAGATGTTCGGGAAGGAATGGATGGCCGAAAACCTCGACTTCGGCACCTTGGTGCCGGTGGCCTCACCCAACAAGCGCAACGACGGCACGATCGAAAAGTTCTGCGAAAAGGACAGCCTTGAGAACTGCGCGGCGGACGGCGGATCGTACTTCTGGAACGAGGCCATGGCCCTGCCCGACAGCTGCAATTTCGTCACCACCTGCAGCACGGCCACAATCCATCGTGGAGTCTGTCCGGCGGGCTGGCACCTTTCCAGCTTCAAGGAATGGACCGACCTGCGCGACTCCCTGCCCTTCAACCATTACGGCACCGTCAAGAATCTCGCCGGACAGGCACTGAAAAGCACGCACAAGAGCTATGAAGGCGACGATGCGTACGGTTTCGGAACCCGGCACAGCTCTTACTACGACGGTACGAAGTTCCAAAGCGCGTATTCCAGCGGGATCTACTCAAGCTCATGGACCTATTGGACATCGAGCCGCAGCGACTTCTACGACAATCAGGCCTATACCATCAAATTCTACAGCGCTTTCCCGGAGATGTACGCGGACGGCATCTACAACATGTCCCTCCTCAAGACCGGCATGCAAGTCCGCTGCGTCAAGGACTCCCCATGAGGTTTTGCTCCCTCCTCATTGCCCCCAGCCTCGCCCTTTGCGGCACCTTCTCCGGGACCGTCGTCTCGCTCGACGGCACGCCCGTCGTCGGCGCGGTCATCAAGGCCGGGACGGATTCCGTCACCACCACGGCCAACGGCACATGGACCTTGGCCCGCACGACCGGGATCGCCTCGCGTTCCGGAAAGACAATCGCTTCGACTTCGCTCAGCGCAAGTTCTGTCACATCCCATCTGACGGTGGAGAACGGACGTCCCCGTCTTTCGTTCGGGGGCATGGACCTCCTCGGGCGTGCCCACGCATCCGGATCCCCGGCGGGTGCGAAGGGCGGAGTCGAGGGACGGCAAGCCATTACCGGCCGCACAGCCGCGGAACGCGACACCCTGCACATCTATTGGAAGGGCAAGCGGCTGACCGTCTTGACCGTCCCCGGCGACACGAACGATGTCGTCTTCAAGATCGACACCGCTTGGAAGGACGATGCCGGAATCCCCTGGAACCCCCGCATCGCCTATGGATCGCTCCTGGATGCGCGCGACGGACAGACCTACCGCACCGTCACGATCGGGAACCGGACATGGATGGCGGAGAACCTGAATCGCAGGGTGGACAGCTCCTGGCTTCCCGTGTCCGACGCGGACAGCACCCGTCGTTTCGGTCGGCTCTACAACTGGGCGGCGGCGGCGGAGTTGGCGATGAGCTGCCAAACCACCCTCTGTGCGGCTCGACTGAAAGCGGCACCCATCGGAGTCTGCCCTTCCAACTGGCATCTTCCGGATTCCACCGCATGGGCCACGCTCGACAGCGCAGCGCAGGTCCTTCCGGAAACCGGAAAATCCAAGGCGGGCATCGCTCTCAAGGCGACTTCGGGATGGGCTTACGCCACCTCCTACAAGGGCCTGGACCTTTTGGGATTCCGCGCCCTGGCCCACAAGACCGATGGCGCCTCGTTCTGGACCGCTACCGAATCCGGAGCGGAATACGCCAAGGGATTCGGGCTGGCATCGGACATGGACTACGGATACCTGGGCACCAAGACCAAGGCCTCACGAGCCTCGGTCCGGTGCATCAAGGACTGATCAGAAACCGAAGGCGCCGCCCGGCTTGCGCACGGTGGTGCCGTTTCCTGGAGCCGGCGCGACACGACCGGCGCCAACGAGCCCCGAGAATGTCAGCGTATCCGTCCCGGAATACACGACAAGATCCGTCCCGTCGATCCGGTAACCGACCGCCTCATCGGGAATGCTGGTCGGCGAGGTCCATGTCGTTCCATCCGAGCTGCTCTGGTTCATGCCGCTGGTCAGGAAGAGGCTGTCCTTCGCGACGTGCCAGTACCCAGTGTTCCGGTAGCCCTTGTTCTCGGACGAGTAGGTTTCCGGAGCGATCAGCGAACTGAAGGTTCCGTCCTCCAAGAACGAGAGCGTGACGGTGGAGCCGAAATCGGACCGCGCCCATGTCCCGATCAGCGAGCTGGACTGAACCGCTGCATCGATCGTGAAGGAGGCCGTGATCACCGCGCTTGATACGCCGTTCTTGATGGCAACCACCTTGAGCGTACTGGTTTCGGCCACGAGGAACGCACCGACATAGATCGGGGAATTCGCCGTCGGCGTCGTGCCGTCCAAGGTGTAATGGATCGTGACGCCTGGCGTCTGACTGATCAATGAGACGATCTGCGCCGAAGTGAAGGTTCCGCCCGGGACGCTCAATGCAGGAGGAAGAACGACATCGACGGGCCCGGAGGTGAGGCTGCGGACCAAGGCGACGCGATCCTCATCCACTCCGGTGATCAGGCTGTCTCCCGAGAAGGAGTATTCAATCGAATCGTTGTTGATATTGGGGATGAGCATCCAAGTCATTCCGTTGTCGTTCGAGTATTCCGCATCGACATTCGAAAGCATGATCCAGTCGCCCTTGAGAGACCAGTCGCCATTTTCCCGCACGAGGGTGCCTGCGGGGGACACGACATTGATCTCCAGCGTGCCGGACTCCGTGAAGGTCATCCGGATCTCGACGCCGTCCCTGCCGCCGATCCAATCGCCGACGACGGTCTTGACCATCGGCTTGACGGAGATCACATAACTTGCGCTGACCACGGCGCTGGCTTTCCCGGCCTTGATCGCAACCGCCTTGAGCACGGCACTGGATGCCACCGTGACAGGGCCGACACATACCGGCGAGGAAGCCGTCGGTGTGGAGCCGTCCAAGGTGTAATGGATGACGGCACCGGCCGTGGCGGTCGCAAGGATCACCTGCTGTGCGGAAGTGTACTGACCTGCGGCAATGCTGAACACAGGCGCAATCACCGAGTCGACGGTGGTGGAGGTGCCCGTGATGATGAAGCTTGCGCTGGACACGCTGCTGGTGGCCCCGGTCGCGGCATTCACCGCGATGGCCTTGATCGTGGCGCTTGCGGCGACCGTGATGGGCTGCACGTACGGAGTGGATGCGACGGTGGGATTGCTGCCATCCATCGTGTAGTAGACGACCGCCCCGGAGGTGGAGCTGCTCAACGTCACCGTCTGGGCCGAGGTGTAGGTGCCTCCGGCCGGACTGAACACGGGCGCGGACACCGTTGCAGGAGTGGTCGTGGTGGTGGGCGAGGTGACCTTGTCGACCTCGTCGCAAGCGGACAGTCCAAGCCCGAGAGCCATGGCCAAAAGGAGGGAGATCTTCTTCATTGCGCAGTGAGCCTTTCGAACGAGTACCTCACAAATCTAGCCTCTCCCGCACAGGACAAGCCGGCGCAGGAAACAGCACTTGCACCTGCACGATCAAACGCCGTGTCAGCGTCCGTGGAGACTGGCCGTGACCACCGCAAAGGCGATCAACACCGCCGCACCCGAACCGGCAAAGGCAAGCAGGAGGCCTCCCAGCATCGCGCCCAGGCGCATCTCCAGAAAGATCTGGTCGAAGATCTTCCTGACTTCGCCGTCCTTGTCCGTGAACGAGGGGAATTCGGTCGCGGCGGCGAGTGCGGCCAAGAGATCCGGGTCCCGGATGTCGGTCAGACCATTGGGCAGCGAATTCGACAACAGCATGGACTCCACGCCCTCACGCCGCAGTCCTTCCTGCTCGTCATTGGTCCTCTCCGCTCCCATGAACACCATCATACTGTTTCTGGAGCCGTTGGCCCGCCTCGCAGCGAAAAAACTCCGGACAAAATGTCAACGCGCCGGGTTGGGTC
Organism: Fibrobacterota bacterium; assembly: GCA_039798005.1. Lineage (GTDB taxonomy): Bacteria > Fibrobacterota > Fibrobacteria > UBA5070 > UBA5070 > JBDKGV01. Next base: position 10,291 of record JBDKGV010000069.1, read on the forward strand.
CGCTGTACTCCACAAGCTTGCCGGCCGATCCCACAAGGAGGAAAACAAGACCGGGAAGATCCGCCTTGCATCTCCCGCGAGGATTGATCCCATGACCTCTCCGCACCAGAAAACCGTGGCGCTATCCATCAGCGTAGACATGTGCCTGCAACTATTGTATTTCGCAACGGCAAGCTGCACATCATCAGCCCATCGGAGAGCATGAAGGCCATCGACATCCACCGCGAGGAGTTTGTCCACTGCTTTCCTTGCGGCCAAGTCGGACCCCAAAGCGAATTCCAGGACCCCGAAGGGCTGCGTTGCCCGAAGTGCCGATCCGTGCTGCGGCACATCGGCGCCGACTACGACCGGCCGATGGAGAACCAGCGCTGCCGCAGTTGCGCGCACGTGTTCGCAAGTCCTGAGGTCGCCGCGCACTGCCTCGATTGCGACGCCTCCACCCTGCCGCACCAGCTCCAGGCCGAGAACGTCTCGGAGCTGGAGCTGACCGATTCCGGCCGTCTGGCCGTGCGCACCGGCTCGTTGCAGGCCATCTACGCGGTCTTCGACAAGGAGCGCTTCGCATCCCCCCAGTACTTCGAGCAGAGCTTGAGCTGGTTTTGCATGCTCTGGAGCCGCTACAAGACTTCCCCGTTCAGCATCCTGCAATTGCAGGTCACCAACGCCAGTGAACTGTCGCTGCGGATCGGGCGATCGTCCATGATCGTGCACCTGAAGGAGTTCGCACGCCGCCTGCGGGCGCTGATCCGGGACACCGACGTGACCGCCCGGCTGCAGGAGGAGCGCATCACCATCCTGATGCCGTTCACCAACCCGGACCAGGCGCGCCTTGCCGTCAACCGCCTCGGCGACTTGTCCGGCGGCACGGCAACCCCGCAGGAAAATCGCCTCGAGGTGGCTTGGGGCCTGTTGAGCGTCCCCGAGGACGCCACCGGCAAGGAAGGGCAGGCCGCCTTGCTGGCCCGGCTTTCCGGCATCCGAAAAGGCATTCTCTGATCCCCTCGACCGACTTGATCCAAGGGACCCTCGACTGGCTCGCGCTCCTGCTTCAGCGCGGCCGCACCATGGGATTCTGGGATGTCATCGACAGCCTGCCGTTTTTCGTGCAGGTCGAGATCTCGTTGCAGATCCTGATCCTGGGCGGCGTCGCCGCTTGGATCCTGCGCAAGAACCGGCCCGGCCCCAAGGCGCCAGCCGGATACCACCCCAGCGTGACCTGCGTGATCACCTGCTATTCCGAGGGGCCCGACGTGGCCCGCACCATCCGCAGCCTGGCCCTGCAACTCTATCCGGGCACCATCGAGATCATGCCCATGGTCGACGGCTCCGTGCGCAATTCCGAGACGCTGGCGGCGGTCCTGGCCCAGCAGAGCTTCGTGGATGCCCTGCCCAACCGCACCCTGCGTCCGGTCTCCAAGCCCCAGCGCGGCGGGCGGGTCTCCAGCCTGAATTCCGGGCGTGCCCTAGCGCGCGGCGAGATCATCATGGCGATGGACGGGGACACCTCCTTCACGAACGACACGGTCGCCCTGTGCACCCGCCACTTCGCCGACCCCGATTGCGTGGCCGTGTCGGGCAACCTGCGCGTGCGCAACAGCGACTCTTCGTGGGTCGCCGCCATGCAGGCGATCGAGTACAACCTCGGCATCGCCTTCGGCCGCATCGGCTTGGCGGAATGGGGCATCATCAACAACATCTCGGGAGCCTTCGGGATCTTCCGCAAGTCGTTGCTGGACCATATCGGCGGCTGGGACACCGGCACCGCCGAGGACCTTGACATCACCACGCGCATCAAGGGCTATTTCGGAAGGCACCCCAACCTGCGCATCGCCTTCGAGCCCAACGCCATCGGATTCACCGACGGCCCCGTCACGGTCGGGCAGCTCTATCGCCAGCGCGACCGCTGGGACGGAGATCTCACCTACATCTACCTGCGCAAATACCGCCTGAGCTTCAATCCTCGCATCCTGGGCTGGAAGAACTTCCTGTGGTACACCCTGTTCGGACTGGTGTTCCAGATCACGATCCCCTTCCTGGTCGTCGGGTACTATTTCAAGATCATCGCGACCTTCCCCTTCGCACTGGTGCTTGCCATCTCGCTATGGACCTACATGGGATACCTTGCCATCGCCGTCCTGCTGTATGCGATCTACCTGGGAACCGTGAGCCGCTACCCGAAGGAGGATCTCTGGCTTGCGCTGCTGCTTCCCTTCCAGCCGCTGTACGCCTTCACGCTGCGCGTGTGCATGACCCTTTACACGCTCAAGAGCGTGCTCATGCGCAGTCATCTCGATTCCGGCATGGCGCCCTGGTGGGTTCTCAAGAAGGGCATCCATTGATCGGGACAGTTCTCGGGTGCCTGTTCGCAAGCCTTGGGGCGGCCATGGATCTTCCCGCCTTGGAAGCGCGCCTGCCCGCGTCCCTTTTGGTCGCGCACCAGGCCGCCTTGGCCGAATGGCAGGCCAGACGCGATGTGGCCTTGCACCGGTACGGCTCGTTTCTGGACGGGGATCTCGGTGCCGGCTACGCGACCGGCCAGGACCGGTTGGCAGGAGTCTATGGAACCGCCGGCGTTCGCTGGTCGGTTCCTCTTTGGGGCCCATCTCAACGTCTGGCCCAGGAAGCCACGCGGCTGCAACGCGACAGCCTGGAACTGGAAATCCGGGAGGGGTTCGCCCGCGAGACGGCCTTGCGCCAACTGCGACACCTGTATGTGGATGCCTGGAACGCCAGAAGGCAGTCCGATGTCAGTCTGAAATTTCTGGCGACCCGCCCCGGGGCCGATTCCCTGCTGCGCTTGCGCACCGACAAGAAACTGATCCTGGACGCCGATCGCCGCGAGTTCCTGACCGCCTTCACAGCGGCGCAACGCGACACCGCTTGGCAGAACGCCACCTTGCGGCAGACGCGCACCGTACTCGGACTGCTGCTTGGCGATTCGGCAAACCTCCCTGACGGCTCCATCGCCCCTCGCCTTCCCCGCCCGGCCCTCGCCGGCGAACCTTCCACAGCCAAGGATGCGCAGATCCCGCCTGCACCCAACGTCTCGAGCCTCGACAAGCTCGACATCGTGGCGGGCGTCGATCTGCATGGCGACAAGTGGCAGGACCGCAGCCCAGGCAGCGATGCCCGATGATTGGCTGGGAAACTGGCTGGCAGGCCGCTTCCCATGGTCACTTCCGCACCGCCTGCAATCCGCCCACGAGCAGATGCTGGCCGCATGGCGAACTGCCGATCCCACCGGTCCCGAACGATCCCGCCTGCTGGGTCAGCAGTGGTTCACCTGGAGCGACATCCAAGCCAACGCATTGGCCTACCGCGCGTGGATCTCCCGGTTCCCCCCGGAAGGTTTCTCCCGTTGGGTCGACCCCTTGGGACGCCCACGCCCCAACCCGGTGGGAACCTTCCAATCCAGGAAAGCCCTGCTGCTGAAGGAGTGGTGAGCGCCCCGCTTGAGACGCTCCTTCTCACCCGGCAATCAATTCACTTGGCTTCCAAGTCCTCGGGTTTCACACCGGTAGCGCTGGTGATGATCTCCCACGAGACGCCGTGCTCCACAAGCTTGCGAGCATCTTCCAAGGCCTTGGCTCGGATGCCCTCAGCAATGCCCTGCTCGATTCCTTCAGCTCTGCCTTCTGCCTTACCTTCTGCCTTACCTTCTGCCAGTCCAGTGGCTTTGCCAACGGCGAGTCCGGCAGCGAGTCCGGCCGCTTTGGCGTCTTCCTCCAGCATTTCCATGAACTTGGGCTTTGGCAGTTGGGTCAAGTACTTGTAGGTCATGTTGTTTTCCTCATCCGTGAATCTACCCACTTGGGTCAGCAAAGGGAAGACCAGTTGGGTTTCTTGTTCGTTGTGAGATTGGAAGTACCGGATGATCTTGCGCAGGCGCTCCATCCGCGCAAGGGCGCCGCCCATGGCCATCAGGAAGGTCTGGGCGAGGATGTTGTTGACATCGGCCCACTCTGCGGCATCCGTGCGTGAGAGCTGGACCACGCGAGTCTGGAAGAACAGGACATCTTCTCCCAAGGCATGGCATACCAATCTGGATGAAACCTCGTGATCCTCGATCTCGGTGATCAAGGCCACCGGAATGATCTCGTGCTCCGGGAAACGTCCCTTGAGATCCAGGAAATACTGAGCGGTGCGCAACAGATCCATGGAGCGAGCCGTGCTCCAATGCTCGGCCAAAATCAAGACAACACCGGGGCCGGATTTGAAGCGGAACTCGATGTTGAGGTCCATCACATAGCCCTTGCGGGTCAGGTCCCTCTTGCGCGTCAGTACGTTGTGGAATTGCCAGGAGACAGGTCGGCCATGGGCCCTCACGACTTCGGGCAACAGGAAGGCCAAGGTGTCATCAGGACGCATTTGAAGCAGTTCCTTGATGGCCTGGTCGGTGGAGATCTTGGGATCTTGAGACTTGCGCGGCATGATCTGAATCTATCACAGATTGAACATATGAGCAATCATTTTTATGCACAATTTGCGGCGCCGCTGCGATCACGCTTTTGATCTGTTGCTCCGGGGCTCCACCCCAGACCCGGCCCACTCCCTCCGAAACCCCGACTCGCGGAGCTCACACCCGAAGGGTGGGAGAAGGGAGTGCCGCCCCCCTTGGGAATCCGCTCGCGGGGATTCCATCCCCTGCGCCCCTGATTGTGACACTCCGTCGGACGCGCAGTGGTCAAATCGGGTTGCGCTTCGACGCCATCTTACCGTAAGCGCTTCTTGAAATGGGGCGTCCGAGCTTTGACCGCTGCGCGGGCAAAGGGCTGTTGCCACCATCGCTTCAACTTGTCAGCACGCCCGCTGCGCGCCGGAAGACATGACATCTGCCTCTCATCGTTGAGGGGACACCTTCGAGACGGCAACCTGCCCCGATCGCGTCAATCAGTCACTTCGCCTCGAGGTCCTCGGGCTTGATACCGGTGGCGCTGGTGATGATCTCCCACGAGACGCCGTGCTCCACGAGCTTGCGAGCATCTTCCAAGGCCTTGGCTTGAATGCCTGCGGCAATGCCCTCTTCAAGCCCCTCCTGCTTGAACCACTCCATGATCTCGGGCATATCCATCTCCTTGAGACGCTGTTTCACTTCGCGCTGTTCAATCACCGACAATCTACCCTCCACCACCCAGAATGCAAAGTACTTGCGGAAACCGGCCAAGTCCTCTTGAATCCGGAACGCCATCACCACATGCATCACCTGATCCACGCGATTCGCACCCGCCATGTTCGGAGAGAACGACAGTGCCACACG
>JBDKGV010000070.1:0-15521 GCA_039798005.1 Fibrobacterota bacterium
CCTGCTTGCGCGTCTGGGATTGGACAACCTCGCGGCCGAGCGCGTGATCGCACGCCTTCGCCGCAAAGCCAAGGACTGATTCAATGATTGCTCGCGACGCTGCACGGGAACTGGTTGGGCGCCTGGAAATCTATGGTGGCTGGAATCCCGCCGGAGCCGAGGGCTTGCCCTCCCGCGAGGAGGCCTACGAAGTGCTCGACCTGCTGATGGAGGCTTTGCTGCCGGGTTTCCACGGCACCGGGCCGGTTCCCGAGGGAGCCTTGGGGGCGTATGTGGAGATTCGCGTGGCGCGCGCTTTCCCGCTTCTCACCAAGCTTCTGGCCCGCAGTCTGGGTGCCGTGGGAGGGGATGTCACCCAAGCCGAACGGCTGGCCGGGGAGTTCATCACCTTGCTGCCCCGCATCCGCGAAATTCTCGAGGACGATCTGCAGGCCGCCTACAGCGGTGATCCTGCGGCGCGATCCGTGCGCGAAGTCATCCTTGCCTATCCGTGCGTGGAGGTGATCACCACCTACCGCTTGGCCAATTCTCTCCATCTGCTCGGCGCTCCTCTGGTGCCACGGGTCTGGTCGGAACGCGCCCACTCCCGCACCGGTTGCGACATCCATCCCGGAGCGACCATCGGGAAGGGATTCTTCATCGACCACTGCACCGGTGTGGTGATCGGAGAGACGGCGGAACTTGGCGATCAAGTGAAACTTTATCAAGGTGTGGGCTTGGTGGCGCGTTCCCTTGCAGGTGGTCAGCAATTGGCGGGGAAGAAGCGTCACCCGACGGTGGGGGACCGCGTGACGATCTACGCCAACGCCACCATCGTGGGAGGCGACACCGTGATCGGAAGCGACAGCACCATTGGCGGCAACGTGTGGCTGATGCATTCCGTGGCGCCGCGCTCCACCGTCCTGATGCCTGATCTTCGGCCCCAAGTCAAAGGCAAGGACAGGGCGCAAGGCAATTGGTCCGATTGGGTGATCTGAAGGTCTGTTAAGAGGTCTCTTGATCTTCATTTGATGGCTGGATTGCAGACAAATGTACGCCGACAGGCTACTTTGTTCCTGTTGACGAAAGGAACCCCACGACATGACCATTCCTAATTCGATCCATCGCGCGAACTGTGCATTGGCTGCGTTCATTTGTCTTGTGGCCGGGATTGGCCATGCTCAGGAAAATCCGGCCAAGAAAATCCCGTTGATCGCGGTGATGCCGCTCACCGGTCAGGGAATCGACGATGCATCTTCGCAAATCGTCACGGATGCCTTGGCAGATGAGCTGATCAAGACCGGCAAGGTGCGTGTCATGGAGCGCACGCAAATGGAGAAGATCCTGCGTGAGCAGGGCTTCCAGAAGACCGGCTCCTGTGACGGAAGCGAATGTGCCGTGGAAGTGGGCAAGTTGCTTTCCATCGACCGTATCGTGGTGGGTTCCTTGGGCAAGATCGGTGGCTCCTACACCGTGACGGCACGTTCGGTGAATGTCGGCACGGGTGAGATCCTGGGGAGTGCTCGCCGTATCCAGAAGGGAGAGATCGAGCTCATCATGACCGACATGCTCCCTCCCCTTGCTCTTGAGCTTGCGCAGCGGATGTCTGGAAACGATCCAGTCGCCGTTGCCGAAAAGGTGATCCCCAAATTGGTCGCACCGGTCGTGGTCGACACTCCAAAGCCGGTTCCGCCCGTGGCTGTGGTGGCCCCGAAGCCCGTGCTTGCTCCTGCGCCCGTGGTCGCCCCGCCTGCGCCTGCGGCTCCCAAGGCATCGCCTGCAGCCTCCGATGCTGCCTCTGGCTCCAGTCCTCGCCTGCGAGCCGAACTGGGAGGGCGCTTGTTGCTGGTTCGCCCATCCTTCCAGCAAGGCAGTTATTATCCGAGAGAAATCATGAGTTCGTCCCCTGGATTTGGTGCCCGTATTTCAGGGGCAGGCGTTTACCAATTGAACTCGCTGTTCAGCATGAACGCGGGTTTGGGGATTTCTCGGCAGACGTTCACAGAGAAGTTTATCGATGAAGGATCTGATAGCTGGGGATCTTACCGTGACGTTGTGGAAGTCAGCATTGCCCTGAATATGGTTGACTTGAATCTGGGTGCGACCCTTCGTCCTTGGCGAAATCTTGTCGTTGGTTTGGACGGTGGCTATTGCCTCCCGATTGGAGGAAGCGCAAAGATCAAGGCCTCCAGCACTCAAACAAGCTCATTTTCAGGGACATCCACCACCAGTGATACGTCCTTCACTTGGGCTGTTCAAGATGCACCTTCAACTCGACCAGACAAACGTACCGCATTTCTTGTTCAGGGGTACTTTGTTTACGGAGGACGCTTGGGCTGGGAAATTTTTCCGGGAATCACTGCGGACCTGTCCATCCTGCTCGCAGCAACTGGTGTAAATGCTCAATACGACAACGAGGACAAGTTGAAGCCGGCACAGCGCAAGGGCAACTTCATGGTCAACACCATCGGATTGGGTGGACGCTACCTGTTCTGAGGGACGTATGACTGGAGTTGAGATCGGAGCGGGAACGAAGTCGGCGCAAAGGATGTTTGAAGAGACGGTGCTTTCAGATTAGATTTGCATCCTTCCCGCCAAACGGGAGTCCGCCACTGGTGCGGAGGGGTAGGCTAATGGCTAAGTCAGCGGTCTTGAAAACCGCCGCCCGCAAGGGCTTGTGGGTTCGAGTCCCTCCCCCTCCGCTTCGTGGCGCTCTTCCACTCGGCAACCCGCGCTCGTCTGTGTATCTTGGGCACTCACCTTCAGGAGAGAGCCATGCTTTACCAGGTCACATTGCATTTGCACAACATTCTGCGCTGGGCCGTTCTCGCCGTGGCGCTGTGGGCGCTGTTCCGGGCGTTCACCGGTTGGCTGGGCAAGGGCGGCTGGCTTCCGGCCGACAAGACGGCATCCAAGCTCTATCCGATCCTGTTGGATGTCCAGACGGTCTTTGGTCTTGTGCTGTATGTTGGCATTTCCCCGCTTATGCAGAAGGCCACCGCCGACATTCCGGCTGCCATGGCCAACAAGGAACTGCGATTTTACTTGGTTGAGCACATCTCCGCGATCGTGATCGCACTGGCATTCGCTCACATTGGCAAGGTTCGCGCCATGCGCTTGACCGATAGCGTTGCCCGTCACAAGACCCTGTTCTTCTGGTACGGCGCATCGCTTCTCATGGTCCTTTCGCGCATTCCTTGGAACCGTCCGTTGCTGCCTGGTCTCCATTGAGCCCGACCCCGGAAAAGACGCGCTCCGATCTTTCGATCGTCCGGGCGCTCTGGCCCCACGCCCGACCGGTGCGAGGCTTTCTCGTGCTGGCCGCGGGGCTCATGGTGGTCGAGGAACTGCTTCCCTTTGCCGGGCCGCACATCCTGCGCAAGGTGGTGGACGCCCTTGAGGCGGGGCGCCCCTTTGAGACCTTCCAGTGGCTTCTGTTGACCTTCCTTGGTGCGATTCTCGTTCAGGCTCTGGCCGGCTTTGCGCGTACCATCGTGATCGAAGTCGTCGGGGCCAAGATCATCCACAGTCTGCGTCAGTCCCTGTTCCGGCATGTTCAAGGACAGGGGATGGAGTTCTTCCACCGTCATCCGACGGGTGAGCTGATGACCCGGTTGGGCAACGACGTGGATTCGATCAATCGCCTCCTTTCCGAAGTCGTGCTGGAACTGACCGGCTCCATCCTCATGCTGGTGGCGGGCACCGCCTTCATGCTCCACACCGACTGGCGCTTGGCGCTGGTGTGCCTGGCTTTCCTGCCCCCGATGCTCCTTGCGACCCACATTTTCCGCATCAAGGTGCGTGATACCAACCGACGGATTCGCAAGGAACTGGCCAGTTTGAACACGGCGCTCCAGGAGGATATCGGCGGGGCGTGGCTGGTGCGGATCTTCGGCCGGGAAAAGTCGCGGCGTGAGGCCTTTGCCAAGCACAACGGAGCCTATCGCGATGCCTTCTACGAGAACATCAACTATTACGCCATCTATTTTCCGACCCTCAACATTCTCACGGAACTGGCGACCGCCTTGCTCTTCTTCCTGGGGGCGAGCCTCTTCTGGCAGGGCGAGGCGTCCTTGGGCACGCTGGCGTCCTTTTCCTGGATCATGGGGATGTTCTTTCGCCCCTTGCGGGAACTGTCCGACCGCATCACCAATCTTCAGCAGTCCCTGACCGCCGGGGAGAGGGTCTTCTCGCTGTTCGAGGAAAGCACGGCACTGCCTGCGGGGGCGGTTCCCGCGCCAGCCGATGCGGTCGGTCGGGTGGAGTTCCGCCAAACAGGGTTCGGATACAACGCCGACAAGAAGGTTGTCCAAGGAATCGATCTTGTGATCGAGCCGGGCAAGACCATTGCGTTGGTGGGCGCCACCGGCTCGGGCAAGTCCACCTTGGCTTCGCTCCTGTGCCGCTTCTATGATCCCCAGGAGGGGCAGATCCTACTTGACGGAGTGGATCTGCGCGATCTGGATCCGGTGGATCGAGGCAAGCTCTTGGGCATCGTGCTTCAGGAGCCGTTCTTGTTTCCCGGAAGCCTGTTTGACAACATCGCCTTGGGGCAGAATGAAGCCACGGGCTTCAGTCGGCAAGCGGCAGAGGATCTGGTGAATCAGTTGGGTCTGGCTGATTGGGTTGCGAGCCTGCCGGAAGGTCTTGATACCCCAGTGGGCGAGCGCGGTGTGAGGCTGTCCACGGGACAGAGACAGATTTTGTCCTTTGCGCGTGCCTTGGCCCATGGGCCACGCGTTCTGATCCTGGATGAGGCGACCTCGGCGATTGATGCCCAATCGGAGGATCTGCTGCAGAACGTGACGGCCAAAGTGCTCAAAGGGCGCTCCAGCCTTGTGATCGCGCATCGCTTGGCCACCATCCGCGATGCCGACGAGATTTTGGTGCTTCACCATGGCACGGTACGGGAGCGAGGACGGCACGAGGAATTGCTTGCCCACGGCGGCATCTACGCAAGGCTTTGGGAGCTGCAGAGTCGCCGAGGCGACTAAGCCGCGGTGTCGGGAGCTTCGAGCTCTTCGCGCAGACGACGGGCCAAGGTGAAGCCTTCATCGAGCTTGAGGGCGCGCAGGCAACTGCGCAGCGCATCGTCCTTGCGACCCAAGTCGGTGAGGACGCGCGCAAGCCCATAGTGGGCATGTGCACTGCTGGGCTTTTTCTCCAGCACCTGCCGAAGGGTGGTCTCGGCTTCGCTCAGCCGTCCGACCTGTCGATACGCCATGGCCAAATTGATGCCTGCACGGGCATTGTTGGGGTCGCGGTCGCGCGCTTGGGAAAAGTCGGAAAGGGCGTCCTCGTGGCGTTCAAGCGACTCGGCGGCCATGCCACGGTGATTGAAGACCACCGACGCCGTGAAGGCGTCCAGCGGGTGGGCAAGCAGGCGGGTGTAGAGACGGATCGCGTCTTCCAGTTCCCCGGCGATCTGGGCGTTCAACGCCTTCTTCAGGAGCTTTTCGATCTCGAATTTTGAGGAAGCCGCCGGAGGGATCTCCTCGCATTCGGGCGTGGAAGGCGCATCGTCCACGACTGATTCGTCGGCAACCACCTGATGTGCCGTATGGTCGAGGAAATTCTGACGCGCCCGCGTGAGATCGGCGATGTTCGACTTCTGATAGTCGCGAATTTCCTGAAAGATGGTGTCCGAAAGGACCAGCATCGCGTTCAGGGCGGCAAGCTTCCGGCGGATGGCCAGATTCAATGGGTGGGCGCCGACCTTGTAGATCAGTTCGTGTTCGACTTCCGCCCAAGCATCTTGCAAGATGGTCCGGACTTGAAGCTCGACATGGAAGCCTTCCAAGCAGGGATATTGAATCAAGAGGTCGGCGGGAATCAGGATGGAAAGGTGCGTGCTGGCATATCCGAATTCGGAAAAAGCCCGATCTTCACCCTTCTGGTCCACTTCCAGCACTTGAAACAACTTGCTTGCAGCAGCAACAGAAGCTTCCACATCTTCTTGGAAGGGGCAGACCGCGCGGATGGCAAGCAGGTCGGGAATGCGTCGGAAGGCAGGCAGGGGGTTGCCTTGATCCTCCGAATCGAGCTTGCGATGGAGTTTTTCCAGGAGACTGGGCAGGCGCTTGATGCGGCCCTTGACCTGAATGGCGGGAATCCTCGGCTCCAACTCCTTTTGGAGGCGGTGGCTCATGGCGGAGAGCACAGCTTCGCAAGCTGGATGGAGGGACTGGTAATGCGTCTCGATGGCCGAACCGTCGAGATAGGTGAAGTTGTCTGGATGTGGGCTCATGGCTGGAATCTGGAGAGGAACGCGGGCGGTTCAGTGAGGTTCAGGCGGGGGCGTTGGCCGACGTAGCTCGGGCAGCCGTGGCGCCGTCCACAGGCATCGCAAACTCCGGATCGAACCTGAGGTTTGGGAGCGAAATTGCCTTCCAGAATGCGGCGCATCCGATCCAAGGCGCCATCGAGGCGGCGAAATTCGGTCGCGAGGTCTTCGACGACATTCACGCGAGGTTGGTTGCGGCGATCACCAAGGGCAGGCAGGAGAACCAAGGCAAGGCCACCGGAAAGGGGAATGCCAAGGCTTGCGGCCACGGCAAGCTGGGCCGCACCCAAGGCTCCCGCCGAGGTGAGTGGTTCCTGAACGGAACTGGGCCTGAAGACGGTCACGACTTCGGCATGACCACCAACCTCCAGAAGTGCATCGGGTCTTCCCGCCAAGGCACGCGAGGCGTCATGGCCCATGGCATCGGGGGAAAGCCCTTGGATCCTGGCCTCGCCACCGCGAGCGGGGCGTCGCGCTTCCTGGTAGATCGGAAGCCAATCCAAGACCGGAAGCTGAGGTGTCAGGGTATGGAGGTCCGGAAGTTGCTGGCGGCGCAAGAGGAACAATTGCTCACAGCGCAGGAAAAACTGCACATCTTCCAGATCGAAATGCGGGGACGGTGGCTGATGGGTGGCCCCTGCGCGATGGAGATCCAAGGCATCCCGGACATCATGAGCGGCGCTTTCCATCCAGCGCCCACCCGGGTAGCGGCGCTGCAGGGCCCCTTCAGGCCAAGGCCATGCGCTGAATTGGTTGTACCATTCCAGCAAGAGGGCGTGCGGTGAGGCCAAGTCCGTCTCGGGAGCAGCGGCTTCCGTGGCGGGAGCAGGGGCGCCAAGGGCGGAATCCAAGGGGACGCTTGAGCTGTTCGAGGAGGAACGGCGCGCCAGCAAACCAGAGGGGATGTCACCGGAATCCGCCAAGGAGGAGCCTGGGGATGCCGCTTGCTGGGACGCGACCCAAGCCCGGAAATCTCCGATGTCGATTTCTTGAGTCCGCAGGGGAGTGCCTGCCGTCAAGGAAATCGATGGCTGACCGGGGAGGGGGGCTTGTTCCGCGGGCAGCGAAGAGCGTGGCTGCAAGGATGCTGGAGTCTCAGGAAGCGATCGCGGGGCGGTTGGCTGGGGAGGAGCGAAAATCGGGGCCGGGGGACTGCTCGGGCTTGGGTTGGGCCGGAAATTCGGGGCGGAAAACAAGGTCTCTTCCAAAGCCGTTTGCGGGGCCGGGACTTTTTCCTGGGGCGCCGCTTGTGGTGAAGGTACGACGCGACGTCCCGCCTCCCGGGCAGGAGTCACGACCTTGAGCGGATGGGTCTCATCCAGCAGGAGACTTTCGTGGTGCTGAAAGAAACTCCGGGCCACGACGCCGATTCCAAGCCCCAGGGCCCAGAACACCGCAATTTCTTCCATGATCTGGCGAGGGGCAGGAAGGCCGGGATAGAAATAGACCACGAGTTCGAGGAGGACGGCGACGCCAAGCGAAATGAGCGGCCACCATCCCAAGGCGGCGGAAAGCACGAATCCGGCCAGGATGATTCCCCAATCGAGCATGGGGTCCCGAATCCAGCCCAGATAGACGAGCCAGACAAGGCTGCCTGCCAAGGTGATCCCTTGGAGGATGTGTTGGCCAAGCCGGCTCAGGAAGCGTTTCATGGTTTACTTGATGGAGTACTTGTCTTTCAAGGCGTTGATCAATTGCGTTCGGTTCTTGACCGACGCGTTCACATAACGCTGGGAGGCCTTGTCATAGACCAGAAGCCGCATCACTTCCGTCTCGATGGACTCGCCCATCAACAGATTCGCGGTGCGGCGCAGATCAACCTCGGTGAAGCGACCGAACTTGCGCTCGGCGGTTTCAAAGAGCTTGTACTGGCAGATGTCGTCGGGGACATTGCCTTTGCGCAAGGGGTCGAAGCATTGCTCGCGGTAATCCACGGCGACCTTGCGGGCAACGGCGTCCATGTTGGCTGCGCCGTCCGTGCCCAACGTGACCGGGCCGGAGCCGGAGCAGGCGAACAGGAGGCAGAGAGGCAGAAAGAGAATGGAGAAGCGCATCACGTTTCAATGTAGCATGGAGCGGCGAAAATGCCGCTCGATCGTGGATGTTGCAACAAGTTCCTGTTGAATCCGTTCAACGGCGAACCAAGGCGCTTGCGCGCTTGGCCAGTTCGGGAAGACGGAAAGGTTTGGTCAGGCAGTCGTTCATGCCGGCGAGGAGCGTACGCTGGGCGGTTTCGGCGGAGGCGTCGGCCGTGAGCGCAAGAATGGGGACGTCCTTGCAGGGAATGTCCGATTTCGGGTCCCGGATCAGGCGAGCCACCTCGTAGCCATCGAGATAAGGCATGTGCAGATCGAGCAGGACCAGATCCCAGCCGCCCTGACGAAGCAATTCGACGGATTGGCGCCCGTCCTCGGCGACCTCGAATTGCGCACCGAGTTTGCGCAGGACTTGGCTGGCCAGCCGCACGTTCATGGGGGTGTCCTCGCACAGCAGAACCCTGAACCCGGCAAGGTCGGACTGGATCGATTGGCTTGGGGAGCCGCTGGCCAAGGGCAGCTTGGACAGGGCGAAGGGAAGGTGAAGCAGGAACGCCGTCCCCTGTCCAAGCACGCTCTCAACCGAGAGCGTGCCGCCGATGGTCTCGACCAGTTGGCGCGAGATCGCAAGGCCGAGGCCCGTGCCGTGCGCTTGTGTCGGTTGATTGTCTTCAAGGCGCGTATAGGGCTCGAAGATGATGGCAAGCTTGTCGGGAGGGATGCCGGGACCGGTGTCCTGAATCTTGCTGATCAGGTGGTTCTGGCCGGGATCCCAGCGGGTGTGGATCCGTACGAATCCGGTTTGGGTGTACCGGATGGCGTTGCCCGCCAGATTGATGAGGATCTGGACCCAACGGACGCGATCCCCCTCGATCACAGGGAGCTCACCGTCCATTTCCAGGCGCAATTCAAGGTTCTTGGAGGTGGCCAAGGGCGACAAGGTCAAGACGAGCTCCTCAAGCACGGATCGAGGAGAGAAGGCGACGCAATGCAAGGGGAGTTTGCCGTTTTCCATGCGCGACAAGTCCAGGACGTCGTTCACCAGATGCAGGAGATGATCGGAAGAGGTGCGGATCGCTGAAAGATTCTCGCGGACGATCGAGGGCTGGTCCTTGGATTCCAGACTGAGGAGCTCGGTGAATCCTGCAATGGCATTGAGCGGCGTGCGGAATTCATGGCTCATGTGGGAGAGGAATTGGCTTTTGGCCTGGCTGGCCGCGTGGGCACGGGAAAGGGCCAGATCGTGTTGCTGAAGCAGATAGCGCAATGCAAGCAGAGATGTCGAGATCGCTGCCAAGAAATTGGATACGCGCGAGGCCACGGCAAGGTTTGCGGGGATCAGCGTATTGAGACGGGGCGTCCATGGAGTGAAGGCGACAAGCGCAAGGCCAACGGGGATCGACAACAGCCAAAGGTTCTGGTTGGTGCCTTGGGGCAGGAACAGCATGATGCCCATGGCGAGAGGGATGTAGAAGACCCAAGTGATTCCGGTCCCGCTGAACCCGTCGTCGAAGAAGATCACGGTGAGCCAAGTCAGTGCCAAGGCCAATTGGAAGGAGTCGGCCTTTTCCATCCGGGCCCGCACGTGGGCGATCAGAAACCCGACGACTTGGATGAACATCGGGAAGTAGGACGTGAAGGGAGCGCCCTGCACCGCAAGGATCATGGCAAGGATCAGTGCCGTGCAGCTGGCCAGCAACGAGACCTGAGCCACCAGACGGTGGACCGATCCTGAAACCTCCCGATGAGGAGGAAACAGCAAGTTGAAGCCAGACAGACCTGCCATGCGGTAAAAGTACCGTATTCCCCTTTGCCATGACGAACGGGATGTCGGAAATCTATCCGCCCAAGACCTTCAAACGGTCGCGCAGGCGGGCTGCGCGTTCGAAATCCAGTTCCGATGCGGCCTCCATCATCCGCAGCCGCAGGGTTTCGACATCGTCCCATGCCTCGCCATCGTTGCCCAAGGCGATGCGCTCCACCGGTTCGGCCTTGGCGCGCAGGGTGGGTTGGCTTTTGGTGGGCTTGCCTCGGGTGCGCTTGGGTTTCGGGGCTTCCTCGGCGGCCGCCAGCATCGCGGCATCGCCTTCTTCACTTCCCATGGCCAACCGGTCGTGGATCTTGCGCTTGGTGGAGGTCGGTGTGATCCCGTGCTCCAGGTTGTAGGTTTCCTGCACCTTGCGGCGGCGCGCGGTCTCGTCCATGCACGCACGCATGGAATCGGTGATGCGGTCGGCGTAGAAGATGACCTTGCCGTTCTGGTTTCGGCTGGCGCGCCCGGAGGTCTGGATCAAGGATGTGGTGCTGCGCAGGAACCCTTCCTTGTCTGCGTCCAGGATGGCCACCAGCGACACCTCAGGAAGATCGAGACCTTCGCGCAGCAAATTGATGCCCACCAGGACGTCGAAGTCCCCCTCACGCAAGCCTCGGATCAGCTCGGAGCGTTCCATGGTGGTGACTTCGCTGTGCAGCCACCGCACCGGCACACCGTTCTTGGAGAGATAGTCGGTGAGATCCTCGGCCATGCGCTTGGTCAGGGTGGTGACCAGCACGCGCTCGTTTTTGGCGCGGCGCTGGCGGATCTCCTCCATCAGGTCGTCGATCTGCCCTGCGATGGGACGCACGTCGATGACGGGATCCAGGAGCCCGGTCGGTCGAACGACAAGTTCCGTCACTTCGCCATTGGCGCGGGCGACCTCGTACTTGGCCGGAGTCGCGCTCACGAAGAGGGTCTGCGGCATCCTTGACTCGAACTCCTGGAAGTTCAGCGGGCGGTTGTCCAGGGCGCAGGGCAGGCGGAAGCCGTAGTCGACCAGCATGGTCTTGCGGGAACGGTCACCGGCGAACATGCCTCCGATCTGCGGGACCGACACGTGGGACTCGTCGATGACAAGCAAAAACGGTTGATCGAAGAAGTCGATCAAAGTGCTCGGGGGTGATCCTTTCGGGCGTCCTTCCAGGATGCGGGAGTAGTTCTCCACGCCGCTGCAGTAGCCGGTCTCGGTGAGCATCTCCAGGTCGTAGAGGGTGCGGCTCTTGAGCCGCTCGTACTCGACGAGCTTGCCTTCGCGGGAGAACAGGGCCAACTGGTCCTCCAGCTCCTGGCGCATCTCGGAGAGCGCCCGTTCCATGCCTTCGCTTTCCGTCTGGTAGTGGCGGGCGGGGAAGAGGGCGGCCACCGGCGGCTCGTCGATGAGCTTGCCCGTGAGCGGCTCGACCCAGCGCAGGCGCTCGATCTCGTCGCCCAGGAACTCCACCCGCAGCACGCGGTCATCGTAGGCGGGCTGCACTTCCACCACGTCGCCTCGCACCCGGAAGTGGCCGCGCTTGGTCTGGAAGTCGTTGCGCACATACTGCATGTCCACCAGTTGGCGCAGGAAGACGTCGCGCTCCAGCTCCTGTCCGGGCAGCAGTTCGATGGCCTTGCGCAGGTACTCGGCGGGTGATCCGAGGCCGTAGATGCACGAGACGGTGGCCACCACCACGATGTCCTTGCGCGTCAGGAGCGAGGTCGTGGCCCGCAGCCGCAGCTTGTCGATCTCCTCGTTCGTGGAGGAGTCCTTCTCGATGTAGGTGTCGGTGGTGGGGATGTAGGCTTCGGGCTGGTAGTAGTCGTAGTACGATACGAAGTACTCGACGGCGTTCTTGGGGAAGAAACCCTTGAACTCCTGGTAGAGCTGCGCGGCGAGAGTCTTGTTGTGCGAGAGCACCAGCGTCGGCAAGCCCAGTTGCTGGATGACGTTGGCCACGGTGAAGGTCTTGCCCGAACCGGTGACGCCCAGAACCACCTGATCGGAGACGCCCTGACGGAAATTGTCCACGAGCTTCTGGATGGCGGCGGGCTGGTCGCCGGCCGGCTGGTAGTCCGAGACCAGCTCAAAAGGGCGCTCGATGGGTTGGATGAAGCCTTCCATGCCCCCTAAAGTAACTGCTCAATCGTTTAGGTTCCAGTCCGCGCTGCAGCTTGACTGCGGGAGGTCTCACCGACTCGATGGAAAGGGCTTCAAGGAAGCCGGCAGTTGGCCTTCATCTTGCCTTGTGCGATCGCATAGTTGCTGTGCTTGCTTCCGTCCGGTACGGAGTAGCGCAGGCTCAGTCCGTAGAAATTGCCTCGATCGTCCTTCAATTGGAGGAGAGCCAGCCCATGAGCTTGGCCGAGGTCGAGATCGAGATACTCGGATTCCGGTGCGTCGGGAGCATGGCCCGGCTTGAAACCTTCCTTGAGAACCTTCTGGATCGAGTTGGCATCGACGATGCCGAAGGGGCGGAATTCGATGCTGGTAGTGCCACGCGGATACCGTCGTTTGCTCATCCTCGGCTGCCGGATGGGTTCGCGGAAAGCGAGGTCCACGCCGCCGAACAGATCGGTGTGCGCATCGGAGCGAAAGCGCGTCCTCATTCCCATGTCGTCCCAGTAGTAGGTCTTGACGGGGGCGTGTCCGGGGTTGCCGGGCCAAGGGGTGATGAAGGAGTCGGAAGGAGCTCCAAAAAGTCGGGTGAACTCGGGCAGTCCCATGCCCAGAGGCACGGGGGTTCCCTTGTAGGTCACTTGGCAACGGTCAATGACCCAGTCGGCGGCCTGAACATGCTCACCCAAGGTCAAGAGGGCGAGGCAGGCCAGAAGGATTGGTCGTGCCACGGATGCGATCATGGTTTCTCCTTGCGTGGGAATTTGGCGAAATCCTTCGCAGATTCCATGAGGCTCCTGCCCGAATCCTCAGGAAGCAACGACTTCAAGGTCTTTCCAGCCCTTTGGACACCGATGCGCTTCAGGTTTCGCAGCGCTCCAAGGCCGGGTGGTATGAGCCTTTTTCGGCTCGTATCCGTGGAGTGCTTCGGAGTGCCCTTGCCAGGGGAACGACAGGCATTGCCGTGTTGGGCAAGCAGTTCCGGATAGGTCATCACATTGGCGGAATCCGGGGTCATGAAGTGGATGCTGAATCCGATGAATTCTCCGCGCATGGCTCGGAGTGGCAGGATCGAGAGCCAATATCCGTTGTCCATGTCCAGTTCGAGAAAGGACGGTTCATCGCCTTGGAGGGCGTAGCTGTGGTGAAATCCCTTGCTGAGGATCGATTGGACCGAATTCGAGTCGACCAGTCCGTAGGGCTTGATTTCGATGGAGCTCCGACCGCTGGGGCGTTCTGGAGTGGACTTTGTCGACCTGTCGTAATGGTCCCGGAAGTAGATCGTGACTCCACCGAACAGATCGGAATGCCGATCCGACCAGATTTCGGTATTCAGTCCCAATCGGTTCCATGCATAGATCCGAATGGGCCTGTGGCCGGTCCACGGCTTGATGAGGGAGTCGGAAGCGGCGCCGAAGATCTCCACGAATTCCCGGGGGCCTTGGCCGAAGGGAACGAGATGGCCCTTGTAGGTCACGCGGCAGTCGTCGATCACCCAGTCGGCAGAGGATTTCGAGGTCTCCCTTGACGCTGGCAGTTGGGCGCAACAGATGCAGGCCAAGGATGCGACGATGGAGAGAATGGCGCGACCCACGGGAAGGTCAGCGCAAGCGCTGGAAGACGATCGGCTCCGAATTGCTCTTGGGGGCCATGATGTTGTACTCGGCATTGATCCAGTCCGCAGAGCGGGGGACCGTGCTCAGACGCACTTCCTTCACCAAGCCTTTGAATCCCACTCCGGCGGAGTCGGAACCGCCCAGGACCAAGGTTCCGTTCATCTTCAGGCCCGTGGCGTTGAGGGCTGTCGCAATGTCACCCCATGGCTTGCCGTTGAGGTAGAGCTGCATCGCGTCGCGCTTCCTGTCGTAGGTCACGGCGATTTGAAGCCATTCACCGGGTGCGGAGACCGTGGGGAACTGTGAAACCTTGGCTCCGTTGCCATTCGGGTAGTGGGCTTCGATCCAAGTGGAGAATGGGCCCATGCGCAATGAGAACGGGGATACGGTCGCATCCGAAGGGATCTGCCGCAAGATGGGGGCACTGGCGCGTTGCCCGGTGTCCGGGAGGACCCAGAGAGACACGGTGAACCCGGAGTCGGTCTGATCGGGAAGACCCGGGAAGACCAGCGTATTCATGCCGTTGGAGGACCAGCCATCCACGCCCGCTTGGCTCCCCGTGGCGGTGCGACGGTACGGGGTCACATCCTTGAGATTTTGGCGCAGGTGCCAAGTTCCCCACCAGCCATCGGCGGTGTCGAAGATCTGCCCGACGGATGACTGGGGGCTTCCGCCCCAGTACATCTGGACCATCTGGTGATCTTGCAGGCCTTTGAGGGTGTCCAAACGCAACCAAAGGCGGGCTTTCCGGGTGGTGGCGTCCCAGCTTTCAATCTCGTAGGGAAGGGTCGCCCCGGAAGGCGACACGAACTTCATGGCCAACGGAGAGGCGCCGGAGAATTCGAAATTGTCCTGATTCAGGTCGAGAGGAATCGCGAAGCCGGCGAAGGTGCTTTGCACATTGGCATTGGAGACATTGGTGTTGATCGAGATGACCGACGCGTGACGGAACGCAGCCGGGTCGCTTGAGCTTCCCCAGTAGTCGAAGGAAAGAAGTGTTGCCGTCGTGCCCGTTTCCGCCCGGAAGGTGCCGTCGCCGAGGCGCTTGCCGTTCTTCCAAGCACGGAAGGAGTAGGTGCCTTGGGGCAAGCTGTCGAATTGGACCGAGCCGAAGAGGTTGACGGTGGCCTTGCGATCCACTCCGAACAACGTCAACTCGCATCCGGCGAGGCGCATGTCCGTGAAGCGGGGCGTTCCGGCCTGGATCAGCTTGAATTGGCCACCGAAGGGGCGCTCGGGCAGGGCGGATTGATGGGCGAGACGACGGATGTCCCGCTGGCGCAGTTCCACGGTGTAGTTGCCGCGCACGAGCCCGTCGATGTCGACATGCCCTTCGGCATCCGAAACCGTATCGAGTCGAGTGCGCAAGGTCCCGACCAAGGAATCGCCCCAGCGCCCGGCCATGGAATCGCTGGGACGGATATGGACAAGAACATCGGCTGCTGGCGTGCCATCCTGGTTGATCACAAGGAATGTGAAGCCGTTGGTGGTTTCGGAGCCGTTGCCACCGCGTGCGATCGGCGACTGCACGGGATCTTGGCCGCATCCGGTGAGGATGGCCCCGAGGGCAAGCGTCAGCAGGGAGGGTTTCATCCTTGCTCCGTGACGGGGAACAGTTGGATGTTGAGCTGATAGACGGAGTCCTGGCGTCGACTTTCGCGGGCCATGCGCAGGATGTCCTGCCGGAACTGGGCGATGC
>JBDKGV010000071.1:0-15368 GCA_039798005.1 Fibrobacterota bacterium
CTGGTAGTTGGTCATGTCGTTGAGGGCCTCGAAGAAGCAGAACTCCTGGTAGGAGTAGATCTTCGGGGACTTGGCGACCGAGCCGGTGTTCTTGACGGTGACCTGCCAGAGCTCCAGGTTCTCACCCGGGGGCACGCACATCTTCTGCGTGATCTCGATCCCGTCCTTTTCGGCGAGGATCGTGGAGTAGCCCATGCCGTGGCGGCACTCGTAGCGGTCGAGCTTGGCCTTGACCGGCTTCCAGCCCGGGTTCCAGACCGAGCCGTTGTCGTTGACATACAGGTAACGGCCACCCAGATCGTAAGGGACGTTGTTGTAGCGGTAGCGGGTCAGACGACGAAGCTTGGCGTCCTTCCAAAAGGTATAGCCGCCGGCCGTGTTGGTGCACAGGCCGAAGAACTCGTCCTGGCCGAGGTAGTTGAGCCAGGGCAGCGGGGTGTCGGGACGGGTAATGACATATTCACGGTTCGCGTCGTCAAAATGACCGTAGGGATTCATGCTGCCTTGCCTCGCAAAGGACGGTGGTGAAGTCTTGGGACCTGAGATGGTCCCGGAAAGGCCGGAAATGTACTCAACAATCCTCAATCCCGGAGACTAAGGTCAACAGATTGATTGTCCACCCCGCCAAAAGTCAGCCGGCGTTCCGGATCGTTCCCGGACAGCTCCTCTCGAAGGCCCAAGAAGATCGAGCGACGATTGCATTGCCCCGAATGAGTATGCTACGATCGGGCATCAATCCGCCGTAGCGCACCGCCGCGCAGGAGACGCACATGCTCGATCACATGAAAGTCGGAACCAAGCTGTTCATGGCGTTTGCCCTGATCTGTGGACTGGGTTGCCTGTTGGGCTTCATCGGCTGGCGAGACGTGGATACCCTCCAGCAGCGTGATGCGGCACTCTACCATGAGCAGACACTGCCGCTTGGTCTCGTCGCCAGCATCAATGAAAACACCGAGCGCAACTGGTCCGACCTGCGGGACCTTCTGCTCGCCTATGAGACGGACGAGATCGAGATGATCAAAAATCGGCTCAGGGCACGCGCACTCCACAATGACACCTTGGCCAAGGAGCTCGCAGGCCATATCCGTTCCCCGGCCATGGATTCGGCGTTCAAGCAATACACCGCCATCAAGGAGGACCATCGCACCAAACGAACCGTCGTCCTGGACGATGCGAAAAATGGAAAACGGGATCAGGCATTGATCTCCATGCGCAGTGGCGAACTGTTCCAGAGTTTTGAGGATTACCGCAAGAGCTTGCAACGCATGCGCGAGATCAAGCTCCAGGAGGCCAAGGAAACCCAACGGACCAACCGCGAGTTGGCGCACACCCTGCACCTGCAACTGCTCGTGATCGGGATCATCACGGTGATCCTTGCCTTGGTCCTGGGATGGCTCATCCACCGGTCCATCGTCAGCGGCCTGAACCGCTGCACGAACATGATGCGCGAATTGGCCCAAGGCAGCCTCTGGACCCGTATCGCCACGGGACGCAGGGACGAACTGGGGGTCCTGAGTCGCGACATGGACGGCTTCGCCGACTCCCTGCTCTTCATGGTCGAAGGCCTGCGCCGCCTGGCTCAAGGCGACCTTACCGTCGACGCCTCCGGCGGCAGTGATACGGATGAGTTGCGACCCGCCCTGCAGAAGATCTGCGAAAGTCTGCGCGGCCTCATCGAGGAGAGTGAGAGGGTCATCCTGGCCCAGCAGAACGGAATCATCGGAGCTCACATCGATGTGCAGCGGTTCCAAGGCTCCTACGCCACCATGGCCGAAGGCATGAACCGGATGATCGTGGGCTTGCAGGAGGTGAATCAGCGCACCATGACCTGCGTGGCAAGCTTCGGAAAGGGCGACTTCGACGCCCCCTTGGCCCCCTTCCCCGGCGAGCTCTCCGTCATCAATGACAATATCGAGGAGGTTCGCGGCCATTTGAAATCCCTCATCTCCGATCTCAATTCCCTCATGGACGAATGCTCGAAGGGCAACTTGGGATTCCGAGCGGATCCATCGGTCCATTCAGGGGATTTCGGAGCCATCGTCAACGGCATCAACCGCACCTTGGATACCGTACTCGATCCCGTCCAAGTGGGACTGCAGGCACTGGAACGCGTGGCCAACCGGGACCTGACCACCCCGGTGATGGGGAATTTCCAAGGGGACCATGCCCGGATCAAGCACGCGATCAACGCCATGATCGAGGATCTGCGCGGCAATCTCGGCGAGATCGCAAGAAGCTCCCAGGCTTTGGACGACGCATCGAGCGAGCTCAAGAACATCGGAGACCAGCTCGGACTCAACGCAAGCAACAGCGTGATCCAGGCATCCGAGGCCGAGAGCTCCACGCATGTCGTTCACCAGAACATCCATTCCGTGAGCACGGCGATCGAGGAGATGAGCTCCTCGATCCGTGAAATCTCCCGCAGCACGAGCGAAGGCGCCCGCATCGCAAACGACGCCACCCGGCTCGCCTCCTCCACGAACATCTCCATCCAAAAGCTGGGCATCTCGTCCGAGGAGATCGGGGAGGTCGTCAAGGTCATCACCTCGATCGCCCAGCAGACCAATCTGCTCGCCTTGAACGCCACCATCGAAGCGGCCCGCGCCGGAGCCGCCGGCAAGGGCTTTGCCGTGGTCGCAGGCGAAGTGAAGGAGCTGGCCAAGCAGACGGCCCAAGCGACCCACGAGATCAGCAGCAAGATCGGCGCGATCCAGACCGATGCCGTGGAATCGGTGGAGGCCATCGAAAAGATCGCAAGCGTCATCCAGTCGATCAGCGACTTGCAGACGTCCATCGCAAGCGCCGTGGAGGAGCAGACGGCGACCACCGAGGAGATCGCCCGCCACATGAGCGAGGCGTCCAGGCGCTCCCAAGGCATCGCCAGCACGATCGGGACCGTGGCGGAAACCGCAAGGACCGCGCAGACCGGTGTCGACAATACCCGTCAAAAGGCTTCGGAACTTGCGGGCCTTTCCGCGCAGTTGCGGGACACCCTCGGCAAGTTCCGGATCTGAAGGGCCCATCATGAAGACCCGCTTCGGCACGGAAAAACTGGACAGGCTTGCCGACCGCTTCGGCATCGACGAGGAGTCCCTGAGCAGGCGCAGGCAGTTCCTCAGGTTGGAGGAGGACGAGCGCCGGCGCCTCATGGCCCTGTCGCCCTGGGCCACGGGGATCGCAAGCACCGTGGCCCGGGAATTCTACGACTGGCAATTCTCCTTCCCCCCCACGCGCACGTTCTTCGAGGAATTTGCGCGCAGGCGCGGCACGTCACTCGACACGTTGCGTACGCATCTGGAAGCGGCCCAGGCCGAGGGCTTCCTCAGCATCTTCCTGGGTGCCGGCCACAACTGGGATCTCGCCTATTTCGAAAGCCGCCTCACGGTGGGCATGGTCCATGATCGCATCGACCTGCCTTTCAAGTGGTACATCGGTTCCTATGCGGAATTGCAACGGATCGCATGGCACCATCTTCGGCGGCATTTCGGCCGTTTCAGACGCGACAAGGCCATCGACGCGTACATGGCCCTCGAAAAGGTCTTCAACTACGACATGCAGGCGATCGGCGATTCCTTCCTCCTCTCCACGCTCGAGACCATGGGATTCGGGATCGAATCGATCCCCTGCGGTCCCGGGACCGATCGCACGGAGCAGCTCGGTCATATCAAGGGAAGGTTGCGCACGCTGGTCTCCCAAGTGCAGGCGATCTCACAGGACACGCTGGATGCTCCGGTCCTGAAGGAGCGGATCGCCGGAACCCTGGGCACCTCGGTTCAGAACATGGTCGAGCACCTTGCGAATTTCAAGCGCGCGATGGAACGGCTCTCGCACGGGGACCTCGAAAGCGCCCGGTCGGGGTTCTCCCGCGAAGGAAGCCTCCAATCGTCGGTCCTGCAGATTGCCGACGTACTTTCGGAATTCTCCTCCGACCTTGGCTCCCTGGCGGAATCGGCAAGTCGCGGAAACCTGCACGCACGCCTGCCGGACGACAATTTCCAAGGCTGCTACCGGGACCTGTGCACCGGCATCAACGGCATGCTCGAGGCCTTCATCGCCCCGGTTCAAGAAGCCAGCGCCATCCTGGAACGGATCGCCAAAAGCGACCTGAGCATCGAGGTCGGAGGGCAGTATCTCGGCGAGCATGCCCGCATCCGCGACAACCTGAACATCGTCATCGGGACGCTGCGGGACAGCATCGGAAAGATGGCGAGTTCCGCCACCGTGCTGGACTTGGCCGCCAAGTCGCAGGTCGCGGAGAGCCTGCACATGAGTTCCGCCAGCGAGGAGCTGTCCCAGCAGGCGCTCGTGGTGAACGCCAATGCCGAGCTGGTATCGAGCAGCATCGCCGCCGTCTCGGTCGCCAGCGAGGAGATGTCGACATCCATCCGGGAGATCGCGCGCAACTCGGCCCGCGCGGCTCAGGTCGCATCGGCGGCGGTGGGCATGGCGGGAACGACCGACCAGACCGTGATCAGGCTGGGCGCCTCCTCCCAGGAGATCCACGAGGTGGTCAAGACCATCCACGCCATCGCCCAGCAGACCAACCTCCTGGCGCTGAACGCGACCATCGAAGCCGCCCGCGCCGGTGCCGCAGGCAAGGGTTTCGCGGTGGTCGCAGGGGAGGTCAAGGAATTGGCCAAGCAGACCGCCGCGGCGACGGAGGACATCGCCCGGCGTATCCAAGGGATCCAGGCGGACAGCCGGGAGGCGGTGGTGGCCATCGGCCGGATCGTCGAGGTCATCCGGGAGATCGACGCGATGCAGACGAGCATCGCCGCAGCCGTGGAGGAGCAGACCGCCACGACCCGAGAAATCGCAGGCAGCATCGCGAAGGCCACGGTGGGCGTGCAGGAGATCGCCTTGAACATCGAAGGCCTGTCCGCGGTATCCCGCATCCAGGCCGGCAGTGCCAGCTCGATCCATTCCAACGCGACCAGGCTCGACCATCTGGCGGCGGAATTGCTTCGCCTTTCCGAGGGGTTCAAGCTGTGCTGAAGGTCAAGCATGCCAAAGGAGACGTGCGATGAGTTCCGAAATGGACGACATCATCAAGGAGTTTCTCGTCGAGTCCGGCGAGAGTCTCGACAAGCTCGACCGCGACCTCCTGGTCCTGGAGCGGGACCCCGGCAACGGCAAGTGCATCGACCGCATCTTCCGCGCCCTGCACACGATCAAGGGCACTTGCGGATTCCTTGGCTTTCATCGGCTCGAACGGGTCGCCCACACCGGCGAGAACCTGCTGCAGCGCCTGCGTGAAAAATCGCTCCCCTGGCAAGCCGAGATGGGCAACGCGCTTCTCAAGACGGTC
The DNA here is from genome assembly GCA_039798005.1 of Fibrobacterota bacterium. GTDB lineage: Bacteria > Fibrobacterota > Fibrobacteria > UBA5070 > UBA5070 > JBDKGV01. Next base: position 5,309 of record JBDKGV010000071.1, read on the forward strand.
GATGCGATCCGGCTCCACCTCGAATGCCTCGAGCAGGCCGGAAAGGAGTCCGAGGAGGAGAACGAGGCGCTCATCGATCTGTTGATGGATCTCCTGAACGGTTCGCTCCACTCGTCGATCCAGTTCGAATCGAGCTTCCCTCCTGACGAGTCGACTTTCAATCCACCATCGAATTTCGAGGAGACGATCCCTCCTCCGCCACGGCTGGGAGAACTGCTCGTCGCCCAAGGGGTCACCACCCGGGCCGACATCGATCAGGCACTCCAATCCCAGTCCCAAGGGGATCGGCGTCCCATCGGGGAAATCCTGGCCGAAAATGCCCAGGTTCCACCGGAAGTCATCACTCAAAACCTTGAGGTCCAAAGCAAGGCACGCAAAGGCGACGCCGCCGACTCGAGCATCCGCGTCGATGTGGGCCTGCTCGAACGCCTGATGAATCAAGTCGGTGAACTGGTCCTTGCCCGCAATCAAATCCTCCAATGCACCACGCGGATCCAGGATCCGGACTTCCTCGGCGCCGCGCAACGCCTGAGCCTGATCACCACCGAGCTGCAGGAAGGTGTGATGAAGACCAGGATGCAGCCCATCGGAATCGTCTTCGGGCGCTTTCCACGCGTGGTCCGGGATGTCGCGCAGCAACTGGGAAAGCGGGTGAAGATCGAGATCGAAGGCGCCGAGACCGAACTCGACCGTTCCATCCTTGAAGCCATCAAGGATCCCCTGACCCACATCGTGCGCAATTCCATCGATCACGGCATCGAGGGACCCGGTGATCGCGAAAATTCCGGCAAGCCCGCGGAGGGCACCCTGCGGTTGCGCGCCTTCCACGAGGGAGGGCAGGTCAATATCGAGATCAGCGACGACGGTCGCGGGATCGATCCGGAAAGGATCAAGAGGAAGGCGCTGGAAAAAGGACTGATCACCCCCCAAGCCGCAGCCATGATGTCGGCCAAGGAGCTCGTGCATCTGATCTTCCTGCCAGGCTTCTCGACCGCCGAGGCCGTGACCAACATCTCCGGGCGGGGCGTGGGAATGGACGTCGTGCGCACCAACATCGAGCGCATCGGAGGAACCGTCGACCTTTCCGGGCTTCCAGGCAAGGGCACGGTCACCCGCATCAAGATCCCGCTCACCCTTGCGATCATCCCGGCCCTGATCGTGGGCTGCCACGAGCAGCGATACGCCATTCCCCAAGTCAACCTCGTCGAGCTGTTGCGGCTTGAAGGCCCCGAAGGCCGCGCCAAGATCGAGCACATCCATGGAACCCCGGTCTACCGTCTGCGCGGCGAGCTGCTCCCTCTGACATTCCTCGGGAACGAACTTTGGAACACCGGGGAGGAGATCCGTCCACCTGAAGGGGACGATTCCTTGAGCATCGTGGTCCTCACCGCCGACGGGCATCCGTTCGGACTGGTCGTGGACGAGGTGCGCGACACCGTGGAGATCGTGGTCAAACCTCTTTCCAAGCATCTGAAGGGAATTCCCGTCTTCGCCGGAGCCACCATCCTGGGCGACGGAAAGGTTTCCCTGATCCTTGATGTGATGGGACTGGCGCAAAAGGCCAACATCTTCTCCGGCGGAGCCGCCGTGACGGCCGGCTCCGGTGTCAAGGAGGATGCACAGGACGGCAGCGTCGAGATCCTGCTGTGTCGCGGACCTGACGACGCGCGCTGGGCCATTCCCCTGTCCGTCGTCTCCCGGCTTGAGGAGATCGATCCGGCGACGATCGAGCATACCGGCTCCCTTGCGGTCGTCCAGTATCGCGACACGCTCCTTCCGCTGATCCGCATTTCGGACATCCTTCCCGAGCGCCGCATCGTCGCGCGCACCAACCTGCAACCGGGCGAAAAGATCCCGGTCGTGGTCCATGACACCGGGGGACAGCCTGTCGGCCTGATGGTGGATGCCATCGTCGACATCATTCGCGAGTCCCTGGTCGCCCAGCGCCCGGGCAGCCGGTACGGGGTCTCGGGTTGCCGCGTCCTGCAAGAGCGGATCACGGAGATTCTCGACATGGAAACCATCGTCCGCGCCGGTCTGGAGGCCAGTTCATGAGCCAGTTCTGCACCTTCTCCCTGTCTTCATTCCTTTTCGGGATCCAAGTCGAGGCCGTCCAGGAAATTCTCCCCGCTTGCGCCACCACTCCGGTCCCGCTCTGCCATGAAGCCATCGAAGGGCTGATCAACCTGAGAGGGCAGATCGTTCCCGCCGTCAACCTCCGCTGCCTTTTGGATCTTCCCGTGGCATCCCTGGAACAGGTCGCCGACAGCCTGAACGTCGTGCTCCACAATGACGATGGCCCCTTGGCGCTGGTGGTGGACGAAATCGGGGACGTGCTGGAGATGGATGAAAACCTCTTCGAAGCACCGCCCTCGACCCTTCAGGGGGCGGCCCGCACTTGGATCACCGGCACCTACAAACTCGAGGGAAAGTTGCTCCTGATCCTCGATCACGAGCGATTCTTCGAGTTGGGCTGATCCAAAGTGGGCGAGGGTGAGACGTTTTTTTATTCTCAGTTCCTGCACTCAACCAAACATGGAGGCTTTCATGCCCGTTGCGACACCAGCCCAGTACCGTGAGATGATCGCTGCCGCCAAGAAGGGCGGATACGCCTTTCCGGCCTTCAACGTGACCAGCACCGAGACGGCAAACGCCGTCCTCAAGGGCTTGGCCGACACCAAGTCCGATGGCATCATCCAAGTGAGCACCGGTGGCGGCGAGTTCGCGTCGGGCTCGACCATCAAGGACATGGCCCTTGGCGCCATGACCATCGCCCAGCATGTGCACACCGTGGCCGACCGCTACGGCATCCTGGTGGCCCTGCACACCGACCATTGCCATCCGTCGAAGCTGGACAAGTTCGTGCGCCCGCTGATCGCCGAGACCAAGAAGCGCCGCGCCGCCGGCCTTCCCAACCTCTTCAACAGCCACATGTTCGACGGCTCCGAGCTGTCCATGGAAGAGAACATCAAGCTCTCCGAGGAGCTCCTGAAGGAGTGCGCCGAGAACGAGATCATCCTGGAGATCGAGACCGGCATCGTGGGCGGCGAGGAGGACGGACACGACACCTCGGGCGTTTCCAACGACAAGCTCTACACCACTCCGGAAGACATGGAGATGGCCTTTGAGCGCCTTTCCAAGATCGGCCCGTTCCTGCTGGCGGCGACCTTCGGCAACGTCCACGGCGTCTACAAGCCCGGCAACGTCAAGCTGACCCCAAAAATCCTCAAGGACGGCCAAGCCGCGGTACAGAAGAAGTTCGGCACCAGCGAGAATCCCCTCGACCTCGTTTTCCACGGCGGTTCGGGATCTGATTTGTCCGAAATTCACGAGACGCTCGAATACGGCGTGATCAAGATGAATATTGATACTGACACTCAATATGCCTTTACACGTCCAATCGTGGAGCATATGTTCAAGAATTATGACGGCGTCCTGAAAGTCGAAGGCGAAGTGGGCAACAAGAAGTTCTATGACCCCCGCAGCTATCTCAAAGCCGCGGAAGTCGGAATGGCCAAGCGCGTCGCCCAGGCTGCACAGGATTTGAAGTCTGCCGGGAAGTCCCTCCTGGCCTGATCACGAAACGAAGGAGCATAAGGTGAAACTGCTGGAAAGCGAAGCGAAAGCGGTACTTCGGTCCCACGGACTGAAAGTTCCCGTTGGCGCCCTCATCTCTGCTCCCCAAGAAGTCGAGTCCGCCTTGAGCGGACTCGGTCTTTCTGGGGGCGTCCTGAAGGCAATGGTGTTCACTGGCGGTCGCGGCAAAGCCGGCGGCGTCAAGTTGTTCGATGGAGCCGCCGCTGGCGCAGCCATCGTGAAGGAGTTGATCGGTACAACTCTCGTGACCCATCAGACCGGTCCGGCCGGCGAAGTGGTCAACCAACTCCTGCTCGAGCCCAAGACGGCCATTGCCCGTGAGCTGTACTGCGCCTTCCTGCTCGACAGAGAAGCCAACACTCCCGTCGTGATCTTCTGCGCCGAGGGCGGCATGGAGATCGAGGACCTCGCAGAGAACCAGCCCGAAAAGCTGCTGCGGATGCATCCTCCCGTCGGCCACGACCTCTGGGACTTCCAGATCAACCGTGCGCTTGCGTTCCTGGGCATCTCGGGCGAGACCGCCAAAGAGTTCGCCGCCGTGGTGAACGGCCTGTGGAAGGTCTACCAAGCCGAGGATGCCTCGATGCTTGAGATCAATCCTCTGGTGATCGACAAGGAAGATCATGTGGTCATCCTTGACTGCAAATTCATCGTTGACGACAACGCAGAGTTCCGTCGCGGCCACTTGGGCAACACCGAAGCCGACAAGACCGAAGCCGAGATCGAAGCCGGCAAGTGGGGCCTCTCCTACGTGTCGCTGGACGGCACCGTGGGCTGCATGGTCAACGGTGCAGGCCTTGCCATGGCCACCTTGGATTTGGCTGTGCAGGCTGGTCTTCAGCCTGCCAACTTCTTGGACGTGGGCGGCAGCGCCAACGAGGCGGCCGTCACCAAGGCGTTCGAGATCATCCTGACCGATCCGAAGGTCGAGGTCATCTTCGTGAACATCTTCGGCGGCATCATGAAGTGCGACATCATCGCGCAAGGTGTGATCAACGCCACCAGGAAGCTCTCGCCCAAGGTGCCCATCGTGGTCCGCCTGCAGGGCACCAACGTGGAGCTCGGACAGAAGCTCCTCAACGAGTCGGGTCTGGCCCTGATCTCCGCGGACGGCCTCGTGGATGCCGCCGAGAAGCTTTCCCAGGCCGCCAAGGGAGGCGCACGATGAGCATTCTGGTCAACAAGGACACCAAGGTCGTCGTTCAGGGTTTGACCGGCAAGGCCGGCACCTTCCACGCCCTCCAGTGCGCTGCCTACGGCACCCAGATCGTCGGTGGCGTGAACGCCAAGAAGGCCGGGACCACCCACGAGGGTTTCCCGATCTTCGGCAGCGTCCATGACTCCGTCAAGGCCACCGGCGCCGACGTCTCGCTCGTGTTCGTGCCGCCTCCGGCGGCCGCGGACGCCATCGTGGAAGCCGCCGACGCAGGCATCCGCCTGATCGTGGCCATCACCGAGGGCATCCCCGTGATGGACATGGTGTGGGCTCGTCGTGAAGTCGAGCGTCGCGGCGCCATGCTGCTGGGGCCCAACTGCCCCGGCCTTGTCACTCCCGGCGAGTGCAAGATCGGCATCGCTCCGGGATTCATCCACAAGCGCGGCCGCGTGGGCATCGTCTCGCGTTCCGGCACCCTGACCTACGAAGCCGTCTACCAGACCACCCAGCTGGGTCTTGGCCAGACGACCGCCGTGGGCATCGGCGGCGACCCGGTCCATGGCCTGTCCATGGTCGACGTCCTGCGCATGTTCAACGAGGACCCCGAGACCGAAGGCATCATCTGCATCGGTGAGATCGGTGGACCCGAGGAACAGGCCGCTGCCGAGTTCGTGAAGCTCAACGTGAAGAAGCCCGTCGTGGGCTTCATCGCCGGCGCCGCCGCCCCCAAGGGCAAGCGCATGGGCCACGCAGGTGCCATCGTCGAAGGCCGTACCGGCACGGCCGAGTACAAGAAGAACGCCATGCGCGAGTCGGGCATCATCGTGTCCGAGACCATCGCAAGCATCGGCGAGCTGATGGCCAAGGCCCTCAAGGCCTGATCCATCGACAGGCGGGCTCGCATGGAGCCTGTCGACCGGTTTGATCAAAGCCCCTTCTGCGCAATTGCGCAGGAGGGGCTTTTTCGTTTTGAAGCTGTCGCATTCCTGAAGGAATCCCCCTCTTGCGCATCTCCTCCCTTTCCGCTATCTTTAAGATTAGATTGAGACTGATTCTTAATAGCTAAAAACCTTATCAGATCCACAAAGGGAGAAGCATGCAGTCAACACTCGTCCAACTCGGTCCGATGCTCCACTGGATCGAACTTTCCCTTCACGCTCTTCTCGTGGGCTTGATGATCGCGGTGCCCGTGCTCTTCATCCAGCGACTGAGGGCCATTCGCACGATCGCAGGCAACAGCCGCCATTGGGTGGATATCTTTTCCCGCTCGCTGCGCGAGAACGCCGAGGTCGAATGCCTGGCCGACGGAGGCCGTTCCCTTCCCGAGCGCCTGTCCGCCTTCGCCCTCTCGCACCAGCACCTGTGCCCCGATGCCTTGGAGCGCCTGCTCGAGGCCCGCGAGATCGAGGAGCGTCATGAGCTCGAAAAGGGCCTTGGCATCCTGGGGACCATCGGCTCCAATGCACCGTTCGTGGGTTTGACAGGAACCGTCCTGGGGATCCTTTCGGCCTTTCAGCAGATGGGAGCCGCAGGCCAGGCAGGTCCGCAGGTCATGGGAGCGATCGCGGCCGCCTTGGTCGCCACCGCCGCAGGTTTGCTGGTGGCGATTCCCGCCGTGGTGCTCCACAACATCCTCCATGCCCGGGTCAGTTGGGTGCTGGAGGAGTCCCGCCAACTGCGCATCATCCTGGTGGCACGCAGTCTTCAGGCCACAGTGAAGGAGGCCTTCTGATGGCCGGAGCCACCCACACCTCCGGCCCCATCCACGGCATCAACATCACCCCGCTGGTGGACATCTTCCTCGTCCTGCTCATCCTTGTCATGATCTCCAGCACCTTGGTGCGCCCCTCGGCAATCGAAGTGGATCTCCCTCGCTCCAAGGCGCCAGGACAAAGCTCCCCAGAAGCGTCCTCGATCGCGCTGGATGCCCAAGGCGCGATCCGGCTCGATGGAATGGCCGTTGATGCCCAACTTGCCTTGGCCCGCCTCACTGCAAAAAGCCAGTCTGACAGCGGACATCAGGTGCTGGTGATCGCGAGCGGTCAACTTCCGTACCAGAAAGTCGTGGAGGTCTTGGATCTCGTCAAGGCCTCCGGAGCGCACAAGTATGCGCTCCAGGTCCAGCCGGAGGCCACCCCATGATTCTGGAATCCCGTGCCAGTCGTCGCACCCGTCCCGATGCCATGCGCTGGTCCAGCGTGGGATGGAGCTGGAATCACGCGCAACCGCCGCGTTCGCGCACCATCTGGATCACCATCGTCAGTGCCGGTTTGGCCGCGCTCAGCCTTGTCGCAGGCCTTCAGATCCTGCTGCGACACGAATCGCAGCCTGCTCCTCCCGCACCGGAATGGATCGAGATGGAGCCGCCCCGCAGATCCCAAGCAATCCCGACGCCTGGATCCGAGCCATCACGCCCTCCTGCTGCCGCTGCGGTCTCCCGCACGGTCGCGCCACCGTCACCCGAGCTCCCGGCCTCCCCGCAAACCTTGGGCGCTCCGGCCCCGTCCGACCACGGCTCAATGACGACCGCCCAGGGAACCGCCCAAGGAACCACGATCGAGGAGCACCCATCGGCCCCCATCGCCCCGCAGCCCCCCGCTGGTCCGGTTTCCATCTCCGGGGTGCCGGCTTCCGTCGCCCCGCTCCTTCCGGGCTATCCGACCAGGGCCGAAGCCGAAGGCCGGGAGGGAACCGTCGTGGCGCTGGTCGTCACCGACACCCTGGGCCAGGTCGTGGATCTGCGCATTGAGAAGAGTGCCGGACGCGACTTCGATGAAAGCGTGCGCCGGGCCGCACTGGCTTCGCGCTTCGTGGTGCCTCGCCGCGAAGGCAAGGCTCTGGCCGTGGCCTTCCGCATGCCCTATCGCTTCCGGCTGGACTGATCCCATGCGCTTGACTCCCGAGCTCACTTCGCTGATCCTGGCCGACATCCCGACACTCGGAGTCGCGGAAGCTTGCCGTCGACACGGGGTGCACAGGGCCACATGGTACCGTCACGCCACGCGCCTTTCACCACACGACTGCCAATGCCAATCCCATGGTGAACCCGAGACCGAAATCCTCAAGCTCGCCCGCAGCCACCCCCATTGGGGCTGCGACCGCATCAGTTATTGCCTGGAAGTCTGCGGAATCCGCATCAGCTCCCCCACGGTACAGCGCCTCCTGATCCGCCACGGTCTGGGCAAGCGCAAGGAGCGCGAAGCAGCCGCCCGGGAATGAAACGCAAGCACCGGATCATGGTAGCTTGCCTCCATGAGACTTGGTTTCAATCACAGCTACGCCCAGGAACTCCCGGGCTTCCATGCCCCGGCCACCCCAGCCCATGCACCTGCCCCCAAGCTTCTGTTCTGGAACCTGGAGCTTTCTGAACAGCTCGAACTTCCGCTCAGGGAAACTCCTCCCATCGAGCTCGCTCAGATCTTCTCCGGCAACAGCCTGCCCGACGATGCAAACCCCATCGCCCAAGTGTATGCCGGGCATCAGTTCGGTCATTTCTCGCCTCAATTGGGCGACGGTCGCGCCCTGCTGCTTGGAGAGAAGCGCACCCTTGATGGCCAGCTCTACGATCTCGCCTTCAAAGGATCGGGCCGGACCGCCTTCTCGCGTTCCGGCGATGGCAAGGCTGCCGTCGGCCCGATGCTGCGGGAGGTTTTGATCGGAGAATTCCTGCACGCCATGGGGATTCCCACGACCCGTGCCCTCGCTGTGGTGGCCACCGGCGAGAACATCTGGCGCGAAGGCCCCCTTCCCGGCGCCGTTCTCACCCGCGTGGCATCCAGCCACCTGCGGGTGGGGACCTTCGAATTCTTCGCCCTGCGCGGCCAGCAGGAAAAGGTCAAGACTCTTGCCCTGTATGCCATCAAGCGCCACGCTCCTCAACTTGAGGGCATCGAAAATCCATTCCTTGCGTTCCTGCGCCTGGTCGCGCAACGCCAAGCCGCCTTGATCGCCCAATGGCTGTGCGTGGGCTTCGTGCACGGAGTCATGAACACCGACAACATGGCCCTGTCGGGCGAATCCATCGACTTCGGCCCCTGCGCCTTCCTGGAAGGCTATGATCCAGGAGCGGTCTTCAGCTCGATCGACCACGGCGGCCGATACGCCTATGGCAACCAAGCCTCCATGGCCCGCTGGAACCTGGCCCGACTGTGCGAGACCCTCCTGCCCCTGCTCTCACCGGACCCCGAGCTGGCTGTGGAGCTTGCCAACGAAGTGCTCGAGGAGTTCGGAACGGCTCACGACGAGTTCCTGCTTCAAGGGATGCAGGCAAAGCTTGGCCTCGTCCCTCACAAGTCCACCGATTCAAGCGATGCCGAGCTTGTGAACGATTGGCTCCTGCTCCTGCAGACCCAAGCCATCGATTGGACCTCGGCCTTTCGGTTCCTTGGCAAGGCGTCCCAAGGCGATGCGTCACACCTGCGCACACTTTTCAAGGACATCAGGCCTCTTGAGGAATGGCTGAACCGCTGGCACTCCCGATGCGCACAAGACGATTGTGATCGTCCCCACCAGGAAGCCCTCGATCGCCGTGCCCGAAGGATGCAACGCGCCAACCCTGTGGTGATTCCTCGCAACCATCGTGTGGAAGAAGCCCTCACCGCCGCGACACTCGGGGACCTCACGCCATTCAATACGCTGCTTGCCGCCCTGCGCAACCCCTTTGCCATCCCGCATGGCGACGAGCATTTGACAGATCCTGCCCCGGCGGAATTCTCGGCGGGTTACCGGACCTTCTGCGGGACCTGACCGGTCCGGATACTGTCGCCGGATTCATTGCAGGCATGGATTCAACCCATTTTGTCTGCGACAGTGAAGGAGTTCCTGCACTGAAGGCCCTTGGCTTCAAGACGACCTCGCCTTATGATTGAGATATAGTCTCACTCTCATCTAAAGCGATAGGAACCCTCCATGAATGTTCGCATCCTCCCCCTCGTCTTGGCCGGCATGGCCATGGCCGAGGACACTCCGCCAGCTCCAGTCTCAGTCCAAGCGCCCCAGGAGTCGCCTACCGCCGCCCAAGACACTCTGAAGGCCGCCGACGTCGAAGTGGTCGGCAAGCGCAAGCGCACCGGTGGCAAGGTCGTCGACGCCTCGCTTTCCAAGATACCCGCACCCCTGCACGAGACCCCTCGCTCCGTCTCGGTGATCCCCTCCGAAACCCTGCGCGACCAGAACATCCGCACGGTGGCCCAGGCCCTCAACCATGTGCCCGGCGTCTTCACCAACGGCACCAACGGCTCGGGGGGCTACCACTACAAGGCCCGAGGCTATCACATGCCGCCCTCCGTCTACCTGGTCGACGGCTTC